>CAYFOR010000042.1:0-21940 GCA_964344785.1 uncultured Piscirickettsiaceae bacterium
TAGAGGGCGCGCCTCCTTGTTTTATGGGTTATTTGGTGAATAAGGCGGGGTAACGGGAGATCTCATAGTAGCGAAAGACCAACATCGACAGAAAAACAGTAAAAAAGAGGGCCGTGGCTGCCCAGGCAAATCTTTCCAGTGTCCAGTATTTAGGTGCAATGCCGTGCCAGCGCTGGTAGATCTCCCTGTATTGATTCGTGTGAACAAACTGGATGACGACCTCTTCTATCCGCTGGTGCAACTCGTTTTTCCCTTTACCAACGGCAATCCCTCGTTTTACCTCGACCAGTGGAGGATTGATCGTTTGAATCAGGTGCTCCAGTCCTGACTGTTTTGCTGTTTTCCATACGACTGTATCGGGATAGGCGAGTCCATCGATGTTTCCACTGATCAGGTCCAGCAGTGCATCCGGAAAGGTAGTGTAGAGTTTGGTTCTGATCAGTTCATGTTTCTTGAGCAGGCGAACGGCAATATTGTCACGCATTACGCCAACCAGTTTTCCATTGAGATCATCAATGGCGTTGATTTGGGTGCTGCTTTCCCTGATAAAGATTGAGACGGTGAAGGTATCCAATGGGCTTGTGAACTGTGCGAATGCCCTGCGTTTCTCGGTAATGCCCATGTTGGGAACCAGATCGATCTCCCCCTTTTTGAGTGCATTGTTTGTCTCTACCCAGCTGTCGTATGTACGATAGGTCAGGTCAAGGTCCGCCTGGTCTGCAATCTCATTCAATACATCAATGGCAAACCCTTGCGGCTGACCATTATGGTCCAATGAAAAATAGGGGGCGAAATGGTCAGGGAATCCCGCAACAATATTATTATTTTCTGCTGCACATGAATTATAAAATAATAAATTGCTGATAATTAGAATGGCTTTTGTGTAGTTATTCAACGAGCACTCCGACTTGAATAAATATATTTCTTAGGCGTGTACACAGTCGACAAGACCCAGTCACTTGGATGGAAAATGAAAGCAGGGTACGATGGTGATTTGGGGGCCATTTTAAGTATAGTGAAATTGATTATTCGATTGATGAATCATAGCACCATTGACCTATCTGTTTTATGGGACAGAATCTCTGGAGCGCTTTTCATATTCTGGAGCGCTTTTCATATTAAGGTAGATTGATAATAATAAAGGTCAAGCGCAGACGATAATAAAGGGCCAATCCAGATATCTTTGGCCCCAACAGGGACAGACCTTCCGTACATGATATATTTCATGGTATGCGCTGATATATCTCTCTTGCCGATCTGAATATCCGGGTTTATGAGATTTTGGGATCATTGAACGATTGCGGGATAACCATTTTGGGACTGTATTTTGGGGGGGCTGTCGGAGCACCTCCGTAGCTGCCCGACGCAGATTCGTTCTTACTTCCAAGAGGTGGGTGACTTCCAATCGTGTGGGAATATCTGTATCCACATCCCGAGCAAACCTGAATCCATGGAATAGAGTGTTTGAAAATGGTTGGGGCATTGTGCAATGTTGGATTTCAGTGCCTTATGTTTTCATGATAGTCGCCGGACCGGAATGGCCGGAGGTCAGGTGGGGCTTCCTGACTGGGTTTGGGTTGATTTCCGCTATAATCGCCCCCATGATGCTGTTCTCGTGTATAGTTTAGAGAATTACTCTGAAATTTAGAGCCTATCCATTATGATGAAAAATATCCTCCTTTGGGCGGTCATTGCCACGGTGCTGATGTCCGTCTTCAACAGTTTTGGCCCCCGTACCACCAATCAGAAGGGAATGGAGTACTCACAGTTCATTTCCGATGTGCGTGCCGGTAGAGTGAGCCGGGTTGAGATCGAGGGGCGTGTCATTCATGGCGTAACCACCTCGGGACAACAGTTCCGTACCTATGATCCCGGTGACCGCGGCCTGATTGGAGACCTCATTGAGAGTGGTGTGGCGATCAATGCACAGCCCCCTGAGCAGCAGGGTATTCTGATGCAGATCTTCATCTCCTGGTTCCCGATGCTGTTGTTGATTGCAGTCTGGGTCTTTTTCATGCGTCAGATGCAGGGAGGTGTTGGCGGCAAGGGGGGGCCGATGTCTTTTGGAAAGAGCAAGGCGAGACTGCTCAACGAAGACCAGGTGCAGGTTACCTTTGCCGATGTGGCTGGTGTGGAGGAGGCCAAGGAAGAGGTCTCCGAGCTGGTTGACTTTCTGCAAGACCCCGGAAAATTCCAGAAGCTGGGTGGCAAGATTCCACGTGGTGTGCTGCTGACCGGCTCTCCCGGTACCGGTAAGACGCTGCTGGCCAAGGCGATTGCCGGTGAGGCCAAGGTGCCGTTCTTTACCATTTCAGGTTCGGACTTTGTCGAGATGTTTGTCGGTGTCGGTGCCTCGCGGGTACGTGACATGTTCGAACAGGCGAAGAAGAACTCCCCGTGCATCATCTTCATTGATGAGATCGATGCGGTGGGTCGCCACCGTGGTGCCGGTTTGGGCGGCGGGCATGATGAGCGCGAGCAGACCCTGAATCAGTTGTTGGTGGAGATGGACGGCTTTGAGGCCAATGACGGGGTGATTGTGATTGCGGCCACCAACCGCCCCGATGTACTGGACCCTGCGCTGCTGCGTCCTGGACGATTTGATCGCCAGGTGGTGGTGCCGCTGCCGGATGTGCGTGGACGTGAACAGATTCTCAAAGTTCACATGAACAAGGTTCCGGTTGCAAAGAATGTAAAACCCAAGGTGCTGGCTCGTGGAACCCCTGGCTTCTCCGGGGCCGATCTCGCCAATCTGGTCAATGAAGCCGCACTGTTTGCGGCCAAGGCCGGCAAGCGGCTGGTCAATATGATCGAGTTTGAAAAGGCCAAGGACAAGATCATGATGGGGGCTGAGCGGCGCTCCATGGTGATGAGTGATGAAGAGAAGGCGCTGACGGCGTTTCATGAGGCCGGTCATGCGATTGTCGGTCTTTCGGTGCCGGAGCATGACCCTGTCTACAAGGTGACGATCATTCCCCGTGGCCGTGCCTTGGGCGTGACCATGTTCCTGCCTGAAGAGGATCGATACAGCCATAGCAAGGCACGTCTGGAGAGTCAGATCTCCAGCCTCTTTGGCGGACGCATTGCGGAAGAGTTGGTGTTCGGCAAGGATGCGGTGACCACCGGTGCCTCCAACGATATTGAGCGTGCAACTGAAATCGCCCGCAATATGGTGACCAAATGGGGGCTTTCCGAGAAGCTGGGACCACTCTCCTATGCAGAAGAGGAGGGCGAGGTGTTTCTGGGGCGCTCCGTCACCAAGCATAAGGAGGTTTCTGACGAGACGGCCCATCTGATTGATGAGGAGGTTCGTTTTGTTATTGACCAGAATTACGAGCGTGCGGAACGTATCCTCAGGGAGAATCGTGAAAAGCTGGATGTCATGGCGGATGCGCTGATTCGCTATGAAACCATCGATGAAGGACAGATCAAGGATATCATGGATGGGCGCACACCCCGTCCGCCGGAGGACTGGAGTGATGCGGATGAAGATGACGATGACCTCTCTTCCTCGGTCTCTGCGGCCAATGACGAAGGGGACTCTGGTGATGAACCCGACCCGATAGGAGACCCTGCCAACAACCTGCACTGAGGGCAGTTTCAGTAACCGCCTGGGTTTCAGTGTCAATGACTGTGTACGGTTTTCCCCGGATCATGGGGATACTCAATGTAACGCCTGACTCCTTTTCCGATGGTGGGCGTTACCAGACTGTGGATCGTGCCTTGCAGCAAGCGCTCACTATGGAGCGTGATGGGGCCTCGATCATTGATGTGGGCGGTGAATCAACCCGCCCCGGCGCCGGCTCCGTTACCGCTGGGGAGGAGCTGGAACGGGTCATTCCTGTTATTGAGGCAATCCGTAATCACAGTGCCGTGATGATTTCCGTGGATACAAGCAAACCGGCTGTGATGGAGGCGGCTGTGGCCGCAGGTGCATCACTGATCAATGATGTCAGGGCGTTGCAACAGCCGGGCGCGCTGGAGGTGGCGGCCAGACTGGATGCAACGGTCTGTCTGATGCATATGCAGGGGGAACCGGGGACCATGCAGGAAGCGCCTCGTTATCAGGATGTAGTGGAGGAGGTCGTGCAGTTTCTGCGGCAGAGAATGGATGCCTGTGAAACAGCGGGTATTGACCGCAGCAGAATATGGATTGATCCTGGATTTGGTTTTGGCAAGACGTTGGCGCACAATCTGCAGTTGCTTGGTGCTTTACGACGGTTTGATCCGTTAAAGGCGCCGTTGCTGGTTGGCATTTCAAGGAAATCGATGATCGGTGCGCTGCTTGGAGAGGTGCCGGTTGAACAGCGACTGTTTGGCAGTATTGGTGCAGCGGTTGCAGCCGTTGCACGTGGGGCACGGGTTGTGCGGGTGCACGATGTAAGAGAGACCAGGGAGGCGCTGCTGGGTGCCGGGCTGATGCAGTTGCCTGAACAGGGAGGTGTGCTTTGAGTAGAAAATTTTTTGGTACGGATGGGGTTCGCGGTCGTGTTGGGGAAGATCCGGTTACCCCCGAGTTTGCAATGCGGTTGGGGTATGCGGCCGGTACGGTTCTTGGCAGTGAAGGCCATGGAATGGTGCTGATCGGCAAGGATACACGGGTCTCCGGATACATGTTCGAGTCGGCACTGGAGGCCGGCTTTTCTGCCGCCGGAATGGATGTGGGGCTGCTGGGACCAATGCCAACCCCTGCCGTGGCCTACCTGACCCGGACACTGCGTGCCAGGGCAGGGGTTGTGATCAGTGCATCGCACAATCCCTATCATGACAACGGATTCAAGTTCTTCTCCTCCGAAGGGATGAAGCTGTCGGATGAATGGGAGCTTGAGGTGGAGTCGCTGCTGACTCAGGATATTCACTGTGTGGACTCTGCAAGGCTGGGCAAGGCAAGGCGTGTTGAGGATGCGCCGGGTCGCTATATCGAGTTCTGCAAAAGCAGTGTGCCGATGGGGTTCTCGCTCAAGGGGCTGAGGCTGGTTGTGGACTGTGCCAATGGTGCCGCCTATGGCACTGCCCCCTCGGTATTCAGGGAGCTGGGGGCTGAGGTGATTGCGGTTGGAACAGAACCGGATGGCTTCAATATCAATCAGGAGAGTGGTTCGACCTACCCGAAGAAACTGGTCAAATGGGTCAAGGAGTATCGGGCCGACATCGGGATTGCACTGGATGGTGATGCCGACCGTTGCATCATGGTGGACGGTGGCGGGGAGATCATTGATGGTGACCTTCTGCTTTATATCATTGCCAGCTCTCGCCAGTTGCAGGGGGCGCTGAAAGGGCCGGTTGTCGGCACCTTGATGACCAATCTGGGGTTGGAACACGCCTTCTCCCGCAATGATATCCCCTTTATGAGAGCAGCGGTGGGTGACCGTTATGTGCTGGAGATGTTGCAGCGACATGGAGGGCTCATTGGTGGGGAGTCATCCGGGCACCTGCTCTGTCTGGACCGGACGACGACAGGAGATGGTATTGTTACGGCGCTGCAGGTGCTGTTCGAGGTGGTCGATCGCGGCAAGGGATTGGTGGCACTGACCAGAGAGGTTGAGCGTTACCCCCAGAAGATGATCAATGTACCGCTGCGCGATATACAAATTAAGAGTACAACTGCAATAGAGCAGGCCGTTGTTGAGGCGGAACAGCGTCTTGGAGAGCGGGGGCGTGTGTTATTGCGTCCTTCGGGTACGGAGCCGCTGGTGAGAGTGATGGTTGAGGGGCAGGAGTTCAATGAGGTGAATACCACGGTTGAAACACTGGCGGAAGTGGTAAGAGAAGAGGTTGGGGTTCCTGTCACGAATAGCGATTGATTTCTTTCAGCCAAGTCGCTACTATTCGCCGCTGCAATTTTCGATCCTCCCACAGGACGTTTCTCAAGGAGTGGAGGTTCAGCATTGATATAGAGTAAGGAGAGCTTGATGCGTCAGCCGATCGTTGCTGGAAACTGGAAGATGAATGGAACTCTGGAGAGTATCCGCGAGCTGGTCTCGGGGCTCAAGGAGGGGATGGGTGCGGTCAATACTGCTGAAGTGGCTGTTTGTGCCCCATCGATCTATCTGGCAGAGGTCTCTTCACTGCTGACGGGCACACAGATAAAGTTGGGTGCCCAGGATCTGAGCAATGCAGCCTCGGGTGCCTATACCGGTGAGATTTCCGGTGGCATGCTGAATGATTTTGCAACCCGCTATGTGATTGTCGGTCACTCCGAACGCCGTCATGGCCGTGGTGAGAGTGATCAGCTGGTTGCGGATAAATTCAAGGCGGCACAGGATGCCGGTTTGACACCGATCCTCTGTATTGGTGAGTTGCTGGAGGAGCGGGAAGAGGGTATTACTGAGCAGGTATGTGCCCGCCAGTTGGATGCCGTCATTAACAACAGTGGTATCCAGTCGCTGGAGAACGCCGTTGTGGCCTATGAACCGGTATGGGCAATCGGTACCGGCAAGACGGCAACACCAGATCAGGCTCAGGAGGTTCATGCCTTTGTACGTGCCCATATTGCTGCACAGGATGAAGCGGTGGCGACAGGTTTGCGGATTCAGTATGGTGGCAGCATGAATGCCGGTAATGCTGCCGAGCTGTTGGCCCAGACAGACATTGATGGTGGCCTGATTGGTGGTGCTTCTCTGAAGGCCGCAGATTTTCTGACGATCTGTCAGGCTGCTGGTTAGACCGGCAGGGATATCAACGATGCAGACCATTTTACTTCTGGTTCATGTGCTGGCTGCGCTGGCAATGGTTGGACTGATACTGATGCAGCATGGCAAGGGGGCCGATGCCGGTGCCGCCTTTGGTAGTGGTGCTTCAGCGACCGTATTCGGCTCTCAGGGTTCAGCCACGTTTATAACCCGTCTGACTGCAGCACTGGCAACGATTTTCTTCATTACCAGTCTGGCACTGGCCTACTTTGCAGGTCAGACCGAGGAGCGTGCAACCAGTGTGGTGGATCGTGTTGAAATGCCGACACCAGCCCCTGCAGAGGTTCCGGCTCCTGCCGAAGGTGAGCCACTGTTTGGAAGTGCGCTTCCACCGGTGGAGCCCGTTGCCGATGAGCAACCGGCAGCGATGGAAACGCCGGTGGTTGCGGAAGAGGTTCTGCAGGATGGGGGCGAAATGGTTGCGCCTCCGGTAACCGTAACAGAAGAGAAGCAGTAGCTGGAGGTTGGAGTGGCTGTCAGATTGGAAGTGGACAGTTGCGTAAAGAATTGCCGAAGTGGTGGAATTGGTAGACACGCTATCTTGAGGGGGTAGTGGCGCAAGCCGTGCCGGTTCAAGTCCGGCCTTCGGCACCATTTATTTTATTGCCGTATCAGGACAAAATGGTCTGTCCTGAAATGGTTGGAAAAGGTAGACTCTCCCCTCCTGATTGGAAGGTGACAGGAATTAAGTATATTAAATGTTAGATCATTATCTGCCTGTATTGCTGTTTGTGCTGGTCGGCCTTGGGGTTGGCGTTGGGCCGATGCTGATCGGTTTCCTGCTGGGTGAACATCGACCCGACCGGGAGAAAACCTCACCTTACGAGTGTGGCTTTGAGGCCTTTGAAGATTCGCGAATGAAGTTTGATGTGCGATTCTATCTGGTTGCAATCCTGTTTATTATCTTTGATCTTGAGATCGCCTTTCTCTTTCCCTGGGCGGTAGTGTTGGACAAGGTGGGTGCCTTCGGGCTCGCTGCGATGGGAATTTTCCTGCTGATTCTGGTGATTGGTTTCATCTATGAGTGGAAGAAGGGAGCACTGGAATGGGAATAGAGGGGATACTGGAGAAGGGGGTGGTCACAACCACCGCTGATCAGTTGATCAACTGGGCACGGACCGGCTCGATGTGGCCGATGACCTTTGGTCTGGCCTGCTGTGCAGTCGAGATGATGCACTCTGCAGCAGCACGTTATGATCTGGATCGGTTCGGCATGGTGTTCCGCCCCAGCCCTCGTCAGTCCGACGTGATGATTGTGGCAGGTACGCTGGTCAACAAGATGGCCCCAGCACTGCGCAAGGTCTATGATCAGATGCCCGAACCACGCTGGGTCATCTCGATGGGCTCCTGTGCCAATGGTGGTGGGTACTACCACTACTCCTACGCAGTTGTCCGTGGGTGTGATCGAGTGGTGCCGGTCGATATCTATGTGCCGGGCTGTCCTCCAACAGCGGAGGCACTGATCTATGGCATTCTCCAGTTGCACGACAAAATTCGTCGCACCAACACCATTGCACGGTAATCGTTATGGCACTGACTGACGACACACTGCAGGAGCGGTTGGAAGAGCACTTTGAGGAGATGGAGCTGAAGGTCTCGGATGCGCTGGGAGAGCTGACGGTAGAGGTCTCTTCTGCCGAGTATGTCGAGTTTTGTCGGCAGCTTCGTGACAAGCCGCAGTTTCAGATGGAACAGTTGGTTGATCTATGCGGCGTGGACTACTCGGCATATGGAGAGGAATCCGGCGCGGTGTGGGAAGGCCGTCGCTATGCGGTCGTTCTGCATCTGATCTCCTATCGCCTGAACGAGCGCCTGCGTATTCGGGTCTTTGTGGATGATGATGATTTTCCACTCATTCCAACCATTACCGGAGTCTGGAAGTCTGCCAACTGGTATGAGAGAGAGGCGTTTGACCTGTTTGGGATTGTCTTTGACGGACACCCCGATCTGAGAAGGATTCTGACCGACTATGGTTTTGTCGGCCACCCCATGCGCAAGGACTTCCCGATGATCGGGCAGGTCGAGATGCGCTATGACGAGGCCAAGGGGCGAGTCATCTATGAGCCGGTCTCGATCGATGAAAGGGTAGTGACCCAGCGGGTAATACGAAAGGATAATCGTTATGTCTGATACCGGCTCGGAGATCCGCAACTTTACGCTTAATTTCGGCCCGCAGCACCCGGCCGCCCATGGCGTACTGCGTCTGATTCTGGAGATGGACGGTGAGACCATTGAGCGTTCCGACCCGCATATCGGACTGCTCCATCGTGCCACCGAGAAGCTCGCCGAGCAACGGATGTTCAACCAGAGTGTGCCCTATATGGACCGTCTCGACTATGTGTCGATGATGTGCAACGAGCACGCCTATGTGATGACCATCGAGAAGCTGCTGGGGTTGGAGGTGCCGGTTCGTGCCCAGTATATCCGTGTGATGTACGATGAGATTACCCGGATTCTGAACCATCTGATGTGGCTGGGTACCCATGCGCTGGATGTCGGTGCGATGACCATGTTCCTCTACTGCTTCCGTGAGCGGGAAGACTTGATGGATCTCTACGAGGCGGTTTCCGGTGCCCGCATGCACGCAGCCTACTACCGGCCAGGGGGCGTCTATCGTGACCTGCCGGACGAGATGCCGAAGTACAAGCCGAATCAGTGGCGCAGCGAGAAGGATCTGAAGAAGCAGAATGAGGCGCGCGAAGGCTCGGTGCTCGACTTTATCGAAGACTTTACCAATCGTTTTCCGGGGCTGGTCGATGAGTATGAGACCCTGCTGACCGATAACCGTATCTGGAAGCAGCGAACCGTGGATATTGGTGTGATCGATGCCGATCTGGCGAAGCAGCTTGGCTTTACCGGACCGATGTTGCGTGGCTCTGGAGTGGCCTGGGATCTGCGACGCAAGCAACCCTATGAGGTGTATGATCAGCTCGACTTTGAGATACCGGTGGGTGTCAATGGTGACTGCTATGACCGCTATCTGGTGCGGGTAGAGGAGATGCGGCAGTCCAATAGAATCATTCAGCAGTGTGTAGCGTGGCTGAGACAGAACCCTGGGTCTGTGATGGCGGGTGATCACAAGGTGACACCGCCGCCCCGTACGGAGATGAAACAGGGGATGGAGTCACTGATCCACCACTTCAAATATTTTACTGAGGGATATAGTGTACCGGCGGGGGAGGCCTATGCGGCGGTTGAACACCCGAAAGGGGAGTTTGGAACCTACATTCTCTCCGACGGGGCCAATAAACCCTATCGCCTGAAGATTCGTGCGCCCGGCTTTGCCCACCTATCGGCAATGGATGATATGGTCAAGGGGCACATGCTGGCCGATGTCGTAGCGGTGATCGGTACCATGGATATTGTGTTTGGAGAGATTGACCGATGAGTAGTGAACTCATTTCGGATACGTCACGTGCCGATATTGATCGCTGGATCGAGAAGTATCCGGAGGATCAGAAGCAGTCTGCGGTGATGGCTGCATTGCGCATCGTGCAGGATCAAAATGGTGGTCATCTGACGCTGGAGTTGATGGATGCGGTAGCGGAATATCTGCAGATGCCGCAGATCAGTGTCTATGAGGTGGCAACTTTCTACTCGATGTATGAACACAAGCCGGTCGGCAAGCACAAGCTCTGCGTCTGCACCAATATTTCCTGCATGCTGCGTGACTCCAAGTCTGTTGTGGACCACCTTCAGAAGAAATTGGGAATCGGGTTTGGAGAGGTGACGGAGGATGGAGAGTTCTCCCTGAAGGAGGTGGAGTGTCTTGGGGCCTGTGTCAATGCACCGGTGATGCAGGTAGGAGAGCACTACCATGAGCATCTTGATCCAGAGAAGATCGACGCTTTGCTGGAAGAGTTGAGAGGAGAGGGGTAGTTATGGCAAACCAGGTCTGTTTCCGTAACAACCATCTGGAGAACTCCTGGACCCTGGAGGCCTACCGGAGCAATGGTGGCTATGAGGTACTGAAGAAGATTCTCAGTGAAAAGACCTCGGCCGAGGATCTGATTGAGCAGATCAAGCTATCGGCACTTCGTGGTCGTGGCGGTGCCGGTTTTCCAACCGGGATCAAGTGGAGTTTCATGCCACGGACTGCACCGGGTCAGAAGTATATTGTCTGCAACTCGGATGAGGGCGAGCCGGGCACCTGCAAGGATCGGGATATCCTGCGTTACAACCCGCATCAGCTGATCGAGGGAATGATCATTGCAGGCTACTGTATCGGTGCCAGTGTCGGATACAACTATATTCGTGGCGAGTTCTGGGAGCCCTACAGCCGTTTTGAGAATGCGTTGGAAGAGGCGCGTGCTGCAGGCATTCTCGGTGACAATATCTTCGACAGCGGCTTTGATTTCCAGCTCCATTCCCATCTTGGGGCTGGGGCCTATGTCTGTGGAGAAGAGACGGCACTGCTCAACTCGATTGAAGGCAAGAAGGGGCAGCCCCGCTTCAAACCACCATTCCCGGCAGGTTTCGGTCTCTACGGTCGTCCGACGACCATCAACAATACGGAGAGCCTTGCATCGATTCCGGTGATTCTGTCCAATGGAGGACAGTGGTTCCTCGATATGGGGGTTGCCAATGCAGGAGGCGAGAAACTCTTTTCGGTTTCCGGCCATGTCAACAAGCCGGGAAATTATGAGGTGCCACTGGGTACTCCTTTTGCCGAGCTGCTTGAGATGGCGGGTGGTGTACGGGAAGGTCATCAATTGAAGGCGGTGATTCCCGGCGGTTCTTCAACCCCGGTGGTTCCTGGCGAGCAGATGATGGAGGTCAATATGGACTATGACTCCATTGCAGCAGCAGGCTCCATGCTGGGTGCCGGTTCGGTGATTGTGATGGATGACTCCACCTGCATGACACGGGTGTTGACCCGGCTCTCCTATTTCTACTATGAGGAGTCGTGTGGTCAGTGTACCCCCTGTCGTGAAGGGACCGGCTGGCTCTATCGGGTGTTGAAGCGTATTGAAGATGGTGAAGGGACCCATGCGGATCTCGATCTACTGGACAACGTCGCAGGAAATATCGAGGGTAATACGATCTGTGCACTGGGAGATGCCGCAGCAATGCCGGTACGCAGTTTCCTTAAACACTATCGTGAAGAGTTCCAGTACCATGTGGACCACAAGCAGTGCATGGTGACATCGGACTGGTAGGAGAAGATCGGGATGGAAGGCAAAGAGACTCTCACGATTCAGATTAATGATGTCGAATATCAGGCCCGGCAGGGTCAGATGTTGATTGAAGTGGCAGACGCCAACAATATCGACATTCCCCGTTTCTGCTACCACAAGAAACTCTCCGTTTCCGCCAACTGCCGGATGTGCCTGGTTGAGGTGGAACGGGCGCCGAAGATGCTGCCCGCCTGTGCCACGCCGGTTACCGATGGGATGAAGGCGTGGACAAAGTCGCCGAAGGCGATTGCTGCACAAAAGAGCGTGATGGAGTTTCTGTTGATCAACCATCCACTCGACTGTCCGGTCTGTGACCAGGGCGGGGAGTGTGACCTGCAGGAGTTTGCCCTCGGCTATGGTGATCACAGTGCCCGTTACCAGGAGCGCAAGCGGATTGTCAAGGACAAGGACTACGGTTCACTGGTCTCTACCGAGATGACCCGTTGTATCCACTGTACCCGTTGTGTTCGTTTCGGTACCGAGATTGCCGGGGTCACCGAGATTGGTGGCACCGGGCGTGGTGACCACATGGAGATCGGCACCTACGTACAGCGTTCACTCCGTTCCGAGCTGTCTGGCAATATTATCGACCTCTGCCCGGTAGGTGCGCTGCTTTCCAAGCCGTTCCTCTATACTGCCCGTAGTTGGGAGCTGAATACTTTTCCATCGATTGCTCCACATGATGCGGTTGGCTCCAATATTGATATCCAGACCCGTAATGGTGAGGTGATGCGGGTCATCCCGCGAGAGAACGAGGCGATCAATGAGATCTGGTTATCGGATCGTGACCGTTTCAGTTATCTGGGACTGAGCAGTGAGGATCGTGCTACGCAACCCATGATTCGAAATGAGTCCGGCAAACTGGTTCCTTGTGATTGGGAACAGGCTCTGGAGTTGGGAGTCAAGAAACTGCAGGAAGCGGCGGGTGATCTGGGCGCGTTGGCCTCACCCAGCAGCACGGTTGAAGAGTTCTACCTGCTGCAGAAGCTGGTGCGTGGTCTGGGTTCTTCCAGTATCGATTTCCGGTTGGGGCAGCAGGATTTCAGTGGTCAGCTCCAGCAGGTGACTCCACGGTTGAGCAGTTCGCTGCAGGAGGTGGAGACGCTGGATGCAGCGCTGCTGGTGGGTAGCAACCTCCATCATGAGCAGCCGTTACTGGCACACCGTCTGCGCAAGGCGGCACAGGCGGGGGGACGTATCTCCAGTATCCATACCGCTGACTCTGCGGTATTCAACTTCCCGCTGCAACAGCAGGTTGAGAGTGAACGGTTGACTACCGATTTGGCGGCGATGGCCAAGGTAATGGTATCGGATGGCCGAGGGGATGGACTGGACAAATTGATTCCGCTGGTGGCTGATGTTGAGGTGGATGATTCGCATCAGACCATTGCCAACGCACTGATCGAGGCAGACAGCACGATGATCATTCTGGGCGAGCAGGCCTATCGTGATCAGAATCAGTCAATACTCTATATGCTGGCGGTCGCCATCTGTGAGATGTCCGGTGCCGGACTGAGCGTATTGACAGAAGGGGCAAACGTACAAGGTGGTACAGTGGCCGGTGCATTACCATTCAAGCAGGCTGGTGGGGAGAACCGCGAAGGTGTTGGTCCCAATATTGCGGAGATGGTCAATCAGCCTCCGAAGGCCATGTTGTTGATGGGGGTTGAAGCCGAAGATATTTCCCCAGCAGTGGCCGAAGCCCTTGGAGAGTGTGATTTTGTGATTGCCCTGACTCCTTTCGTGGACAGCTGGTTGGGTCAGCATGCTGATCTGGTGCTACCGATGGCGGCCTTTACCGAGACTTCAGGAACCTACGTCAATATGGAAGGGCTCTGGCAGAGCTTTCAGGGGGTGGTTCCTCCCAAGGGAGAGGCACGTCCAGGATGGAAGATCCTGCGGGTGCTCGGTACCATGGCAGACCTTGATGGGTTTGAGTGGAATAGCTCGGAGGCGATTCGGGATGAAGTGAAGCAGTTAAGCGAAAGTATTGAACCAGGTCATCCAGAGTGGCATGCGCCTGAGAGTCTCGGTGACCGTGCTTCATCCGTCGAGAAAGGTAAATCGATCTATAGAACCGATCCACTGGTACGAAGAAGTGAAGCACTACAGCAGAGCTACCTTGGGTTGCAACAGGAGGATGTCGCCTGATGTTTGACCTTTCCAATCCCATTATTGAAGTGATCTGGACACTGATCAAGATCATTGTCATTGTTGCCCCTCTGATGCTCGGTGTCGCCTATCTCACCTATGCCGAGCGCAAGATTATCGGTTTTATGCAGGTGCGGATTGGACCACAGCGAGTGGGTTACAAGGGGTTGCTGCAGCCAATTGCCGATGCATTGAAGCTGATGACCAAGGAGATTGTGCTGCCGACTGGCGCGAACAAGACCCTGTTTGTTGCCGCACCCATCCTGTCGATTGCTCCGGCGCTGGCAGCGTGGGCCGTGATTCCCTTCGATGATGGTCTGGTGCTCTCTGATCTGGATGCGGCACTGCTCTATATCCTGGCACTTACCTCTGTCGGGGTCTATGGGGTCCTCATTGCGGGCTGGGCCTCCAACTCCAAATATGCCTTTTTGGGCGCCATGCGCTCGGCAGCGCAGGTAGTCTCTTATGAAATTGCAATGGGCTTTGCGCTGGTGGGTGTCCTGATGGCGGCAGGCAGTCTAAACTTGGGGGACATCGTGCGTGCCCAGGAGGGAAATATCCTGACCTGGTACTGGTTACCGCTGCTGCCACTGTTTGTCGTCTACTTCCTCTCCGGTGTGGCTGAAACCAACCGGGCACCGTTTGATGTGGCCGAAGGTGAATCCGAGATTGTTGCAGGTTTTCATGTGGAATATTCCGGTATGGCCTTTGCGGTCTTCTTTCTTGCGGAATACGCCAACATGATTCTGATCGCGGTGTTGAGCAGTGTCCTCTTTTTGGGGGGGTGGCTCTCGCCGTTTCAGGGAATTCCGGTGCTGGACCCGCTAACCGCCTGGATTCCGGGGATCTTCTGGCTACTGATGAAGATGTCGATCTTCCTCTTTCTCTTCCTCTGGTTTCGTGCCACCTTCCCACGTTACCGCTATGACCAGATCATGCGCCTGGGCTGGAAGGTGTTCCTGCCGGTTACCATTGTCTGGCTCTTTGTTGAGGGGATTGCGATCTACTTCGAGCTGGGGCCATGGTTCGAGGGTGTTCTGGGAGGTGCGGCATGATCAAACAGCTGAAGAAGATTGTTCGGACCTGGACCCTGATGGAGCTGTTTCAGGGGCTGAGTGTAACCGGCAAGTATCTCTTTGGACGAAAGTTTACGCTCAACTACCCGGAAGAGAAGGCTCCGCAGTCCCCTCGATTCAGGGGGTTGCATGCACTGCGACGTTATGAAGATGGTGAAGAGCGCTGCATCGCCTGCAAGTTGTGTGAAGCAGTCTGTCCGGCGATGGCGATTACCATTGAGGCGGCACCCCGTGATGAGGATGCGCCGGAGGTCAATGGAGCCGGGCGCTCCAGCAACTATGGCAACCGCCGTACCACCCGTTACGATATTGACCTCTTCAAGTGTATCTTCTGTGGATATTGCCAGGAGGCATGTCCTGTGGATGCAATCGTCGAGACCCGTATCTACGAATACAGTTTTGAATCGAGGCAGGGATCAGTGATCACCAAGGAGGAACTGCTTCGCATTGGAGATCAGCAGGAGTCGCAGTTGGCTGTCGACCTTGCGATTGAGGAGAGGTACCGTTAGTACTTCGACAAGGCAGGATTGATGAATACAGAACCACACACACTGTTCAAGACAAGGCGCAGTCATGCAGGCATAGCCACTCTATGTCAAATGGCTGTAACGCCGTATTGGGCGGTGTGTGTGGTTCCCTTCGGGCGCGCGAAAAACACCCATCTGCTGTGTTGTCCTCTCTTGAATTGGCTACGGCCAGTCCTGCGGTCGTCCGCCTTGCAGCTGAACATTTTTCGCTGCGCTGTATCTATCAATCCTGCCTTGTCGGAGTACTAGATGACATCGGTTCTATTCTATATGTTCAGTGCGATTCTGCTGTTTGCCGGTTTTCGCGTGATCACTGCAAGGAATGCGGTGCTGGCAGCATTTTTTATGATTCTCGCCTTTTTCACCACTGCCGCGCTATGGCTGCTGCTGGAGGCGGAGTTCCTCGCGATTACCCTAGTGCTGGTTTATGTTGGGGCGGTGATGGTGCTGTTCCTGTTTGTAGTGATGATGCTGGATGTCAATCTGGAGCCACTGCGAGAGGGCTTCACCCGCTATTTCCCGGCTGGCGCATTGGTAGCGGCCACCATTGTGGTGGAGATGGGGCTGGTGCTGGGGGGGCGTTACTTCAGTGCGGAGAATTTTCCTGCACCGGTTCCCCATGGGGCCGATTACAGCAATACCAAGGAGCTGGGTGAGCAGCTCTATACCACCCATGTCTACTCCTTTGAAGTGGCGGCAGCGATTCTGCTGATTGCGATCGTGGCGGCCATTGGCCTCACCTTCCGGCGTCGTCCTGACAGCAAGAAGCAGGATATCGCACAACAGCATCGGGTTGATGCGTCTGATCGGGTTCGTCTGCTGGATGTTCGCCAACAGGAGGAGTCATGATCGAACTCTCGAATTTTCTGATTCTCGGGGCTCTGCTTTTTACCCTGAGTGTTGCCGGGATCTTTCTCAATCGAAAGAATGTGATTATTCTGTTGATGGCGATTGAGCTGATGCTGTTGGCGGTGAATATCAACTTTGTCGCCTTCTCACACTATCTGGGAGATACCAGCGGTCAGATTTTTGTCTTCTTCATATTGACGGTGGCGGCCGCAGAAGCTGCGATTGGACTGGCGATTCTGGTATTGCTGTTCCGCAACCGTCGTACTATCAATGTCGATCATCTCGACACGCTGAAAGGGTAGGAGCCAATCATGGAAAACGTCTACCTTGGGATTGTGCTCGCACCGCTGATCGGAAGTATTCTGGCCGGTGTGTTTGGTCACTGGATGGAGCGCAAGTTGGCCCATATGGTCACCATTGCCGGTGTCGGTATCTCCTTCATCCTATCGTTGATGGTCTTTCAGGATACCGCCATTGAGGGAAATACCTTCAACGGAAACGTCTACACCTGGCTGGTCAGTGATGGGGTTGGCTTTCATGTCGGCTTCCTGATCGATCAGCTGACTGCGATGATGCTGGTTGTGGTCAGCTTCGTATCGCTGATGGTCCATATCTATACCATCGGTTACATGGAGGAGGACCCCGGTTACAAGCGTTTCTTCAGCTATATCTCTCTCTTCACCTTCTCCATGTACATGCTGGTGATGTCCAACAACTTCATGCAGCTCTTCTTTGGTTGGGAGGCGGTTGGCGTGGTCTCCTACCTGCTGATTGGCTTCTGGTACCAGAAAGAGAGTGCGATTTACGCCAATCTGAAGGCCTTTCTGGTCAACCGTGTAGGTGACTTCGGCTTTCTATTGGGAATCGCCGGTGTGCTCTACTACTTTGGCTCGCTTGACTATGCGACGGTCTTTGCGGCCACCGATACGATTTCCGGAAAGACCATGGAGATCTTTGCCGGGAGCGAGTGGTCTGCCATCACCGTGATCTGTATCCTGCTCTTTGTCGGCGCAATGGGGAAGTCAGCCCAGGTGCCACTACACGTCTGGCTGCCTGATTCGATGGAAGGCCCGACCCCGATCTCCGCACTGATTCATGCTGCGACCATGGTAACGGCCGGTATCTTCATGGTGGCACGGATGTCTCCCCTGTTCGAACTCTCCGAGACGGCACTCTCGGTCGTGCTGATCATTGGTGCGATTACCGCACTGTTCATGGGCTTTCTTGGCCTGGTACAGCACGATATCAAGCGGGTTGTGGCCTACTCGACCCTGTCTCAGCTCGGCTACATGACGGTGGCGCTCGGAGCCTCTGCCTATGCAGCCGGTGTATTCCATCTGATGACTCACGCCTTCTTCAAGGCACTACTTTTCTTGGCGGCGGGATCGGTGATCATTGCGATGCACCATGAACAGGATATGCGCCATATGGGTGGGCTGAAGAGATACATGCCGATCACCTACTGGACCTCACTGGTCGGCTCACTGGCACTGATCGGCTTTCCGGGGTTTGCCGGGTTCTTCTCCAAGGATGCCATTATCGAGGCGGTTCATGCCTCAACGATTACCGGTGCAACCTTTGCCTATGTCGCCGTTCTGTTGGGGGTTTTCATCACGGCGCTCTACAGCTTCCGCATGTTCTTCCTGGTATTTCATGGCAAGGAGCATTTCCACCATGGGGCACGGCACCATGATGAGGAGCACAACACCAATATCGATCAGGCGCATGGACATGGACATGCGCCGCATGAGACACCATGGGTGGTTACCGGGCCGTTGATCGCACTGGCCATCCCATCGGTCGTGATGGGTGCGATCTATATCGGGCCGATGCTGTTTGGCGGTTTCTTCGGCAGTTCGATCCAGGTACTGCCTGCACATGATGTGCTGGCCCGTCTGGGTGAAAACTACCATGGCGTAGTTGGCTTTATCCTGCATGGGATCATGGGGCCTGCCTTCTGGCTGGCAATGGCCGGCGTCGGTACCGCCTACTATCTCTATCTGGTTCGTCCAGACCTCCCGCATACCATCAAGCAACGGTTCTCGACCATTCATGCGATGCTGGAGGATAAATATGGATTCGACCGCTTTAATGAGGTCTTCTTCGCCGGTGGTGCACGTGGTATCGGTGGGGTGTTGTGGAAGCTTGGTGATGTCAAGTTGATCGATGGCCTGATTGTGAATGGTTCTGCCTATGGGGTTGGAAAGATCGCTGCGCTGATCCGTCACCTGCAAAGTGGGTATCTCTACCACTACGCCTTTGCGATGATCATCGGCCTGTTGGTCATGCTGGCCTGGGTGCTCTACCGTTAGGGAGCATGGAAATTCGTCATGGATTCGAGTAGTAATATGCTAAGTACACTGGTCTGGTTACCGATTATCGGTGGTCTGTTGACGCTGGCCATCGGGGATCGCCGTGGTGTCTTTGGGCGGGTGAATGCACTGTTCTTTGCGATCATCACCTTCATCGTCTCTCTTTCGCTCTGGAGTGAATTTGATCGCAGTACCCACCTGATGCAGTTTGTGGAGCTGATCCCGTGGATCGAGGCATTCAATATCAACTATCACCTCGGTGTGGATGGGATATCCATGCCTTTCATTGTATTGACTAGCTTCATCACGGTGATTGTGGTGATTGCCGGATGGGAGGTGATTGAGGATCGCAATTCGCAATACATGGCCGCCTTCCTGATCATGACCGGGTTGATGAATGGCGTCTTTGCGGCACTGGATGCGATTCTGTTCTATATCTTCTGGGAGGCGATGCTGATTCCGATGTTTGTCATCATCGGTGTCTGGGGTGGTCCGAACCGGGTCTATGCCACTATCAAGTTCTTCCTCTATACCTTCCTCGGGTCGGTCTTCATGCTGGTCTCCCTGTTGTGGCTCTACAGTGAGAGTGGCAGCTTTGCGATTCTCGACCACCACGACCTGAAGATCGGGTTGACTGCACAGATGCTGATCTTCTTTGCATTCCTGTTGGCCTTTGCGGTCAAGGTCCCGATGTGGCCGGTCCATACCTGGCTGCCGGATGCCCACGTAGAGGCGCCGACCGGTGGTTCCGTGGTGCTGGCGGCGATCATGCTGAAGATGGGGGCCTATGGCTTCCTGCGTTTCAGTCTGCCGATCCTGCCGGATGCGAGCAGCGCGCTGGATACCTTCATGATCACGTTGTCACTGATCGCGGTGGTCTATATCGGCTTTGTGGCGCTGGTTCAGCAGGATATGAAGAAGCTGATCGCCTATTCATCCATCTCCCATATGGGATTTGTTACGCTCGGCTTCTTTATCCCATTCATGATCTTCAAGCAGAGTGGGTCGATGGAGGGGGCCGCCATCGGAGTCGAGGGTGGCTTGGTGCAGATGATCTCGCACGGCTTTATCTCGGGGGCGATGTTCCTCAGTGTCGGTGTGCTCTATGATCGACTGCACTCCCGTCAGATCAATGACTACGGCGGTGTCGCCAACACCATGCCGGCATTTGCCGCGTTCATGCTCTTTTTCTCGATGGCCAATGCAGGGCTGCCGGGCACCTCCGGGTTTGTGGGTGAGTTCATGGTCATTCTCGGTGCATTCCGTGCGGACTTCTGGATCGCCTTCCTTGCAGCCACGACCCTGATTCTGGGGGCGGCCTATACGCTCTGGATGTACAAGCGCGTGGTCTATGGTGCCGTTGCCAATGACAAGGTGGCCGGGCTGGATGACATGAACAAGCGGGAGTTCCTGATGATGGCGATCATGGCACTGATGGTTCTCGGCATGGGACTCTATCCTGCACCTGTCGTTGATGTGATGCACGCCTCGGTTGACCATCTGCTGCAGCAGATTACCGTTTCCAAGTTGCCAACAATGTAATGGGCAGGTGATGAATATGAATTTTGAACTCGCACAATTGGCAGCCGTTGCTCCGGAACTGACCTTGCTGACCCTCTCCTGTCTGGTGTTGCTGGCAGACCTATATATCAAGGAGAGTGTTCGATTTATTACCTGGTTGCTGACCATCGGCTCTCTGCTGATCACCGCAGCTGTCGTTGCCGCGGGCATGGGTGAAGAAACAACACTGCTGTTCAGTGGTTCGGTGATCCGTGATCCGATGGGGGATGTGCTCAAGATAGCCGTGCTGCTGATCACCACCATGGTCTTTCTCTATTCAGGCGACTACCAGAAGGCACGTGGCCTCTATCGTGGAGAGTACTTTGTGCTCGGCCTGTTTGGTGTGCTGGGAATGATGGTTCTGATCTCGGCATACTCCTTCCTGACACTCTATCTGGGGTTGGAGCTGATGTCGCTCTCGATGTACGCGATGGTTGCACTGCAGCGTGATGAGGCCAGAGCCTCCGAGGCTGCAATGAAGTACTTTGTACTGGGTGCGCTCGCCTCGGGCATGCTGCTCTACGGTATCTCCATGTTCTATGGTGCAACCGGTTCGCTCGAACTGAACAAGGTTGCTGCCGCTGTGCAGGGACAGCATGGTGCCGGTCTCGATCTTGTTCTGGTCTTCGGTCTGGTATTCATTG
Organism: uncultured Piscirickettsiaceae bacterium; assembly: GCA_964344785.1. Lineage (GTDB taxonomy): Bacteria > Pseudomonadota > Gammaproteobacteria > Thiopontia. Next base: position 20,989 of record CAYFOR010000042.1, read on the forward strand.
TGACCGGTATTGCATTCAAACTGGGTGCGGTACCGTTTCATATGTGGGTGCCCGATGTCTATCACGGTGCACCGACCTCGGTGACCACCTATATTGCCAGTGCCCCCAAGATTGCAGCCTTTGCGCTGGTCATGCGGCTATTGGTGGATGGCCTGCAGGGATTGGTGGTTGACTGGCAGCCGATGCTGATCATTCTGGCCGTATTGTCGATGGTGATCGGTAATGTAATTGCGATCGCTCAGACCAATCTGAAGAGAATGCTTGCCTACTCCGGTATCTCCCATATCGGCTTCCTGCTGTTGGGTGTGCTGAGTGGAACCGAGGCGGGCTATGAGGCCTCCATGTTCTATGCGATCACCTATGCACTGACTGCGGCTGGCGGCTTTGGAATGATTCTGCTGCGCAGTCGACAGGGTTTTGAGGCAGAAGAGCTCTCCGACTATCGAGGGATTGCCAAGAGCAACCCCTGGTACGCTCTGATGATGCTGGTACTGATGTTCTCCATGGCGGGTGTACCGCCAACGGTGGGTTTCTACGCGAAGCTGTCGGTTCTGCAACAGGTCGTCTCTGTGGATCTCGTCTGGCTTGCCATTGTTGCAGTCTTCTTCTCGGTGATTGGTGCCTTCTACTATTTGCGGGTGATCAAGGTGATCTACTTTGATCCGGCTGAGAAAGGCGTTGATCAACCGATCCAGGTTGGAGAACTCAGTCCGGTGGGACTTACGCTCTCGGCAAACGCGCTGTTGGTATTGGCGTTGGGGCTGTTTCCAGGTGGCCTGATGATGATTTGCCAGAACGCAATCGGGTCGTAATAACATAATTGAAGAAAACGGTTGAAAATTACAGCCGATCTCTGTAGTATACGCACCTCGTTGACAGCCTGAGGCTGTTCAAAAAGATGATGCGGGGTGGAGCAGTCTGGTAGCTCGTCGGGCTCATAACCCGAAGGTCG
>CAYFOR010000043.1:0-21656 GCA_964344785.1 uncultured Piscirickettsiaceae bacterium
GAACTCACTCTTACCCTCTCTGTTCAGGGCCATTTATGGATTGGAATAGACTGTACCCACTTATGCATCATGTAAACACCCGGATGCCCTCCTCCACCCGGCAGGATTGGCGCACCATCAAATCGCTGGCCCCCTACCTCTGGCACTACCGCTTCCGGGCCGGTCTTGCCATCGGTTCACTGATTCTCTCCAAGCTGGCCAATGTTGCAGTCCCGCTGCTGCTCAAGGATATTGTCGACGCACTCGACCAAAACCATGAGGTGGCACTGGTGCTACCGTTGGGGCTGCTGGTCGGCTATGGGTTGATGCGTGCAGGCAGTGCGCTCTTCAACGAGCTGCGTGACGGCATCTTCGCCAAAGTACGTCACGGCATCGTGCGGGAGGTGTCGATCAACTTCATGGCCCATCTGCACAACCTTTCTCTTCGCTTCCATCTCGACCGCAAGACCGGTGGCATCACCCGCGACATGGAGCGCGGCACCCGTTCCATCAGCTCACTCTTCAACATGCTGCTGTTCAATATCATCCCGACACTGGTGGAGGTCACGCTGATCGCGGCCATCCTGCTCTCCAGCTACAACCCGTGGTTTGCGATCATCACCTTCTCCACCGTCGGCATCTACATCTTCTCCACCTTTGTCATCACCAACTGGCGGATGAAGTTCCGTGTGACAATGAATCAGCGAGACACCGAGGCGAGCACCCAGGCGGTGGATAGCCTGATCAACTACGAGACGGTCAAATACTTCGGCAACGAGCGTTACGAGATCGACCACTACGACCAGCAGATGCGCCAGTGGGAGGATGCCGCGGTGAAGAGTCAGACCTCAATGTCGGCGCTCAATTTCATCCAGGCGTTCATCATTGCCATCGGTGTCACCATCATCATGGTACTGGCCGGTCAGGGGGTGGTGGACGGAGAGATGAGCCTCGGTGATCTGGTACTGGTCAACACCTTCCTGCTGCAGCTCTTTATCCCACTCGGTTTCCTCGGTGTGGTCTACAGCCAGATCAAGCACTCGCTCTCCGATATCGACATGATGTTCCAGACTCTGGAGGAGAAGCCGGAGATCGTGGACCGCCCCAATGCCACAACTCTTGCTGCCGGACGTGGAGAAATCCGTTTCAACAATATCCACTTTGCCTACAATCCAGACCGGCCGATCCTTCACGATATCTCGTTTACCGTACCAGCGGGTCGCAAGGTGGCGGTTGTTGGACAGAGCGGCTCCGGCAAGTCGACACTCGCAAGGCTGCTGTTTCGCTTCTATGAGGCACAATCGGGCACCATCACCATCAACGACACCGATATCTGCCAGGTTACCCAGAACAGCCTGCGTGAGGTGATCGGCATCGTGCCGCAGGATACGGTACTGTTCAACCATACCATCCGCTACAACATCGAGTATGCACGTCCCGGTGCCTCACAGAACGAGATTGAACAGGCCGCCCGTCTGGCCAATATCCACGACTTCATCCGTCAACTTCCCCAAGGGTATGAGACCACGGTGGGGGAACGGGGACTGAAGCTCTCCGGTGGGGAGAAGCAGCGGATCGCCATTGCCCGCGCCATCCTCAAGGACCCACCCATCATGATCTTCGACGAGGCCACCTCCTCACTCGACTCTGCAGCCGAACGGGTCATCATTGAGGCGTTGCAGAAGATCTCGACCCAGCACACCACCCTGGTGATTGCCCATCGTCTCTCCACCATTGCCGATGCGGATGAGATTCTGGTGATGGAGCAGGGACGGATTATCGAACGGGGCCGACACAACGAACTGCTTGAACAGGAGGGTACTTACGCCTCCATGTGGAGTCTGCAGCAACAGGATGAGGAGTTCGCCTGACCGTCCTCTGCCCGCAGAAATCCCGGTTTTTCACCTCACAATATCGAAAAAGATATAAGGATATATAGAGCTATCCCCCCTTTTTTCTGCTGCAGGTAGAGATATGTCGGAACCGTAACACACATGGCAAAAAAAGCTGTCATAATGTCCTGCTCCATTGAGTTTACTCGAAGCCATGTTGCCCACCGAACAGCGCACAGAACCCCCCTCCGACTCCAACAACCGACGCTGGTACCTGCTTGCCAGTAAACCACGGGAGGAGGAACGCGCCAACCTCAATCTTGAGCAACAGGGGTACACCACCTATCTGCCGATGGTCAAGCGGGAACGGCGGCAGGGCGGAAAGAGCACAGTCCGGATCGAGCCGCTTTTCCCCCGTTACCTCTTCATCCACCTGGATCAGGAACGGGACAACTGGGCACCGATTCGCTCTACTTTTGGAGTCACCGGGCTGGTTGGATTCGGGGCTGGCCGCACCAACTATATCCCCATCCCCGACACTGTCGTTGTTCAGCTCAAGGCACACGAGGATGAGAACGGCCTGCACCAGTTGGAGAAGGCTGAATGGTTCAAGAAGGGTGACAAAATCCGCATTACCAGTGGACCGTTTGCCGAAATCGAGGGAATTTTCCTGATGGACAATGGCGAGCATCGCTCCATGGTGTTGATCGAGATGCTGGGCAAGATGCAACATATCACGGTTGAGAGCAGCCAACTCGCCAGTGGCCACTGATCCGTCCCGCTGTAATCCACCAGACTGTCGATATGCCCCCCACCCAGCGATCCATCCTGATCACCGGCTGCTCCAGCGGAATCGGTTTGCGTTGTGCCGAAATTCTGAAAGATCGTGGCTGGCGGGTCTTTGCCACCGCCCGCAAACCAGAGGATGTGGAACGACTGCAGACCACCGGCTTCGAGGCGCTGCAGCTCGATCTGGATGATTCCGACTCCATCCGACAGGCCGTTGACACCACCGTAGAGCGCACTGGCGGCACTCTGGATGCGCTATTCAACAATGGTGCCTATGGTCAGCCCGGTGCGGTGGAAGATCTGAACCGTGACACCCTGCGCCGACAGTTCGAGACCAACCTCTTCGGTACGGCCGAACTGATCAACCGGATCGTCCCCATCATGCGCAGACAAGGGCATGGGCGCATTGTGCAGAACAGCTCGGTGCTAGGCTTTGTCACCATGCCCTATCGCGGCGCCTACAACGCCAGCAAGTTTGCCCTGGAGGGGCTGACCGACACCATGCGACTAGAGCTCAGAGGAAGCGGCATCCATCTCTCCCTGATCCAACCGGGGCCGATCCTCTCCAGCTTCCGCGAGAACGCCTACCGTGCCTACAAGGCCAATATCGACCCGACTCACAGCTTCCACAGAGATAATTACGAGGCGATGGAGGCGCGACTCAACAAGCCTGGACCGGCTGCCCCCTTCACCCTGCCGGCCGATGCCGTTGCAAAAAAACTGATCCATGCACTGGAGAGCAGCAAGCCCCGCGTGAGATACCCGGTCACCTTTCCTACCTATCTGTTTTCCATACTCAAAAGGGCGCTACCAGACCGCTGGATGGACCACCTGCTGATCAAGGCATCCGGAGATGGCGCACGATAAATATCGAGAATAGTTGCTCTTGACAAAAAACCCTCCTAACATCCCTATTATCGGTGTTTATTTTTGGACAAGGGAGATAACGTGTGAGCAACCAGAGGTTGCCCGTTGCCAAGGCGGCCAGAAAACTGGGAATCGGCCGCAAGGAGATTCAGCAGAAGATCCAGTCAGGGGAGCTTGAGACCTTCGAAGGCAAGGTTGCCGTTGAAGATCTGGAGGCAGTCTTTCCCGGTGCAACCCGCGTGGAGTCCTCGGCCATCCTTGAGCGGATGAGCTTCATCAAGGACAACGCCTACTCCAATCGGGTCCAGACCGCCCACATCCCGGATGCCTACACCCTGCTGGGGCAGGTCCAGAAGCTGCGCCTTGAGCTGCGCTTTGCCCGTGATGAGAAGCTGGCCCACCTGAGGCTGATTCACGAATTGAACTCGCAACTTCGGGAGATGCAGAAGATCTGTGATGACAATCAGCGGGTACTGATCGGCAACCTGCTGCAGTTGATTGCCCACGGGATTGAGAAGCAGAAGTCGTAATTCACACAGGCTGCTGCCCCAGGGCGTGTAACACACCCTAACTGAAACCAACCCCGTCCTGATCGAGATCCACCTGCACCGTTGATCCGGACAGATAATCCCCGGCCAGTATCTTCTGTGCCAGCGGATTCTCGATCTGCTGCTGGATCGCCCGCTTCAATGGACGGGCACCATAGACTGGATCAAAGCCGACCTCACCCAGACGATCCAGCACCGCATCACTAATCTGTATGCCGATATCACGATCAGCAAGCCGCTGGTGCAGATAGTCCATCTGGATACGTGCGATGGCGCGGATCTCCGCCTTGCCGAGTGGATGGAAGACCACCGCCTCATCGATACGATTGATGAACTCGGGACGGAAGTGGCTGCCGACACTCTCCATCACTGCCTCCTTCATCGCATCATAATTCTCTGTACCGGAAAGCTGCTGAATCTGCTGCGAACCGAGGTTGGAGGTCATCACCACCACGGTATTGCGGAAGTCGACGGTACGCCCCTGTCCATCGGTCAGACGACCGTCATCCAGCACCTGAAGCAGCACGTTGAAGACATCGGGATGCGCCTTCTCCACCTCATCCATCAGAATCACCGAGTAGGGTTTTCTGCGCACCGCCTCGGTCAGATAGCCGCCCTCCTCATAGCCGACATAGCCGGGGGGTGCCCCGATCAACCGCGCCACCGAATGCTTCTCCATGAACTCCGACATGTCGACCCGCACCATCGCCTCTTCCGTATCAAACAGAAAATGGGCCAGCGCCTTGGTCAGCTCGGTCTTGCCAACCCCGGTCGGCCCGAGGAATAGAAAGGAGCCGTTGGGTCGGTTGGGATCTGCCAACCCTGCCCGTGAGCGGCGAATCGCATTGGAGACCGCCCCGACCGCCTCATCCTGCCCGATCACCCTTTCTTTAAGCGCTTCTTCCATCCGCAACAGCTTCTCACGCTCTCCCTCCAGCATCTTCGACACCGGAATGCCGGTCCAGCGCGAGACCACCTCGGCAATCTCCTCATCGGTCACCTTGTTGCGCAGTAGCTGGTTCTCCTGCTGACTGCTCTCAGCCGCCGCCGCTTCGGCAAGTTGTTTTTCCAGCTCCGGGATATGGCCATACTGCAGTTCCGACATCCGCTCCAGATTTCCGGCACGGCGCGCAGTCTCCAGCTCGATACGCGTCTGCTCCAGCGCCTCCTTGATGTGGGTCGCCCCCTGCATCACTGATTTCTCTGCCTTCCAGATCTCCTCCAGGTCCGAATATTCCCGCTCCAGACGATCCAACTCCTGCTGCAGATCTTTCAACCGTTTTTTCGAGGCCTGATCGCCCTCCTTCTTCAACGCCTCCCGTTCGATCTTGAGCTGAATGATGCGGCGGTCGAGCCGGTCCATCTCCTCTGGCATCGAATCGATCTCCATGCGGATACGCGAACCTGCCTCATCCATCAGGTCGATCGCCTTGTCGGGCAGCTGCCGATCAGTAATGTATCGATGTGACAGCGTAGCCGCCGCAACGATGGCCGGGTCGGTGATATCGATCCCGTGGTGTACCTCATAGCGCTCCTTCAGGCCGCGCAGGATGGCAATGGTGTCCTCTACCGATGGCTCATCCACCAGCACCTTCTGAAACCTTCTCTCCAGTGCCGCATCCTTCTCCACATGCTGGCGATACTCGTCCAGCGTGGTCGCGCCGATGCAATGCAGCTCACCTCTTGCCAGTGCCGGTTTCAGCATGTTTCCGGCATCCATCGACCCTTCCGCCTTGCCGGCCCCGACCATGGTATGGATCTCGTCAATGAAGAGAATCACCTGACCCTCCTGCTTGTTGAGATCATTCAGCACCCCCTTGAGGCGCTCCTCGAACTCTCCCCGGAACTTGGCCCCGGCAATCAGCGCACCCATATCGAGTGAAAGCAGCCGCTTGCCCTTGATCCCCTCCGGTACCTCACCATTGACGATACGTTGCGCCAACCCTTCCACAATGGCGGTCTTGCCGACACCGGGTTCACCGATCAGCACCGGATTGTTCTTGGTACGACGTTGCAACACCTGAACCGCACGACGAATCTCATCATCCCGCCCGATCACCGGATCAAGCTTGCCCTGCTCCGCCTTCTCCGTCAGATCAATGGTGTACTTCTCCAGTGCCTGACGCTGCTCCTCGGCATTGGGGTCATTGACCTGCTCACCACCGCGAAGCTGCTCTACTGCCTGTTCCAACGCCTTCCTTGAGCCTCCCGCCTCGCGGATGAGATCGCTCAATATCCCTCTACCTTCCATCGCCGCCAGCACAAACAGCTCCGAGGAGATATATTGATCACCCCGTTTCTGCGCCATCTTGTCTGTGAGATTCAACAACTTGCCAAGATCATTGGAGAGCTGGACATCGCCGCCAACCCCCTCCACCGAGGCGAGGCGATCCAGTGCCTCACCCAGCCTGGAACGCAGCGCATTGGCCTGAACCCCGGCCAGTGTCAACAGATGGCGGATACTTCCCCCCTCCTGATCAAGCAGCGCCAACATCAGGTGGATTGGTTCGATAAACTGGTGGTCCTTGCCGACCGCAAGCGATTGCGCATCGGAAAGAGCGGCCTGAAACTTCGTCGTCAGTTTGTCCGTTCTCATGTTCTGTGCCTTCCAAAATTCATAATAAGTTACAGGGAGAATGGGGACTCTTTCCAATTTTTCAACAACCTGCTTGAAACACTCCAAATTTACCGACATTCAAATCGCAAGGTAATCCTGTGAGCCTCTGACACTGGTCGCGGGTGATTCCATACAGATCACCAACAATAGACAGCATTGACTACAAGACGCGCAGTTGTACAATTAAAAATAATATGTACAAAAATGAAAACAAACCATGTCTGAACCCATGACCCCCTCTCATCTCAGAAGCGATCTCTTCCATGTACTGGATGAAATCCTGGAAACGGGCACTCCCGTCGAAATCAAACGCAAAGGGGCCCTCCTGAAAATATCCCCTGTTGGCCATCACAACAAGCTGGATCTACTGAAACCACACCCTGGATTCATCAAAGGCGACCCAGAGGATCTGGTCCATATCGATTGGTCAAACGAGTGGAACCATGATCTACCTTGATACCCATGTACTGGTATGGATCTACGGTGAAGGCACCAAACAACTCTCTGACTCTGCCATCCATCTGATCGAGCAGGAGAGGGACATTCGCATCTCTCCCATGGCAAGGCTGGAATTGGAATACCTGTATGAAATTGAACGCGTATCTGAACCTGCAATCACTGTACTCGACTCACTGGAAACAGCTATTGGCATTGCTCTCTGTAGTGCTCCATTTAGCGCAATCGTAAAGGCTGCTGAAAAGATTCACTGGACACGTGATCCATTCGACAGACTCATCGTCGCCCATGCTTCTCTGTTTGATGCCCGATTAGTCACCAGAGACCAGAACATCCAGCAACATTATGAACACGCATTCTGGTGACCATTGAACACCGGTAATCAGAACTGTCCTCACACCTTCTTCTCATCCCACCCGTTTTGTTGCGCTTACTCCTCCAGTGCAGTCTTGCATGGATGGGGGTCACTCAGCGCCTTGTCGATCAAGCCCCCAAGGATCAGTGAGGTGCCACCGGTGGCAATCGCCTGATAGATCTTCACCCCGGTCTTGGCACTGCCCAGCGGATCGAGTCCCAATACCGGTTCCAGCAGTGTACCCTCCAGGCGGGCAGCCGAGACAAGATCACCCGCACCGATACCAAGGTCGACACTGTCCTGGCGTGGACTCGGTTTCATATGGATGCTCAGAGTCTCCTGGTCAAGATCCACCTTGCCGGAGCCAACAATCACCATCTTGTCGGTCTCGATGGCGATGTTCTTGTCAAATTCACATTGGCCATTCTCGATCCTGAGATTGACCACCGCACACTCCAGCAGGGTAAGCTCATCCGTTTTCGCAACCGGATTGAGCGCACCACCAAGCTGGCTCAGGATATCCCCTCCGGCAAGATTGAGATACTGATTGTTGATCTTGCCCTCACCCACCTGCAACAGAACCTTGCCATTCAGATCTCCCATGATCGCGGCCACGGAGTCTCCTTCAGCAGACAGGTTGATGTCGATATCGGTGACCGCTCCCTCAATTTGGCGATGCTCCTCTTCATCACGCATCGCCTCGCCTAGAGGAATACCACTGCCCTGCAGATTGAAGGTGAAGCTCGTCGATTCAGCCCCTCCAACAGACAGGCGCCCATTGAGCGGCCTCCTCCCCAACACAAACTGTAACGGTTCTATGGTCAGAGTGGCATCACTCACATTGAGTTGGGTCTGGAGGTCCGTTACAAGCAACGGGTCGGTCACAACCCGCTCGGCCGTGAAGTCGATCTTCGCATCGATTGCCGACATCCCCTGCAGATCAAGTGGTGTCTGAGGAAAGAGCCTTTTCACCGTACCATCAGCCTCTTTCTTCTCATCATCTGCTTGTATGTCGCCCTGCTTCTTCTCTTTCTCGCCACCATGCGACAGCAGTGCAGCCAGTGCCGAGACATTGATCTGTGGCGATGACAGGTTTGCCAGAATATCAGGTCTGTCTCCACTCTGATCGATCGAAAGCTCCCCCTGCAGGCGGCTCTCCGCAAGCTGCAGATCGATCTCGGAGAGGTGATAGCGACCCGCTGCGGTATCCACCAGCAGGGCACCTGTCAGCTTCCCGCTGCGCTCACCGAACTGTACCGACAGGTTCAACAGGGCCTGCTCCGTCGCTGTGATGGCTGCAAGATTATCAAGCAGCAGATCCAGTTGGAAAGGCTGTTCATGATAGCGCCCCTGGGTCTGCAGCTTGAACGGTGCTGTCAGTGCACCTGAAGTGGCGCTAAGCCGACTGATGGTGACCTGTTCTATGCGCTCACTGACTCCATCGATATAGGTCAACTGCAGATCCATGATCTGCAGCTCATGGATCAGTGGCAGCTCCACCTCTTCTGGTGCCCTCCTTGCGTCGGTCTGTTCTGCCTGTTGCCCCATCATCCAGTTACCAGCCCCGGTTGCACCCTTCTCCAGCAGGATATCGCCCCCCTCGACAATGACCTTGAGGATCTCCAGATTACCTCCTAACAGTGACCAGAGCTCAACCTTGGCAACCACCTTGTCAATCGTGACCATATTCTGGCGGGAGCCCCAATTCGCATTGGATAGCCGTACCCCTGTTACGCTCAGTTGTGGCGCTGTCGATAACTGCAGCTCAATATCTCCTGAAATGGTCAGCTTGCGCCCGGTCGTCTCCTCCACCTGCTGCACAATGGCGGGTTTGAGTGTATTGAAGTCAAGTGTTGCCAGATAGAGGATGAGGGCCGCCAGCAGCAGTAGTGGGGATGCGAGTACTGCCACTCGTATCGGTTTATTGTCTTTCATGTTCTCTCTCCGATGGGTTGTCGGCCCCAATAACACCATGTGTCAAATCATACTGACCCAGGCACCCAACGACCAACTCACTGACCAGTTCTTACAGTTATACAACTCAAGCCACATAGATTCAGCCCACTTTCTCATCAGGCCAGCCGAACCACGTATAATCTGCCTCCATGTCCACCCCTCCCACCATTGGCTTTGTCAGTCTCGGCTGCCCCAAGGCCACCGTTGATTCCGAGCGTATACTCAGCCAGTTGCGGGCCGAGGGGTATCGGTTTGCCAACCGCTATGACGAATCCGATCTGGTGATTGTCAACACTTGTGGTTTTATCGATGCCGCCGTGGAGGAGTCGCTGGATACCATCGGGGAGGCGATGGTTCAGAACGGCCGGGTGATCGTCACCGGCTGCCTGGGCGGAGACCGACAGAAGATCATCGACCATCACCCTGATGTATTGGCCGTTAGCGGCCCCAATGAGACCGCTGCGGTGATGGAGGCCGTACATGCGGTTCTCCCTCCTGCAGCGGACCCACTGACCGAGCTGCTGCCGGATCGTGCAGTACGCCTTACACCGGACCACTACGCCTATCTGAAGGTCGCCGAGGGGTGCAATCAGCAGTGCAGCTTCTGCATTATTCCCAATCTCCGTGGCAAACTGGTGAGCCGTCCCATCGGTGAGGTACTGGGCGAGGCACAGCGGCTTGCCGAGAGTGGTGTCAAGGAACTGCTGGTGGTCTCTCAGGATACCGCTGCCTATGGCGCTGATCTGCGCTATCGCAGTGAGATCATCAACGGAGGCACTCTCTCTACCCGGATCGCCACCCTGGCGGAGGAGTTGAGCAAACTGGGGATCTGGGTGCGGCTCCACTATCTCTACCCCTATCCGATCATTGACCGGTTGATTCCGCTGATGGCCGAGGGGAAGATTCTCCCCTACCTGGATGTGCCTTTGCAGCACGCCTCCCCTGCCATACTAAAAACGATGAAAAGACCGGCTGATCAGGAGAACATGCTGCAACGGATCGCACAGTGGCGGGAGATCTGTCCTGATCTCACCATCCGCAGCACCTTTATCGTCGGCTTCCCCGGTGAAACCGAGCGTAATTTTGGCGAACTGCTCGACTTTCTCGATGCCGCTCAACTGGACCGTGCCGGAGCCTTTGCCTACTCCGCCATTGAAGGGGCCGCCGCCAATACACTGCCTGATCCGGTTGACGAGGATATCAAGCAGGATCGACTGGAGCAGTTCATGGCGTTACAGAGCGGAATCAGTGCCGAACGGCTACAGAAAAAAATCGGTACGTCCGAGACCATTCTGATCGACAGTGTCGGCCGTGAGGGGGCGATTGGGCGTACCCGTGGCGATGCCCCGGAGATCGATGGTGAGGTGCACCTGCCCGGCGCCACCACACTCTCCAGTGGCGAGTTGGTCGAGGTCCAGATCGTGGCGGCCGATGAACATGATCTTGAGGGAGTTCCGGCATGATCGTCGCCCTGTTCGGAGTACTGCTGCTGGCCGTTGTCTTCCTGCCCCAGTTCTGGGTAAAGCGGGTGATACAACGTTACCGCACAGCGGACTATCACTACCCGATGAGTGGCGCTGAACTGGCCAGCATGATGCTGAAACGCTACGGCCTGAATGATGTGAAGCTGGAGGTTGTCCGTGATGGCGACCACTACGACCCGGAGGCACGGGCAGTACGGCTGAGTGAGGCCAACTACACCGGCCGCAACCTGACCGCCATCACCATCGCGGCCCATGAGGTGGGCCATGCCATCCAGCACGATACCGGCTATGCGCCGATGGCACTACGCACCCGCCTGATCGGCAGGACCGCAGGGGCCGAACGGTTGGGAGCGATGATTTTGATGGCCGCGCCGGTGATCGCGGTGCTGGCCCGCCGTCCGCTACCGGCACTGATCCTCTTTCTGGCCGGGCTGATCAGCATGGGTGCGCCGGTGATGGTTCATCTGGTCACCCTGCCGGTGGAGTTTGATGCCAGCTTCAACCGTGCCCTGCCAATTCTGAAGGCCGATGGTCACCTGAAACCGGAGGATGAGGCTGCAGCCGAGAAACTCTTGAAGGCGGCGGCCCTGACCTACGTGGCCAGCTCACTGAGCAGCCTGCTCAACTTCTGGAAGTGGCTGCGGGTAATCCGCCGTTAGGATATTCCGGCATCAATTCCGGGATGCCGTTTTCGAGTCACCAAACGGAGTAGTGATACCAAGGCCTGTTAACACCATTTACACGATCACTACTGGTGTCACTGCGACCGTACCAGCTGCTTCAAATCACCTGTTCCTGCCTCTATCCCATTCAGCATCAACCACGCAATATTGGCTGGGGAAAAACCTGCCAGGTGCCCTCCCGTCAGTACCTGAACCAACTGCGCCACCCCAGGATTATGCCCCACCATCAGAATACGTTGCGCCTGTTCGGGAATCGCTTGCAACAATGTCATCAGGGTTTGCAGGGAAGCCTCATAGATTTCTGGCTCCCAAACAATCTGCTGCTCACTGACACCCACAGCAGCACAGACTGTCAACACCGTCTCTCTGGCGCGCTGCGCTGGAGAGGCGACCACATAATCAGGAACAAGACCTTCTCCATTCAGCCACTCTCCCATCTGCCGGGCATGCTGCTGCCCACGCGCAGTCAATGTGCGTTCGAAATCAGATGCAGCGTCCCAGCCGGATTCGGCATGGCGCATGACCAACAGCTCTCTACTCATTGCAACTCCTGATTCGCCGGAAGGTAGATATCATAGCGCGTACTCTTGCCCCTGATCTGAAAATCGGGAGGCGCATCATTGAGAAACACCGCCTTGCGTGGGCGCTTGACGACCACCCGCTTGCGGGCAACCCGCTGTGCCAGACCAAGCAATTCTCCACTATCCTGATCCTCCCCGACTACGCTACGAAACAGCAGCATCTCCTTGCCGGGCAGTGCACTCTTCCTGCTATGAGGGTACATCGGATCGATATAACAGACATCCGGAAGGAGGTTAACACGTTGCAGATAGTCTGCCGCATCGGCCTCAACCAGCATCATGCGGGCAATTATCCCGACAACCGCAGACTCATCTGCCGCCCGCTGCAGTCCATCCTCCAGCAGGGCAGCCACAATCGGTGAGCGCTCCACCATCTCCACCGAACACCCCAATGATGCGAGCACAAAGGCGTCCCGTCCCAGCCCGGCAGTAAGATCGAGGACACGGGGCGTTCTTCCCTTGCTGAGACCAACCGCCCTGGCGATCAACTGTCCCCGGCCACCCCCATGACGAAAACGGTGCCCTGCCTTGCCACCGACAAAATCGGCATAGACTGCACCAATCCTGGTATTGGGCTGCTCCAACTGCAGGTGGGCTTCTGTCAGGCGGAGCAGATAATCATAACCATCACCCTTGTCCACCAGAGGAATTTTCAGATGCGCTGCCACCTTTTCGGCCTGCGGCTGAAGCGCCGCCAGCGCATAGGTGACGGCAACCTTACTCAGGCCGTTTGATCTCGTTATGGGTGCTGAACTGGTAGTCCTGGAAGACATGTTCAGCCGGCAGTTGCTGATAACTGCCATCCTCACTCTGTTTTGCGGTGTCTTTCAGCCGATAGGTGTAGTGACCACAGGTCCACACCTTGTACTTGCGCATATGGGTACAGAGGCAGATCTTCTCCTCTACCGATATCTTCTTCTCGTCCGGGTGCTTTGCCACCGTATCATTGTAGGCATCGATATAACTGCAATGCCCCTTGTTATCGAGCACATAGCCGTATGACTCGCAGTTGGGGCGAATCCCGGAATGGATGGCCGGACTGCTCTTCAGCATGCGCATCGGATAGCCGGTCGGGGAGAGAGTATTGACCTCGATATCCTCTTCATTGGCTGCAAAGTAGGCCTGTTTGGCCTCATCGGTCAGGCCGCACTCCCGGGTTACGGTAAAGCGGGTCGAGACCTGCACCGCAGCGGCACCGGACTCCATGAAACCGACCCCGTCAGTTCCGGTGAAGATGCCCCCGGCCGGAATGACCGGAATCTGCAGATCCTCATCCTGCAGGTAGCGGACCACCTCCTGGGTAATGGTTGCCAAGTCATACTCGGCCCAATCCATGCCAAAGCCCAGATGACCACCCGCCAGCGGCCCCTCCACCACCACAAAATCAGGCAGTCGACTCAATCGGTTCGCCCGTTTGAGAAAGAGCTTCAGGGCACGCACGGAGGAGACGATGATACCAATGGGAACCTCACGAAAGCGCGGATTGTCCTTGATCAGCTCCAGTGAGCCGAGGTGGAGCCCTGCACTCAAGGTAATGCCGTCAATACCGGCATCCAGCGCCGCATTGAGACGGACCCGCAGGGTCTCCTTGGAGTTGTTCATGGTGAGCTTCTCCATACAGTTGATGAAGATTCCACCATCCCCCCGCTTGGCCGACATCGCCTCATCGACATGACGCATCTGTGCTTCACGCAGCTCGTCGAGATCAAACTGGGCAATCGACTTGTCGGGGTTGTCGATGTTGTATTTGAACTGTTTCAGCCGATCCCCGACATAGCGGGTCTTGAACTGCTTGTCGATCACGGTGGGGACCATCGCATCGGACAGGTGTCCGATTCCCCCCTGACTGGCAAACACCAGGGCCAGCTCGCGGGTGGAGATATCGACCCCCATGCCGCCCAGCATCAGCGGGACATACTCTCTCCCTCCTAGTTTCAGGCGGTAATCGTCAATTCGTTTGGTGAGAGTCGGGTCACTCATGGTCTTGCTTCCATGCAATTTATTGCAATCTAGTTACAGCTTACAGCGGATCATACCCCATTCTGGAGTTCACTGTTCCCAAAAACTGTATCCCAGAGCAGAATGGCCACCCCGATGAAAATCGCGCTATCGGCAATATTGAAGGCGGGCCAGTGCCAACCATAGGCGTGCAGATCGATAAAGTCGATCACATATCCGTACTGCACCCGGTCAATCAGATTTCCGCTCGCCCCACCAATCAGCAGTGAGAGCGCAATCGCCAGGGCCTTTGACTCTGATGGAAGCGAACGCAACCAGCGAATCATGAAGACCACCAGCACCAGTGCCACCATCACGAAGAACCAGCGCTGCCATCCACCTGCATCCGCCAGAAAGCTGAAGGCGGCCCCCTCGTTTTTCATCAGTGTCAGATTGAAAAATGACAACACTTCCAGTGGCTGATGGAGGTCCAGATAGTATTCGGCCAGAATCTTGGTGGCCTGATCCATGAACAGAACCAGTGCCGAGAGCCGCAACCATATCAGTGCCGGTGGACGCCCCTGCGCCACCTCATTCCGGTCGACGTCACTCATCAGGCGTAGTGCCGCTGCTCGCCATCACCCACAACATTGTCGACACAACGACCACACAACTCGGGGTGTTCATCGTGGCTGCCCACATCTTGACGGTGGTGCCAGCAGCGCACACATTTACCATGCCCGGACGGCTTCGCCGTCAACCTCAACCCATCGACCGCAGTCTCCGTTGCATCGGCTGGAGAGGCTTCGGTCGGGTGTACTCTGGCATAGGAGGTAATCAGCACAAAGCGCAGCTCATCCTCCAGCCGTCCAAGCAGCGAGAACAGATTGGTATCACAGTAGAGGTCGACCTCGGCATCCAGCCCGGAACCGATCGCCCCCTCCTTGCGCAACTGCTCCAGCGCTCTGGCCACCTCGGTTCGGACTGCAACGATCTCGGCCCAGCCATCCATGCCGAACGGATCATCCGAGTCGATTGGACTGAGACCCTGATAGAAGGTCTCCAGAAAGACACTCTCGCTCCGCTCTCCCGGAATGAACGACCAGATCTCATCGGCAGTGAAGCTGGTGATCGGTGCCAACCAGCGTACCATCGCCTCGATGATGTGATGCATCGCACTCTGGGTTGAGCGGCGGGCACGGCTCTCGCTCTGCGTGGTGTATTGACGATCCTTGATGATATCGAGGTAGAACGCTCCCATCTCGACCGAACAGAAGTTGTGAACCTTCTGGAAAACCAGGTGAAACTGGTGCTGCTCGTAGGCCTCGACAATCTCCTGCTGCAAGGCAGCGGTATGGGCCACGGCCCAGCGATCCAGTGACAGCATCTCCTCAGCAGGCAGCAGATCGGTCGCCGGATCGAAACCATTGAGGTTCGACAACAGGAAACGGGCGGTATTGCGGATACGGCGATAGGCATCGGCCATCCGTCTCAGGATCTCCTCGGAGACCGTCATCTCTCCCCGATAGTCGGTGGAGGCCACCCAGAGGCGAATAATGTCGGCACCCAGCTCCTGAATCACCTTCTGCGGGGCGATCACATTGCCGAGTGACTTGGACATCTTCTTGCCATCCTTGTCGACGGTAAAACCGTGGGTCAGCACCTCCTTGTAGGGAGCCTCACCGGACATCGCCACCGAGGTCAGCAGTGCGGACTGGAACCAGCCACGGTGCTGATCCGACCCCTCCAGATAGAGATCGGCCGGATAGGAGAGCTCTGCACGCTGGGCCAGTACCGAGTGGTGGGTTACACCCGAATCAAACCAGACATCGAGGGTATCCCCCACCTTCTGGTAGCGCTCTGCATCCGCTCCCAGCAGCTCCTCGGGTTCCAGGCTGAACCAGCCATCAATACCGGAGCGCTCCACACGCTGTGCCACCTCCTCGATCAGGCGAGCCGTCTCCGGGTGAGGGTTGCCACTCTCCTTGTCGATAAACAGCGGGATCGGTACCCCCCAGGTACGCTGACGGGAGATACACCAATCCGGGCGGTTCTCCACCATTCCCTCGATACGCGCCTGCCCCCAATCGGGCACCCACTCTACATGACGAATCGCCGCCAAGGCATCTCTGCGAAGACTCGCCTGATCCATGCTGATGAACCACTGTGGGGTTGCACGAAAGATGATCGGGGTCTTGTGACGCCAGCAGTGAGGGTAGCTGTGGCGAATCTTCTCGACACAGAGCAGGGCACCATGCTCTTTCAGCACCTCCAGCACATGGTCATTGGCCTTGAAGACATGTTCCCCGGCAAAGATTTCGGTATGCTCCAGAAAGCAGCCGTTGGGGCCGACCGGGTTGTCCACCGGCAGGTCATAGCGCATGCCGACCACGTAGTCCTCCTGACCATGACCGGGTGCGGTATGGACAGCACCGGTACCCGCCTCCAGGGTGACATGGTCACCGAGAATGACCGGTACCTGCCGTGCATAGAATGGATGATGCAGTTGCACACCTTCCAGCAGTACTCCACTGCAGCGTCCAAGGACGGTCACCTCGCCCAGTGCTGCACGCTCCACCACGGCCTCATGAAGTGCCTCGGCCAGCAGCAGTCTCTCGCTGTTTCCATCGGTATCCACCTGAAGCAGCACGTATTCAAAATCGGGATGGAGCGCCACCGCCTGATTGGCGGGCAGTGTCCAGGGAGTAGTGGTCCAGATCACCAGTGAGAGCGGCCCCTGCCCAGCGGACTCCGGTGAGAAACGGCTCAGAAAGTCCTCCTCATCCACCACCGCAAAGCGCACATCGATGGCCGGAGAGGTCTTGTCCTCATACTCCACCTCGGCCTCCGCCAATGCAGAACCACAGTCACTGCACCAGTGGACCGGCTTCTCTCCCTTGTGGAGGTGACCATTTTCGATGATCTTGCCCAGTGAACGGATGATGTCGGCCTCAACCACATGGTCCATCGTCAGATAGGGGTTCTCCCAATCCCCCAGTACGCCAAGACGCTTGAAGTCCTTGCGCTGGCCATCGACCTGACGCGCTGCATATTCGCGCGCCTTCTGGCGAAAGGCCCTGGCATCAAGCTTGCGCCCCGGTTTGCCCCACTTCTTCTCTACATTGAGCTCAATCGGCAACCCGTGACAATCCCAGCCCGGCACATAGGGGGTGTCAAACCCCATCTGTGATCGCGCCTTGAGAATCATGTCCTTGAGGATCTTGTTGACCGCATGGCCGATATGGATATCCCCATTGGCGTAGGGCGGTCCATCGTGCAGAATGAACTTGGGGCGCTCCTTCCCCTGCTCTCTCATCTGTTGATAGAGGTCAATCTCTTCCCACCGCTTCAGCATATTGGGCTCGCGATTGGCCAGATTGGCCTTCATCGGGAAGCCGGTCTTGGGGAGGTTCAGGGTCTCTTTATAGTTATTGCTCACTGCAGTCTATCCATTTACCAGGCGGTTACTACCTCCTGAACCCTGTGCTTCCATGCGTTCAGAGCGCCACAAGATTCAGATATCCAGGGAAAAGAGCTCATTCTACCAGCAATTCTGGAGAAAACTGATCCTCACTACCCCTTCTCTTGCAGCTTTTTCATGGTGTGGAAGCCAGAGCATAAACACCCCTAACTGCCGACACCATGCCAGCGCTTGAGTGTCTGATAGAGTGCATTGACATTGATGGGCTTCGCCAGGTGCTCGTTCATTCCCGCCTGCAGCGACTTCTCACGGTCTCCCTCCATTGCGTTGGCGGTCATCGCGATAACCGGCAGCTCGCTGGCCGTTCTGTTTTTTCTGATCCTCTCGGTTGCCTGATATCCATCCATCACCGGCATCTGGATATCCATCAACACCAGATCAAACACCCCCTGCTCCACTGCCTCAACCGCTTCAAGACCATTTTCAACCGTTGTCACCTCCACACCGGCACTGCTCAGGAGATGGTTTGCCACCAACTGGTTGGTCTTGTGGTCCTCTACCAGCAGTACCCGCATCCCTTCCAGTGAAGAGACTCTGTTGACAACAGCAGGGGGGGCCTCCCGCTCATTTTTCTTGTGATCCAGCAACACGGCAGAGACCGCCTTCAAGACACCAAACGAGGTGACGGGCTTGACTACGAAGTGGCTGACCCCAAACGCCTGGAGCTGGCCCTCCATCCCTTCCACTTCACCGGGTGCCGCTACCATGACCACAGGTAGAGAGGCGAGCTGCTGATCCTTGCGTATCGCCTGCACCACCTCAGTACCACCCATCCCCGGCATTCTAAAGTCGAGCAGCACCAGTCGGTAGGGATTCCGCTCCTTCACCGCACTATTGACAGCCTCCAGTGCAGCCGGGCCATCCGACACTACATCAGCGACAAACTGGTGTTGCCCGAATATCCGCTGCAGGGCCTCACGCATGGCCGGATTGTCATCCACAACCAGAACACGAGCACCATTGAGCTCATCACTGTCCCACTGCTGTTTCGGGTGTGGCTTGTGGCTCATCCCGAACTCGACGGTGAAGAGGAAGGTGGAGCCGACATCAGCCTCACTCTGAACCTCAATCTCTCCTCCCATCATCTCCACCAATTGCCGTGAAATCGCCAACCCGAGACCGGTCCCCCCATACTTTCGGGTGGTGGAGCTGTCGGCCTGGGTAAAGGGGCTGAACAGCCGCCCCTGCTCTTCCCGGCTCATACCAATGCCGGTATCACGCACACTGAACTGCAGCAACAGCCTGTCACCATACTGCTGCTTGAGTGCTGCGCGGATTACGATCTCCCCCTGTTCGGTGAACTTGATCGCATTGTTGACCAGATTGATCAGCACCTGCTGCAGGCGGTTCGGGTCTCCCACCAGATGGTCCGGCACCGACACGTCAATATCGAACAGTACCTCCAGCGCTTTCTCCATCACTTTATAGGAGGTCACACTAGAGAGCTTTTCCAGCACGGTGCACAGTTCGAAATCGATCTGCTCAACATGGAGCTGACCTGCCTCGATCTTGGAGAAGTCGAGAATGTCATTGATGATCCCAAGCAGTGAGTTTGCCGAACCCTCGATTTTCTCCAGGTAATCTCTCAGATCCTCGGACAGCTCCCGCTGCAGGGCCAGATGACTCAGGCCGATGATGCCGTTCATCGGTGTACGAATCTCGTGGCTCATATTGGCCAGAAACTCACTCTTCGCCTGATCCGCCTTCTCAGCCTGCTGGCGTGCCGCCACCAATGAGTGACGGTCATGGTGGCGCGATATGCCCAATCCCAATACATCTGCCACCTGACGTAGAAAATGGTGATGGTGCGGCTGCTCCACATAACCTTTTGCAGGAAACAGCATGACCACAGCCAGGGTTCTGCCATCCGAAACCACAGGGATGTTGAAGTGGTCATTTCCCACCATTTTCTGGTGAAAATCGATATATTCATGATTCATGCTGCCGGTAAACTGAATCTGCTGCTGTTCTGCTGCACGACCACAGAGGCACTGCCCGAAAGCGACCTTGCCACACATTTGCAATACATTATCGGAGAGCGACCTGGATATGGTCAGCTCCAGCAGCTCACTATCCCCCTGATCGCGCACAAGAAAAATCCCGCCTTGTGGCAGCAGATCGAGCCATGGCAGTGAATCCAGAAGCACATCCAGCACCTCCTCCAGATAACCGTTGACCTCTTCATAATCCAGAGAGAGGCGCAGCAGGCGCTCCAGCAGCTGTGATTCCAACATTCTCTGTTCAGCCGAATCCCTGGCATGTTTGGCCTCACTCAATGCACGATGCTCAACCTGGCGCGCCTGCTCCAGATTGTTGGCCATCTCATTGAGACTGGTTCCAAGCAGGCCGATCTCATCACTGCTGTCCACATGGATGCGCTGTTCGGAGTGGCCACTGCTCATCGACTCTGCCCACTGCACAACCCTGGAAATGCGGCCCGAGGTATAGCGCACCAACAGATAGATCGTCAGCACCGAAAAGAGTATCACCAGCAGACTGATCAGCGTGGTCTGACGCAGATTCTGCTGCTCCAGCATCAGTGAACGGCTGTAGTTTTCGGACATTGAGCGAGTATGGTGTTCAAGCAGCGTAGCGGAGCGTTTGCCAATCTGCTGTATCAGCGGTACAGCCTCGTTTTTAAAGAGAACAAAGGCCCGCTCCTTCTCGAAGTCGACGCTCTTCTCCACCACATTCCTGGCTATTTCAAAGAGGTGGTGGAAGGCCTCTCCCATCATCTCCACATCGGGGATGTACTGGGTCTGCTGCCGATAACCGGCCATGATCACAGCAAAATTGTCCATCAGGCGTTTTTCAAGATGGCCCATTTTTTCCATCTGCTGTGCCATTGCGGCAGCATCCTCGGTTGCCAGATGGCCTGAGAGAGCCAGATTGAACTCAACCAGCAGTTTGTCCTGCTGCTGAAGCTGCAACACCACGCTCACATCCTCGGTGTAGAGCGCGCGCAACAGTTGCTGAGACTCCTTGATACCAAAATAGGCATTCACCGCACTGCCGACCCAACCCACGGTAACCAGAAGCAACGGCAGCAGCAGTTTCCAGTAGAGCGGCAGGTTAGCGAATTTGCGAATGACACCCATCAATAGAGACACCGTTCTGTTCTACAGCGGTTAGCGCACAACAACGAAGCCGTTGCCCGCTGCCACCTCCAATGCAGCCTCACTGAGCATGAACTTTCCAAACTCCGCCGCTTCCTTGCCATAGCCAGAGCGATTGACCGGTGCGCCATAGTAGCGAATCGGCTGATGAAGAGTCAGCGGAATATCCAGTACGGTCTTGAGTGGAGGCTTCACATTGGTAGAGAATAGAAGGCCTACAGAAGTTGCAGGCTCCATCGCCAGGTCATCCGCCAGCAGGGTAATATGCTTGCGGGTGGCCACTTTATCTCGCACTTCTTGCCAGACACCGGCCGCGACCAATGCCTGTTTGCTGTAACGGCCGAACGGGGCCGTACTGGGGTCACCAATCATTACCCGATCCACCGTGTCGCTCCGCAGTGCTGCCAGAGAATCCAACTGATGACTGGAGTCTTCGGGGGCCGCCACCACCAGCCGATTCCCCCATGGTGAGATCACGGTAGCAGGATGCACGACTCCACGCTGTATCACCCGATCCATCCAGGCCCAGTTGGCCGAAAGATAGTAGTCGGGCTGGATCGCCCCACCCATCATCCCCTTGGCAAGTCTGCCGGAGGATTTGCAGATATACTCGATTTCAATCTCTCTGGATTGTGCAAACAGTGCACCAATGGCCTGGACCGTTGCACAGGTGGAATTTGCCGCAGCCGGCACAAAGGGAGGTCGCTCAGCAGCCTGCAGAGAGACCGCAGACAACAGCGACACGACAATGGCCATGATATGGCTCCAACGACATGATCCGATCCAATCCCCCATCATGCCCCTCCCACGGCCACTCTCCGACTGAATAATAGTGATCAACAGCGATAGTTACACAAGCGGAGAAATGGAGTCAAGAAATCACCCAACTCCATCAAAAACAACATAAATGTTATAAGTAAAATCACTGGTGTCCCAACGTTTAATCGAATAAATTCAATTGGTTATTGATGACG
>CAYFOR010000044.1:0-21464 GCA_964344785.1 uncultured Piscirickettsiaceae bacterium
TCACGTTGGAATGACGGCCTCGCTTCAGGGCCATTTCATATTGGACAAGACTCTGCTTTTCAGGTAGATTGGCACGGGGGCAAGGAGAGACATACTCTCCTTCACAATGCGTTGCTTCAAACTCAACGCAACTACAAAAATGGATGAGGAGAAATCTAAATGAAGCGAACAATCGTTTATCGTATCAGTGGCCTGCTATTAATGGCGAGTCTTGCAGGGAGTGCGGCCGCAGGGGGAATCAAGATCACCCCGGCACTGGAGAAATTTGACCTTCAACATAACGGTTCCAGCGTAACCGTTCAACGCAACCAAGATGAATCAGCTCATGCGGACCCATTCTGGTCCAAAACCGGACGCAAATGTCCTCCATTCTGTGCCCAGCCAATCACTGCCGCACCAGGTGTTCAGACCGTCGGCATCGCCGAGGTTGCCAAGTTCATGAAAGACAAGGTAGCCAAGGGTTCGGGTGTACTGGTTGATGCACGTACTCCGGATTGGTATGCCCGTGGCACCATTCCCGGCGCAGTCAATATTCCGTTCACTACGCTGAACCGCAAGATGAGAGGCACCGATGCCACCATCGGCAGTGCATTCGATCAGTTTGGTGTGAAAAAGGCCGGTTCCGGCTGGGACTTCAGCAACGCCAAGGAGGTAACGCTGTGGTGTAACGGCTGGTGGTGTGGGCAGTCTCCTGCCGCCATTCGTGGAATGCTCAAGGAGGGCTATCCCGCCGAGAAGATCAAGTACTTCCGTGGTGGCATGCAGAACTGGCAGATCTACGGCATGACTGTTGTCAAATAACTGCATCCGGGCGGCCCTTATCATTAAGTTAAGGGCTGCCTGTTCAGTACAATCAAACCCTGTTTAGGCCATGAAAAATGCCCAATGCAGGTAATCGGGCAAACCAATTTTGGCGAATGAGGAGCTAGACCATGTCGAAGATCACCAACCTTGGAGTACGCATGCAGATCATGTTGATGCTGGCTCTACCGCTGTTGGGTCTGCTCTTTCTTGTCGTGATCAGTACCCTCGGCAAACTGGATGAGGTACATCAGATCGAAAAAACCGACAGGATCATCGACTTCTCCAGAAAACTGGATCATGTAGCGCACAACTTTGCGGTGGAACGTGGCCTCACCGCTGGCTTTCTGGGC
Source organism: uncultured Piscirickettsiaceae bacterium (assembly GCA_964344785.1). Classification (GTDB taxonomy): domain Bacteria; phylum Pseudomonadota; class Gammaproteobacteria; genus Thiopontia. The sequence goes on from CAYFOR010000044.1 coordinate 1,155, forward strand.
AGCAAAGGACAAAAATTCCGGGAGAAGCTGGCTGCCCAGCGGCAAAATGCAGATGAAGCCGCTGCACAAATTCAGTCGGCGGCCAAGTCTGAAGCATTGGAGTTCCTGTTCGAAGATGAACAGTTAAAGGTATCGGTCGACAAGTTATTGGAAGCGCTTCAACAGCGCAACGGAATCCGTGAAGCAGTCGATGCGCTCGACCCTTCTGCCAAACCGTTCGACTACTACTCCGGGATCAACGCCAACGCCCTCTATACCATACAGCTCGGCAGCCTGCAGATCGACAATCCAGAGGTTGTGCGCAGAATTTCCTCCTACCTTGCCCTGCTATGGGTCAAGGAGCGCGCAGGACAGGAGCGCGGCGCACTGAACGGTGTCTTCTCATCCGGCACACTGGATGGAACGGCGCAAGGACGTATTGTTGGCTTTATCCGTGACCAGGATTCCAAGATCCAGGACTTCATACTCTATGCCACCGACACGCAACGACAGATATTCAATGAAAACTTCTCCCATGAGGCGCTCCCGGAGTTCTACCGGATGCGAGATATCTTCCAGTCCAGAGCACCGAAAACCCAAATTCTACAGAAGCTCAACAGTATTCTCGGCTATGGTGGTTTCATCCACACCTTCAAGGATTATGTACTACGCGGGAAAGAGAGTGACCAGCAGAAGTTTGACGACATCTTTCTCCGTATCCAGCAGATCATGGGAGAATTCCGCGCCCTTCCATCAGCCACCGAATATGAGCTGAAACAGTTGGCCATCATTGAAGAGACTTTTACGAAATACTATGAAAATATCCCGATGGTGACACAGATGCTGCTGTTCGGTACCAGCATCGAGGATGTCGACTCTTCGGTCGAGATATCGGATACGGAGGCCTTTGCCGCACTGGACAACCTAAGTCAAATCAATGAGGTGGATCCAGCTTCCTGGTTCGAGAAGGCCACAGGGCGAATCGGCAAGGTCAAACAGCTTTCAGAACAGATTATTGAAGAGGTGATCATCTACGACAAGGAGATCACCGCAACTGCCAAGACCGCCCTGGCAAGCTATATCATCATGACCGGAATCGTACTGCTCGCTGCACTGCTCTTTGCCTGGTGGCTGGCGCGCCATATTGTCGGGTCCATCAGTACGGTAGCCCGTGCACTGGGGGATGTTCAGCAAAGTGGTGACTTCTCAAGTCGTGTGGATATCACCAATGACAACGAAATCGGCCAGATGGCAGGTGCCTTCAACCATCTGATGGATGGCATGCAATCGGCCATCCGAGCCACCAATACCGTGGTCGGCGGCATCGCCCGTGGTGACTTCAGCAAACGGATTACCGAATCACTGCAAGGCGATTTGAGTGAATTGAAAGAAGGTGTCAATGCCTCCGCCACCAAGGTTCAGGAGACCATGGATGCGCTGAACAGTGTGATGAAGGGGCTCAGTACCGGTGATTTCAGGTCACGCATGGAGGTGGATGTAGAGGGCGACTTCAAGGAGAACGTCAACAATGCCATGAAAGTCATGGAGGATACGGTAGGGGAAATCAGCCGGGTGATGGGTGAAGTCGCTGCCGGTAACTACCGTGAACGGATACTGCTCGACCTTCCTGGTGATCTGCAGCAGCTGAAGAGCAATACCAATAGTTCCATGGAAGCACTACAGATGGCGGTGGATGATGTCATCAAGACCTCGGAAGGTCTCTCCAATGGAGACCTCACCACGCGCGTGATTGGCGACTATCAGGGGCAGATGAATACCCTGAAAAATGCACTCAATAGCTCGCTGGATAACCTGAGTGGGGTCATTCGTCAGGTGAATGGCACTGCCCTGCAGATTGACCAGGGCAGCCAGGAGATGGCCGCCGGTTTTCTCGATATCTCCTCACGTACTGAAGAGGCTGCGGCCAGTCTGGAAGAGACTGCCGCCACCATGGATGAAATGACCTCCACAGTGACCCAGAACTCCGATAATGCACGAATGGCGGCCCAACTCTCGGCATCGGCACGCAACCATGCGGAGGGCGGTGTTGGTGTCGCGCATCAGGCCATCGACTCAATGGGACAGATCACCGAATCGAGCCAGAAGATTGCCGATATCATCGGCCTGATCGATGGCATCGCGTTCCAGACCAACCTGCTTGCGCTCAATGCTGCAGTCGAGGCGGCGCGTGCCGGTGAACAGGGGCGTGGCTTTGCGGTGGTCGCAGGTGAGGTACGTAATCTGGCACAACGCAGTGCGGACGCCGCCCAGGAGATCAAACAGCTGATCGAAACCAGTGTCACGATTGTTCAGGAGGGAAGCCAGCAGGTTGAAGAGACCGGCAAGGCACTGGAAAATATCCTGGAGGGCACGCAAAAGGCCAATGACATCATTCAGGAGATCGCTTCTGCCAGTGAAGAGCAGTCACGTGGAATCAACCAAGTCAACAAGGCGGTTGTCTCGCTGGAAGAGATGACCCAGCAGAATGCGGCACTTGTTGAAGAGGGTGCCGCCAACAGTCAGGCGATCAAGGATCAGACCTCCGAACTGGCTGAGCAGGTGGTCCGTTTCAAACTATAAAGAGAAACCACCGGGCAAACTGATCTGGACGCTGGTTAACCCGATGATTAATCTTGCGCAGGCAAGTTGTGGCTGCATATGCAGCCACAACGGTACCTAACGCAACCCCAGCACATCCTGCATATCAAACAGGCCGCTGTCACGGTTCATCAGCCAGCCGGCGGCCCTTACCGCCCCCTTCGCAAAGGTCAATCGACTAGATGCCTTGTGGGTAATCTCAACCCGTTCACCGATATCGGCAAACAACACGGTATGCTCACCGACGATATCCCCTGCACGAATGGTCTCGAAACCGATGGTGCTGCGCTCACGCTCACCGGTGTTGCCCTCGCGTCCATAAACAGCACACTCTTTCAGATTCCGGCCCAGTGCATCGGCCACCACCTCTCCCATGCGCAGTGCAGTACCCGAGGGCGCATCCACCTTGTGGCGATGATGTGCTTCAACCACCTCGATATCCACCTCATCACCCATCACCCGTGCAGCAATATCGAGCAGCTTGAAACAGAGGTTCACGCCAACACTCATATTCGGTGCGAAGACAATGGCAATCTCTGTGGAGGCATCTGCAATCAGCTGCTTTTCCTCCTCACTGAAACCGGTGGTTCCAATCACCATCCTGGTTCCATACTTCCGGCACTGTGCAAGATTATCGAGTGTCACCTGAGGACGGGTAAAGTCGATCAATACATCGGCCCCATCCAGTGCTGAGGCCAGATCTGCAGCCACCGGGACATCCACTTTACCGATCCCTGCCAATTCACCTGCATCGACACCGAGGAAATCACTCTCTCCGTGCTCAATGGTGGAGGCCAGGGTTGCTGTCGGCTCTGCGTGGGTTGCCTCGATCAGACTGCGCCCCATTCGCCCGGCAGCACCGGTAATGCTGATTCGCGTATTACTCATCTTGCTACTCATCTTTTGCCAGATCCTCAAAGAAGCCTTTTACCTTATCCAGCCATGAGCTGTGCTGAGGACTATGTTTTTCACTTTTCTCATCCAGTGATTCGCCAAACCGCTGCAACAACTCTTTCTGCTTGTTGGTCAGCTTGACCGGTGTCTCCACCACAATGCGACACATCAGGTCACCAGGGGCATGGCTGCGTACCGACTTCACCCCCTTGCCCCGCAGTCGGAACAGCTTGCCGGTCTGCGATTCCGGCGGAATCTTCAGGCGGACACACTGACTGTTACCAAGACAGGGCACCTCCACTTCACCACCCAGTGCAGCCGTTACAATGCCGACCGGTATTTCACAGTAGAGGTCATCTCCATCGCGGGCAAAAAGGGCGTGCTCCCTGACCCGAATCTCGACAAAGAGATCACCCGGAGGACCACCATTTTCACCCAGTTCACCCTCGCCACTCAAGCGCACCCGGTCCCCGGTATCCACTCCACCAGGGATCTTGACCGAGAGGGTCTTCTCCTTCTTGACCTTTCCCGAGCCACGACAGACATTGCACGGGTCCTTGATCTCCTTGCCACTGCCATGGCAGGTCGGACAGCTCTGTTGAACCGTGAAGAAACCCTGCTGCATACGAACTTTGCCTGCGCCTCCGCATGTACCGCAGGTGACCGGCGAACTACCAGGTTTTGCACCGGTACCGCTACACTTGGAGCAGACAACAGTAGACGGAATATGGATCTCCCGTGTGATACCGGCAATCGCCTCCTCCAGTGTCACCTCCAGTCGGTAGGCCAGGTCCGCTCCCCGATAGACTCTGGGACCTCTGCTGCGGCCGCCACCACCAAAGATATCACTGAAGATATCCTCAAAACCACCAAAACCACCGCCAAAACCGCCCTGCCCGCCACCCATCGACGGATCGACTCCGGCGTGTCCAAACTGATCATAGGCCGCCCGCTTCTGGCTGTCACTCAAGACCTCATAGGCCTCCTTGACCTCCTTGAATTTGGCCTCGACCTCATCCCCTCCATCGGGGTTACGGTCCGGGTGGTATTTCATCGCCATACGCCGATAGGCCTTCTTCAGATCGGCCTCACTGGCGTTGCGGTCCACCCCCAGCACCTCATAGTAATCTCGTTTGGACATATTATCTTTCAGCTAGTTAAATCAACTTCAAAACCCAAAACTGTAAAAAGCATTAAACCACAGAGGCACGGAGTCACAGAGTAAAGGCTTTAATCTTAATATCTCTGTGTCCCTGTGCCCCTGTGGTTCAGCGGCTATTTTTATACCGCTTACTTCTTGTCGTCCACCTCTTCAAACTCGGCATCCACCACATCGTCATCCTGTTGAGCGGTACCGCCATCTTCCGGTGCCGCACCTTCTGCCGCATCGGCCCCTGACTGTGCATACATCCGCTCGGCCATCTTGGCAGAGGCCTCACCGAGAATCTTGGTCTTGGCCTCGATCTCGGCCACATCATCTCCCTTGACCGCCTCTTCCAACAAGGCAATGGCAGATTCAATAGCACTCTTCTCGTCCGGCTCAACCCGATCATCCCCAGCCTCTTCCATCGCCTTGCGGGTAGAGTGGATCAGCGCATCGGCCTGATTTCGGGCACCGACCAACTCCTGAAACTTCTTGTCCTCATCGGCATGGGTCTCTGCATCACGCACCATCTTGTCGATCTCGTCATCGCTGAGACCACTGGAGGCCTTGATCACGATCGACTGCTCCTTGCCGGTCCCCTTGTCCTTGGCGGAGACATGGAGAATACCGTTGGCATCGATATCGAACGAAACCTCGATCTGCGGCATGCCACGCGGTGCAGGCGGGATATCGGTCAGATCAAAACGGCCCAGTGACTTGTTGGCTGCGGCCTGCTCACGCTCACCCTGCAGCACATGAACGGTCACTGCGCCCTGATTGTCATCAGCCGTGGAGAAGACCTGCTGTGCCTTGGTCGGAATGGTGGTGTTCTTCTCGATCAGCTTGGTCATCACACCACCGAGGGTCTCGATTCCAAGTGAGAGTGGCGTTACGTCCAGCAGCAGTACATCATTCACATCACCCGCCAGTACACCACCCTGGATGGCCGCACCCATCGCAACCGCCTCATCGGGATTCACATCCTTGCGCGGCTCACGACCGAAGAAGGCCTGCACCGCCTCCTGCACCTTGGGCATGCGGGTCTGTCCACCGACCAGAATCACATCACCGATCTCTGAAGCAGAGAGCCCGGCATCCTTGAGTGCGATGCGACACGGTTCAATGGAGCGCTGCACCAAATCATCCACCAGCGCCTCCAGCTTGGCGCGAGTCACCTTGATATTCATGTGTTTCGGCCCGGAGGCGTCTGCGGTGATATAGGGCAGGTTGATATCGGTCTGCTGACTGGATGAGAGTTCGATCTTGGCCTTCTCCGCCGCCTCCTTGAGGCGCTGCAGGGCCATCGGATCATTGGAAAGGTCCACACCCTGATCCTTCTTGAACTCATCCACCAGATAGTCCATCACCCGATTGTCGAAATCCTCACCACCGAGAAAGGTATCACCATTGGTTGCCAACACCTCAAACTGATGCTCACCGTCAATCTCGGCAATCTCGATGATCGACACATCAAAGGTACCACCACCCAGATCATAAACCGCGATGGTGCGATCACCGGTCTTCTTGTCCATGCCATAGGCCAGTGCCGCAGCCGTCGGCTCATTGATGATCCGCTTGACCTCCAGCCCGGCAATCTTGCCGGCATCCTTGGTGGCCTGTCGCTGGGAGTCATTGAAATAGGCCGGTACCGTCACCACAGCCTCGGTTACATCCTCACCCAGATACTCCTCGGCCGTCTTTTTCATCTTCTGCAGTACACGGGCAGAGATCTCCGGGGCCGCCATCTTGTTGTCATTGACCTCGACCCAGGCATCACCATTATCCGCCTTGACGATCTTGTAGGGGACCAGATCAATATCCTTCTGTACCACATCATCCTCAAAGCGACGACCGATCAGACGCTTGATTGCAAACAGTGTGTTATGGGGGTTGGTCACCGCCTGTCGCTTGGCCGACTGTCCCACCAGTACCTCGCCATCATCGGCATAACCGATGACCGAAGGGGTGGTGCGTGCACCCTCGCTGTTCTCGATCACACGCGCCTTGTCTCCTTCCAGAACGGACACACACGAGTTGGTGGTTCCAAGGTCAATACCGATAATCTTACCCATTACATCTTCTCCAAATTCAAATCGTTATATTAAATTTTAAAACTATATAGTTAACTTAAAAAAACAGGCACGCCCCTATCATGGGGATGGTTTTTCCCGTTTCAAGAGCACCCATTCAGGAACTTACGATCACCCGTGCAGGACGCAGCAGACGCCCATTCAGGGTATACCCCTTCTGAATCACATCCATCACGGTATTGGGCTCCATATCGGGATTGGGCACCATCGTCATCGCCTCATGCTGCTCCGGGTTGAACTTGACGCCCATTGCATCCAGCACCTCGATATTGAACTTCTCCAACACGCTGAACAGCTGCTTGCGGGTCAGATCCATCCCTTCCTGTAGTGAAGCCACATCCTCTGCATCCTGTGCCGCAGTCAGCCCCATGTCCATGCTGTCCGCAACCGCCAACAACTCCTTTGCAAAAGGTTCCAGTGCAAATTTCCGGGCCTTCTCCACATCACGTGCCGCACGTTTGCGCAGGTTGTCCATCTCGGCCTGCATCCGGGTCATCCGATCCAGATAGTCGGCTGCCTGTGCTCTGGCCTGCTCCAGCTCAGGGCTGCCCAGCTCCAGCTCAAGGTTGTCTTGCTCCAGATCGGAAGATTCTGCCACCCCCTCTTCTTCCACAGACGGTTCTTCTGCTTCTCCTCCTGTCTCTGCCTCTTTCGTCTCCAACGTCTCCGAACCCGCTACCTCAGCACTCTCTTGCCCATCCATCTGCGACTGCTCCGGCTCCTGAACTTCCTCAACACTCATCAAAAAATCCTTTGGTTTCAAAAAGAAAAATAGAACTTATAGCCAATACCATCGTATTGACTCGAAATAACTACAACTATTCACCAGTGCTCGTAACTGATTCAGATTGCTCCTGAAATTCGTCAGTGACCGCCTAAAGGCGTTGCTGCGCTTCAAGGCAGAAAATGTGAGTGTATTACGTATACACGATCATTTTCGAACGCTGAAATGGCGGATTTCAGGAGTGAGCTGAACAGTTACAAAAAATTTTCGACAATCTGGGGGCTATCCGATCGATTTCAAGGCAGAGCTTAAAATTTTTGCGGTCATGTCAACCATCGGGATCACCCGGTCGTAGGCCATCCGGGTTGGACCGACAACGCCCAGCACGCCCACCACTTCATCCTCCTGGTGATAGGGGGAGGTGATTACACTGCACTCATTGAAGAATCGATACCCCGACTCTTCACCGATAAAGACCTGTACGCCATCGGCCTCCATACACTGATCGAGCAGATGGATCATATCCCGCTTCTCGCTGAAGGCATTGAAGAGTCGCCGCAACCGCTCCATCTCGGAAAACTCGCTGTAATCCATCAGCCGGGAACGACCCGAGATCATCACCTGATCCTCTTCACTGGCATCGGGGTTGGTGACGGCCTGCTGGGTCATTTCCACAATCTGCTGCATCGCTTCATCCATCTCGCTGCGTGCGCGCTCCAGCTCCGTAACCAAACGGCTACGGACAACCACAAGATCCTCTCCCTCAAAGGTCTGATTGAACCAGTTCGCCGCCCGCTTCAACTCCGATTCGGTAAAGATGCGATCGGTGTGAATGATACGATTCTGCACCTCATCCCGGTTGGTCACCAGAATCGCCAGCAGACGCTGCTCCGACAGCGGCAGAAACTCCAGATGGCGCAGAACAACCCGGCCATGGCGCGGTACCATGACCACACTCACCATCTGTGTGATCTGCGAAAGCAGTGAGGAGGCCGACGAGAGCACCTGCTGGGTATTCTTCTCCTGTGCGGAGAGCTCGCTCTCCATCTTCTCCAGCTCAATCTGGTGAAGTGGTTTCACCGCAATCATGCTGTCGACAAAGAGACGGTACCCTTTCTGGGTGGGTATGCGGCCTGCCGAAGTGTGCGGTGACTCAATCAACCCCATCGCCTCCAGATCAGACATGGTGTTGCGAATGGTGGCTGCACTCACCTTCAGGCCGGAATTCTGTGACAGGGTGGAGGAGCCGACCGGCTTGCCATCGCGAATATGGTGTTCCACCAGCACCTTCAGCAGGTGTTGTGCCCGTTCGGTCAGTGGATGATCTGTGCTACTCATTAACTTCTGGAAAAAACATGATCATGATATAGTGAATGGAGATGAAGGTTAGCACCCCCCCATCTACTGTGCCAACCCACTATACCAACCCCTACCAGCAAACTGTTCGTTTATGGATTATCAGTTCAGAAAAATCGGAGTGATCGGAAAATTTGGCGCACCAACGGTTGGAGAGACCCTGCTCTCACTGACCGGCTGCCTGGTGGACAAGAAGCTGGAGGTTTTTCTCGACAAGAACACCGCCGAGCGCCATCCTGAAAATCAACTTCCGGTGGTAACCCGTGAAGAGATGGGGCAGCAGTGCGATCTTGCCATTGTGATTGGTGGGGATGGCTCTTTTCTCAACGCGGCGCGCTCACTCGCCCATTATGAGATCCCGATGCTGGGGATCAATCTGGGACGCCTCGGCTTTCTGACCGATATTGCCCCCAACCAGATCGATACCTATCTGGAAGAGGTCCTCAGTGGTGACTATACCGAGGAGCGACGCTGCCTGCTGCAGAGCCACATTCTGCGCGATGGTGAGTCACTGGCGGAAGGCTGCGCGCTCAACGATGTGGTCGTACACAAACTCGACATCGCCCGCATGATCGAATTCGAGACCCATATCAACGGTGAGTTCGTCTACAGACAACGCTCCGACGGCTTGATCATCTCTACCCCGACCGGCTCAACCGCCTATGCACTCTCAGGGGGTGGACCTATTCTTGCCCCCACCTTGAAAGCGATCTCGCTGGTTCCGATCTGCCCCCATACACTCAGCAATCGCCCGATTGTCGTCCCTGGCAACAGCCATATCGAGGTGACCATCATGGGTCCCAGTGGACATGCCCAGGTCACTCGGGATGGTCAGAGCAATGAGACCCTGGTCGCAGGAGACAAGATTCTGGTTGAGCGCTATGCACATAACATCCGGCTGATTCACCCCTCCAACTACAGCCCCTTCCGGGTGCTGCGACAGAAGCTTGGCTGGTCAGGATAGCCATTCATAAAGGCAGGCGCCTTTAATCAGCTGAAGGAAATCCGCTCCAGCTCAGTCACCAAAGATCTGACATGCCGTATCGCGGTCTGCCGATCTCCATCATGAAGCGCATCACAGATGGCCTTACCCAGTTTGGTCAGACCATGATAACCATAACTGCTTCCACACCCCTTGACGGTATGTGCGGTGGCATTGATCTGTTTCCAATCCTCAACCGCAACGGCCTCGACCATCTCCTGCAGGAAGAAACCGACACGCTCGGTGAATTTTGAGATCAGCTCATCATCAATCAGCAGGGATGGATCCTGTTGCTGCAACGCTTGATCCACCTCATCCTTGTCACGCTGTTCCAGGCAGGACTTGAGCACCTTGACAAGCTCTGTACGTACAATGGGCTTGCCCAGCAACCCATCACATCCCGCCTCGGCAAACTGCTGACGATGGGAAGCCATCACATTGGCAGTCAGCGCATAGATCGGCCCATGATAGGAGAGCGAACGCAGTGTGCTGGTGGCTGTAATGCCATCCATCAACGGCATCTGCATATCCATCAGGATCAGGTCATAACGCTGCTGCAACCCTTTCTCGACCGCCTCATGACCATTCGCGGCGGTATCCACCTCGACCCCCATTACCTCAAGCATCCGCCTGCCCAACACCCTCAGGTCCTCCAGGTCATCCACCAGCAGCACCTTGCCGCGGAAAAACAGATCGACCCGCTCCCGCCGGTGGTTCTGCTGCAGATATACCGGCAGACGGCTGACACGATAGGGCAGGTACAGCGTAAAACGGGACCCCACCCCCTCTTCGCTCTCAACCTCGATTCTGCCTCCCATCAACTCTGCAAGACTCCAGGAAATATGAAGACCGAGCCCGGTTCCGCCATAACGACGAGAAATGGAGTTGTCTGCCTGTTCAAACGGTTGAAAAAGGCGTTCAACCACCTCTGGCGACATCCCGATCCCCTGATCAGCTACAGAAAACTCAATCCAGGCACCATCAATAATGGCCACCTTGAGAATGATCGAACCACGCTCGGTAAACTTGACCGCATTTCCCAACAGGTTGATCAGGATCTGTGCGGTACGCCGCCCATCACCAACCACCTGATGGGTCAGATGATCCGGCACGATGACCTGGAACGAAAGTCCGGCGGAGGTGGCCTTCATCGCAAAGATATCGCTCACCTCCTGAACCATGGTATTGAGATCATAATCGATCTCATCGACCTCGAACTTGCCGGCACTGATCTTTGAGAGATCAAGAATGTCATTCACCAGCGCCAATTGAGCACGGCCGGAGACCTCAATCGCTCTCAACATATCCTGCTGCTCAGCACTGACCTGATCCCAGATCTGCTCGGAAAGCAGTTCGCAGTTACCAATAATCGACGCCAGCGGGGTCCGCAACTCATGGCTCATTGAGGCGAGAAACTCATCCTTTGCCTGGTTGGCCTTGATCGCATACTTTGCCTTGAGCATGCTGCGCTGGTCACGCACCACCAGCACCACACCATTGAATCGTCGCCCCCCCTCCACCTCCCGATAGATGGGCGAACCGGAGACATGGACCGGGATCACCTCGTTATCCTGATAGCTCAGATCCCATTCAGCGCTGATCCCCTCATCCTTCTTCCTGTCCACGAACAGCGAGCCCAATGGAGAAAACTTGAATATCTCCAGCTTCTGTACCTCTACCGGATCGTGCAGCAATACCACCACCTTCAGCTTCCCTTCAAGCCGCACAGGCAGCAACGCAATCTCAATCTCACAGTCGGCACCATCAGCCTGCAGCAGTGGAAACAGACGGTCAGCACTCCCCATCTTGCGTGCGGTCGGCAGGCTGATAAACTGTTGAAAAAGACGCTCATGCCGTGATCGCCACTGCCGTGGAATCAGCACCTCCATCGAGCGGCCAATCAGCTGATCCACTCGCCAGCCGCTCAGCTCCTCCATCGCGTGGTTTGCAAGCTGAATGGAGCCCCGCTCATCGACCAGCAACAGCGCCAGCACCGAACGATCAATCTTTCTGGCCAGAGATGCCTCGTTATACTCAAACAGGCGCTGAATCTCCGCCCTGGCCTGGGAGAGGTTATCGATCGTCTTCCGCTCACCGGCCTTGAGCACAAACAGTTCGGAAAATGGTCGTCCGGCCACCTCTTCCTCACTTTTTCCGAGAAGCCGCTCCATCTTGGGGTTGATCTCCTGGATATTGCCGAAGCGATCCACAACCACAACTCCCTCCCGCATCGTCTCCAGTATCAGCTCCGTATGCTCTTTCTCCAGAGCCAGTGAGGCGGTCAGCTGCTCCCGGTATCGCTCCTGTTCCTGCTTGGCCTTGCGCAGCGCCTTGCAGCTCTCCCAGTTTGCCGACAGCGAAATCACAAGCTGGACAAATTCATCCTGGTGTATCGGCTTGGTCAGAAAATCGAAATCGACCCCCAGCCGTTGACGAATACTGGTCAGGCTGATATCGAGGAAACCGGTGATGAAGATGATTCTCACCTCCCGGTCCATGGCCCGAATCCTTTCTGCCGTCATCACCCCATCCCAATCTCCCGGCATGTGCAGGTCGATCATCACAACGGCATATGGATTACCCACCTCCAGGGCCTGCTGTATACGCTCCAGCGCCACCTTGCCGGACAGTTCGGTATCAAGCAGAAAATAGGGATGTTCCGACTCCGACTGCCCCAGAAGACGATCAAATGCCGACAGCTCCTGCTCGATCTCTTCACGACCGCAACGCCCCAGCATATCCTGATAAAGCGCCAAAATATCCGGGTCATCATCAATGGCAAGAATACGCCAGGGCTCTTCTCTACTCACTTCCATTATGAGGTATGCTACGGGGTATTTTGAACGGTTCCACAATCTTGAGCTGTAGACCGGCAGTATACACGTACTGTATGCACCCTTACTATTTTCATGCTAACTCATCTCTTCATCCAAAATTTCGTACTGGTAACCCGCGTGGAAATCGATTTTCACAAGGGGATGACGGTACTGACCGGAGAGACCGGTGCAGGCAAGTCGATCATTTTCGATGCGCTGGGTCTGGCTACCGGAAAGCGTGCCGAGAACCGTTTCATTCGTAGCGGCTGCAGCCAGACCGAAATTGTCGCCACCTTCTGTCAACTCACCAACGGGATCAAACAGTGGCTGTCCGATCAATCGATCGAACATGAAGACGACGCCCTGATTCTGCGCCGTGTCGTTCGACTGGATGGACCATCCAGAGCCTATATCAACGGGGTACCGACCAGCTCGCAATCTCTACGCGAGCTGGCCGTAATGCTGATCGATATTCAGGGACAACACGCTCACCAACGACTGCTGAAGCGGGATGAGCAACTCAGCCAGCTGGATCGATATGCTTCATCCGACAGCCTGCTGGAAGAGATGAGCAGCGCCTATCGGCACTGGCACAACTTGATTGCACAAAGAGATGAACTGCTGCAGAACGAGGCAGAGCGGCAAGACCGCATCGCCCTGCTTGAATTTCAACTCGACGAACTGGAATCGGTTGAACTGGTTGAGGGCGAAATTGATGAACTGGAGACAGAACAACAGCAGTTGAGCAATGCTGAACAGCTGCTGGCACAGAGTCATCAGCTCTATCAGCAACTACAGGGAGATGAACAGGAACAGAACATCCTGCAACAGCTACACCGGGCACTCGCCGACCTTGAACGGTTGGAGCAACTGGACCCGTCACTTCAACCGATACGGGAGCAGTTGAACGAGGCTACCCTGCTCACCGATGAGATTGCCGCTTCGTTGCGACAGCAACGGGACCGATATCAGCTGGACCCCGAACGGCTCGAATGGCTCAATCAACGCCTCTCTCAACTCTCCGATCTGGGGCGCAAACACCGCTGCGACAGTGGACAACTCTATCAGCGGCAACTGGATCTTCAACAGCAGCTGGATCAACTGCAGTCCCACTCTGATCAGTTGAATACCACCTACATGGAGATTGATCAGGCCAGCCGCCGCTGCACCGAAATCGCCATGCAACTGCATGAGACACGACTGGCGGCTGCGAACAAGCTGGAACAGGCGGTGAACCAGGAGATCCGGCAGTTGGGGATGGAACAGGGGCAGTTTCATATCAATCTTACGCTGCTCCCTGAGGAAAAAATGCGTGCCAATGGGCTGGACACGATTCAATACGAGATCAAAACCAACACCGGCAGCAGTTTTCACCCACTGAGTAAAATCGCCTCCGGTGGCGAGCTCTCCCGAATCAGCCTGGCAATACTGCTGGCTGTTGCCAGCCGTGGAGAGACCCCGACTCTCATCTTCGATGAGGTGGACAGCGGGGTGGGTGGCGGCACGGCTGACCGTATCGGTCAGAAACTGCGCCAACTGGGAGACACCACACAGATTCTCTGTGTGACCCACCTGCCACAGGTGGCCGCGCAGTCGCATCACCATCTCCGAATCGAAAAACAGCCAGTAAGTGGAGATACGGAAAGCACGATCACCCCACTGCATGATGCTGTCAGAATCGAGGAGATTGCGCGCATGTTGGGTGGCGTTGAGATCACTTCCCAAACTCTGGCACATGCCACAGAGATGGTACAATCAAGGTAATTGATTCAGATTACCTCTGAATCGGTCACCCCAAACCAAACAGACAATTTCGAGGAAGTGATGATGCGTAGCGCACGATACCTGTTACTGCTAACCCCTCTACTCTCGGCGTGTAGTTCATCGTTATCCGAGAAGATGCCGGATATGCCGGAACTCTCGCTACCTGAAATATCCATGCCTTCCATGCCGAGTATCTATCGTGCCGATATCCATCAGGGCAACATCATTGAACAGGAGAAGATCAACCAGCTCAAACCGGGGATGAACAAACGACAGGTCCGTCATATCATGGGGACACCGCTACTCATCGATACCTTTCATCAGGAGCGTTGGGACTACTTCTACAGCCTGAAACAGGATGGCGAAATGCAGGACCAGAAACGGGTTTCGCTCTTCTTTGAAGGGAACCAGCTGGTCCGGCTGGAAGGCGACCTCATTCCTCAATAGACTGGTTACAGAATACCGACACTACTGTGTTTCAGCAGGTTATGGGCACGTAACAGCTCACGATACTGTCCCCAACTACTGGCCAGAGAGAGCACCAGCTGTATCAGCTCCTCCGGCCGTGCCGGCTTTTGCAGAAACTCAAAATTGAGGCCGATCTGCTGGCGGATATCACTGAGCGAATAATCCATATAGGCCGTGATAAAGACGATCTTGGACTCACTGTCGATGGAACGAATCCGACTGGCGGTCTCCAACCCGTCCAGACCTCCCGGCATCCGCATATCGAGCAGAATGACACTGTAGGGGTCACCGCCAGCAATAGACGCCTCCAACATACGGACCCCATCTTCACCACTGCCCGCTATATCCAGTCTCAGCGGCAGCGTCTCCTCATCCGTCTCGTCATCCACGCCCAACTCACTCCAGTCAATGATCTTTTTGGGAGCCAGCAATGTCTGATAGTAGGACAGTACATCCGGTTCGTCATCGACGGCAAGTACCCGCCATCCACTCTTCTCCACCGCGGCTTCCTGCACCTCCTGTTGTGACGGCTCGCGATCCGGATTGAGATATCGCGCCAGAATCTGTCGAAGTGCATTGCGATCAATCGGCTTTGCCAGAAAACCATCACAACCGGCCTGGAAAAAGGCATCACGATGATGCTGCATCACATTGGCAGTCAATGCCACGATCGGTGTATGTACCCCCTGTGCCCTGAGTCGTCTGGTTGCCTCGATACCATCCATGATCGGCATCTGCATATCCATCAGGATCAGGTCAAAGTTCTCCCTGCCCGCTGACGCTACAGCCGCCTCACCGTTACTGGCAGTCGCTGTCTCAATACCCATCTTCTGCAGAATGCGGCACTCCAACAGCTGTAGTGCCGGCGTGTCTTCAACCACCAGCACCTTTCCATGGTAACGAATATCATGGTTGTTGTTGACCGGCTCCTGTTCCCGTGCCGGAGCCGGCTCACTGCTTGGACGATACGGCAATATGAGCCGAAAGGTGGCTCCCTCTCCCAATCGACTCGACACATCAATTGTGCCACCCATCAGTTCAGCCAGGTATTGCGAGATCGACAACCCCAGCCCACTACCACCGAAACGGCGACGAATCGAACCATCCGCCTGCTCAAAACGCTGAAACAGCTGCTCGATGGTCTCCGGGCTCATCCCGATTCCGCTATCTTCAACCGTGAGAATGAGCTGCTCCTCATGCCGTTGCAGCCGCATGGTCACCCGCCCGGTATCGGTAAATTTCAAGGCATTCCCCAGCAGGTTCGCCAGAATCTGCTTGATACGCTGCACATCTCCCAGCAGCAGATATTTCTCCCAATGCTGTTGGTCGACCACCCACTCCAGACCGACATCCCGCATACGCAGCCGATACATCGCATCGACCTCCTGAAACAGCTCATTCAGGTTATACGGCCGCTCTTCAATCGCCATCTGACCGGACTCAATCCGGGAGAGATCCAGCATGTCATTTACCAACGCAAGCTGGCACTGACCGGCATGGATAACCGCACGAATTACACTCTCATCCTCGGTATTCCGCAGTTTTTCAGCAAGAATCTCACCATTTCCAATAATGGTTGTGAGCGGTGTTCGCAGCTCATGACTCATCCTTGCCAGGAAGTTTTCCTTGATATGGCTGGCCTGTACTGCCAGCCTCTCCGCCTGTTCGACCCGGCCACTCATTTCACTCAGAACCTGCCGCAACTGTAGTGAAACAGTCAGATGGGCGCTGACACGTATCAGTAACTCGTCCGGTGAGATCGGCTCGTGAATATAGTCGGCCCCACCCTCGGCAAACCCTCGCAGGACGTCACCCTGCTGCGCTCTTGTGGTGACAAAGACCAGAGGAATCTGTTCGAAGCGGCCGTCCTGCTTGATACGCCGACAGAGTTCAAACCCATCCATACCGGGCATGGTGATGTCCGTCAGAATCAGATCTGGAACGATCTGACCCAGTTTTTCAAGCGCATCCTCACCATTATGCGCATGCAGAATCACGGCATCACTGCTCCCGGCAAGCAGTTCGCCTGCTGAAACTGCAAGCGCCTGATGACCGCCAACCACCATCACCCGTGGCCTGCCACTGCTCCAGGCTTGCTGGTCAATCGTTGACGGTATGCTACCGTTCACCTCCCCCATTCTGATATCGGGCCTCCCAATCCGCTGTCATCACCAAAAAACCTGATGACTGATAGCGTACTATACAGCACCCCAAACAACTACCCTTTGTTTCCGGAAAGAAATGCCTCCAGCGTTCGAACCAGCTTCTCTTTGTCGATCGGCTTGGTCAGAAAGCCATCACATCCGGCCTTCTTGAACTGCTCCCGATGTCTGCTCATCACATTGGCCGTCAATGCAATAATGGGTACGGTACTGCCACTCTGCTTGATCCTGCGTGTCGCCTCCAGTCCATCCATTACCGGCATCTGCATATCCATCAGGATCAGATCAAATGGTTGATGGCCTGCACGTTCGACCGCCTCCTCACCATTACCGACCACTGTGACAGTCAATCCCATACGTTCCAGAATGCGTTGCTCCAGCAATTGCATCGCTGGCGTATCTTCCGCAATCAATACCTGACCACTGAACTGTCTGCCGGATCGCCCCACCTCCTTCAATCGGGCAGAAGGATCGACATCGATCGCGGACTCCCGAGTCGGCTGATATGGCAGCAACAGCTCAAAGGTTGAACCGACACCCTGGTCACTGGTTACCGCAATTTTCCCTCCCATCTGGTTTGCCAGATTACACGAGATATAGAGCCCCAAACCGGTTCCACCGTATTGCCTTGAAATGGAACGGTCTGCCTGCTCAAAGCGGTTGAATAACTGTTCCACCTGCGCTTGATCCATGCCGATTCCACTATCCTTGATGGTAAAACGGATCATCTCCTGCTGGATATCCACCCGCAAAGAGACCTCGCCTGAGTCGGTAAACTTGATTGCATTGCCAACCAGGTTGATCAGGACCTGACGGATACGCAACGGGTCTCCCATCAGCAGACAGGGCTCCCGATACCGCTCCACCTCCCAGTTCAGCCCTGCATTGCCGGCTCTGGGGGCGAACATTATATCGATCTCATCGATCAGCCCTGAGATATTGTAGGGTTCCTCGTGGATGGAGAACTTGCCCGATTCGATCTTGGAGAGATCGAGAATATCGTTCACCAGGGCCAGTTGGTTATTTCCGGCCTGCTCAATCCCCTGCACAAGATCAACAACCCCCTGATCCAGCCCCTCCCTGACACCACTGCCCTCATCATTCTCCAGTAGCAACGCACAGTTGCCGATAATGGTTGCCAGTGGCGTGCGCAGCTCATGACTCATACTCGCCAGAAACTCATCCTTGGCCTGATTCGCACGCTTGACACTCTCCAGCGTCAGCAACTCTCTCATATCATGCAGCACCATCACACTCCCCTCAACGACCTGCCCATTCCCGGACCATAGCAAGGCCGCTGTCAGGTGAATGGGAACAGGATCTCCATCCCGATTGACCATGGTTCGATCCATTGACAGCCCACGGTCTCTCTCTCCTTCTGCCCCGGTCAGAAACTCAAGCACCTGTTGATTCTGCGTACCGTCATCTTCGAAAAGGGTAGCGTATAGACGCCCCTCCCACTCACCTACAGGGACGCCCGTAAGCTGTTCCACCCCCTGATTGGCTTTGACGATTTCCCCTGATGCGTTGACCACCACCAACCCCTCACCCATGGTCGAGATGATCTGCTCCGACTGCTGTCGCTGAATGTAGAGTTCCCGGTATGCCCGTTCGATTGAAATGGCCATATTGTTGGTCGCAACCGCAATTTGCCCCACCTCATCCATACGCAGGCTCTCTACCCGCACGCTGTAATCCCCCCCGGTAATCTTCCGCAGCACATTACCAATCGTGATCAGCGGCTGCGCCACTCTTACGGTCAGCAACCATGCTGTGATCGCTGTAAGGAACAGGACCGTAACCAGTGTTACTAACATGATCCTCCATTTTTTATGCTGCATCTGTCCTTCAATCTCTTCGAGGTGCAGTTCACTATGAACACGTAGCTGGGACTTGAGTTGATGCAGCGCCCTCTCCAGTGCCTCCAACTGGTTGCTCGCTTCCTGCAATGTCAGCAATGCCCCTTCTGTGCCTGCAACCAGATGAGAGGCGGCTGCCATCAACTCGACGATATAGCTGCGAAAGGCCGTCCGTATGGCCGACAACTTGGGTTGCGTGTGATCGAGACCGGGATGTCGATCATCAATCCATTCAGAAATCCGGTTGATTTCCTCGAAGAAGTGTCCAGGCTGTTGCGAGCTTTTCAGCAACAGGGACTCATCCTGCTTGATTGAGCTGGAGAGTGCCAGAATATGCATCTTGTGGAGAATGCTGGTCAACGCCTCAACGGATTGCTCCAGTTCCTGATGAACCTGTTTCTGGGCGTTTGACTCTTCAATCGACTGGGCCATATAGTGATTGGCCAGATAATGGCCCAGCAGGGACCCTCCCCCAAGCAGCAGTACCACCAGAATGATCAGGGAACGGATCGATATCATCCTGTTCGATCCTCCGCTCATTTACGGATGTTGAGCCGGGGCATACCCCATCTCTGCAATAATCCTCTGCCCGACCGGCCCCTTCACGAAGTCGATCAGCCTGCGCTCCTCATGATCTGGAATACCCAAAGTCAGCAGATTCAATGCACGACTGCCGAACCGGTAACTCCCATTCAGAACATTTTCCAACGTGGGCACTTTCCCATTGATCGACAGCATCTTGATCGCTGTCCCCAGAGAGATGGCGTACGAAGCCGCCCCGATGGAGACAAAACCAATGGCGTCCGGGTCTGCCCCGACAAAGACCAGTGCCTCTGTATTGGAACCGATGGTGTAATCGGCCTTGATCTTCTTGTCCTCAAGATTGAAGTATTGCTCAAACTGCTTGCGGGTTGACCGCCCCTGCTCCTTGACAATGGTGACCACCGGGCGATCAACCCCGTTCAGGGCACCCCACTTCAGGATCTTTCCGGTAAAGATCTGATGGATCTCATCTGGGCCGATCTCCTCAATCGGGTTGCTTTTATGGACGATGACCGCATTGCCGTCATGACCAATGGTATGAACATGGAGCCACTGACCATATACGTCTGGAAGCAACTCCTGCTCCGTCAATCCCCGCGATGCCATACCGATATCACTCTTGCCATGGATGACATCCGTGACTCCCCGGCCACTCCCTCCACCACGAGAGCGCACCGAAAGACCAGTGGCTTCCTCAAAGTGGGGAATCACCTTGCGAATAATGGGATGTACTGTGCTGGAACCGGAAACTGTCAGTGTCCGCTCCTCTGCCCGACTCTCTACGTTCCACCCCACCAGCAGTAATAACCATACAATTTTTGAGACTAATTTCATCGGTTGGCCGATAATACCTCAATGTAGGCATTAAACCAACCGGAAGTCTTGTCCAATATGAAATGGCCCTGAAGCGAGGCCGTCATTCCAACGTGAA
>CAYFOR010000045.1:0-21386 GCA_964344785.1 uncultured Piscirickettsiaceae bacterium
TTCACCCATGCCTCTGAGGCAGTTGGTACTGGCTGAGGATTATGGGTAATCAGGACACCTTTTGCGACATCGCCCACCACCTGACTACTCTCCTGAATCGAGTGCTGCAAACTTTCAAACAGGCTGTCCAACAGCCGGGTAATTTCCCCCACCTCATCCTTCTGATCATTTTCGATGCGCCGGTTGAAGTCCCCTTCATCAACCACCTTTCTGATGGTGTCACTCATGGTGATGATCGGCTCTCTTATCGCCTTACCGATCTGATAGGAGAGCCCAAGAGTGATCACGAGCAGCACAATTACGATCACAAAAAAGAGGCTGAATTGCCGGGATGCCGCCTTCTGATGATCATTGGCAATGGTCACAACCTGACCCGCGATATAGTCATCCACCTGTTTCAGCTGGTTGATTTTGACTGTAATCGTCTTGAACCAGTGCTCGGCATCAATGCCGAACCCTCCTCTGTCGGCACGCTCGATAGCCGACTCCCTCATTCGTTCAACCTGCTGGACAGAGTCATGCCTCATGGCCTGCTGATAGAACGTCTTCATCTCCTTGGTTGCCAGCGTCTCGAAAACATAGATGAAGTTTCTCTGTGCGGTGACCAGCTCAATGAACTTTTTATACATGCCGGGGGCGAAGTTGTCCTTGCCAAAGGTACCGCTCATCACGGCACGCTCGATTCCCGCCCGTTCCTTGCTCTGAAGATAGTTCACGTAAGCCGTTAACTGGGTAATCAGCTCTGCCTCCGTAATCAGATTGGGCATCTCTGCAATCACTTCCAGCAGTTTCGCATTCAATCCGGTATACCACCCCGCCACCTCAGGAAACGAGAGTGCCAACTGGTCCACCTGCCCACGAATATGTGAAAGCTGTGCCAGCTCGTTATTGAGCACGCTTACCTTCTCTTCGAAGGCCTTGCCGAACTTGCTGGTATCAAAAGTCTTCAGCTCGCTCTCAAGCTGCGCTCTCTTCTGATCGGTCTGCATACGCTGATTCGGTAGAATCTCTGCAAATTTCCTGCCTTCACTGGCAGTAAAGCCTGCACTGGCCCCACGCTCCTTTTGTGTTTCATGAACCAGCGTGCTCAATACCGAGGCAAGCGATGAGAGCGTGGATACCGCTTCCATCTCTGTCTTCTGTCTGCTGCTCTCCAGCATCAAGGTGATTGAAAAAAAGAGCATCGCCACAAGGGGTATCGCGACCAGTAAAATGATCTTCGTCTTCAGACGAATGTTGCCTAGAAACTGCATCTTTCTCCTCCTGAAAGAAATGATTTCAAACTTCTATTTTGTACGGAGGATAATAACGATAACCACTTCAACAGTAAGTCTTTTAATGATCAATTATATCAATCTACTATATGACATTTTTGTAATAGTAATTTCACATATAAACAGGTTCCTATACTATGTATTGTGCCATTTCGGTCATACCATGGAGACCGCAGTCAGCTAGCGTTTGACTCCACTTCACAGCATGACAACAATACGTACTTACCGCAGTAGATGACCAGAACAACCCTGCTCCAGACTGAGCAGAATGAGCCCCTTTTATGAGTGACAACCAGAACCCGTTGCCTACCATTCTGGTAGTGGATGACCAACCCAACAATCTGAGGGTGGTTGGCGATATATTGACGATTGAGGGGGACTATCACGTCAACGTTGCACGAGATGGCAAGACGGCTCTCCAGCAAGTAGAGACCGTCAAGCCCGACCTGATTCTTCTGGATGTCATGATGCCCGGAATGGATGGTTATGAAGTCTGCCGACGGCTGAAGGAGAACCCCCGATACAGGGATATTCCCGTTCTCTTCATGACTGCGGTACACGAAACGGAAAACCAGTTGAGAGGGTTTGAGCTGGGTGGTGCCGACTACCTGACCAAACCGCTTGAACCTGTCATTCTGCTGGCAAGAGTGAAGGCCCACCTGCAGAACTATCTTCACCTCAGGAGAGAGGTTACCGAAAAACAGAATCTCGAGAAAATTATTGAGGAGCGGACACAGGAGCTGGTTGAGATCAATAGGGAGCTATCTGAGGTCAACCAGTCAAAGGATGACTTCATGGCAACCGTCAGCCACGAATTGAGAACACCGCTCACATCAATCATCGGGCACAGCGAATATCTGCTGGAGCAGCGTCAATCCGATACAGACCGCACTTCACTTGAGGTGATTGAGCGGGCATCCAAGGCCCTGCTGATTCTGATCAATGACATTCTGGACATGTCGAAGATTGCCTCCGGGAAATTTTCAATCGATGAGTACCCTTTTGATCTCAATGCACTCCTGACCAACATCAGAAAGATACTGCTGATCCGTGCACAGGATGCAGGGCTCGGCTTTGAATTCAAACAACAGGTGAGAGAGCAATACAGACTGCTGGGCGATGCAAACCGCATCAGCCAGGTTCTGATCAACCTGCTCACCAATGCGATCAAGTTCACACACGCAGGCCATGTCTCACTGAACTGCTGGAATGACGACAAGCAGCTCTACCTTGAAGTCAAGGACACCGGAATCGGCATGTCACCGGAGACACTGGAGCGGATTTTCTCCCGCTTTGAACAGGCGGACGGAACCATCTCGAGGCAGTTTGGTGGAACCGGGTTAGGACTCTTTATCTCTCTCAACCTTGCCCAGTTGATGGGCGGCAGGATTGATGTCTCCAGTGAAGAGGGAGTTGGATCAACCTTTACATTCACACTACCCTACCGGCAAAGTGACTCCCCAGTTTCAGTCGACAATGAAAACAGCACCTCTCCCGAAGCTGCCCTCAATATCTTCAAGGGACGTGTACTGGTTGCGGAAGATACGCTGGAGTTACAGCTACTGGAACGCAGAATACTCGAAAAACTGGGACTCAACGTCACCATCGCCAACGATGGCGTCGAAGCGATCGCACTGGCGGAACCCAACACGTTTGACCTGATCTTCATGGATGCAGATGCCACGCAAGGATGGCATTACCGCAACTAGAGAGTTGAAAGAGCGGGGCTGCACCACGCCCATCGTTGCATTGACCGCCAATGTGATGCGAAAGCACCGGGTTGAATTCCACGAAGCGGGATGCGATGGCTTTCTGAGCAAACCGATTGATCAGAACAGTCTCATTCGTATGTTGAGACACTACTTGCCGCTGGTCGACCAGATTCCGGAGAGTACTGCAGGTCTCCCCATCGATATTCAGGCCCAACGCAGACACCTGAGAAGAAAAGAAGATAGAGGGTTGCCTGTCGACAGAAGACTGGATTCCGAGCAGGAGGAGTGTCCAGATGATCAACAAGGTTGGGTGGAAGAGCCGCAACCCCAGGCAGCGGAAGAGGTGGATGAGGAGTTGATGGATATCTTCCGGGAAAGTGTAAGTTGCTACAGACAAGCACTACAATCGGCGCTGGACAGTCAAGACTGGATACAGATCAAGGAGACAGCCCATCCCATCAAGGGGAGCGGCACCTCCTTCGGCTTCCCCGCCTTAACGGACAAGGCCAGACTGGTCTGCAACGCATACGATACCGAACGCTTCGATCAACTGCCTGTCCTGACTGCAGACCTGATTGAGGGGCTTGAGAGTGTGCTGAGCTAGCACTCTGACAAGGTAGGCTTACTCAGCTTTCAGACGCTCACGCTCAAGCAGTAAACGCTTGCGCTCAACGCCCCATTTGTAGCCAGCCAACTCCCCCGACTCTCTGATCACACGATGGCACGGTACCAGTACCGCCACGCTGTTGGCTCCAATCGCATTGGCAACCGATCGTGCCGCCCTGGGTTTCCCAAGTGAACAGGCCAGTTGTGTATAGCTGATGGTCTCACCCATCGGGATTTCAGTCAGTGCATTCCACACCCTTTCCTGAAAGGCGGTACCACGAAGATCCAGTGGTATCGATCTCTCCACACGCTCCCCATGAGGGGCCTCAATCCTGGCAATAATCGATACAATCCACGCCTCCAGATCACGCTCGGCAGATTGCAGCCTTGCCTCTGGAAAATGGTGTTCAAGCAGCTCCAGCATCTCCTCCGGCTCAACAAATTGAACCAGACAGACACCCTGTTCTGTAGCAGCCACTACCAGATGGCCCAGATTGCTCTTCGCACCGGCATAGCGAATGGTCTCACCCACACCTCCCTGAAGATACCGGGAGGGCTTCATGCCAGGCGTTGCTCTGTCTGCATAGGCTCGCGACACACTACCATACCCTGCATCATGGATCGCACGCGTCACGGACTCTGCCTTGACCAATTCATCACGCAACCGTTGTTTGCGTACCGCTATTGCATACTGCTTCGGAGAAAGACCCACCTGAGCCTTGAACAGGCGTTGGAAGTGCGCCGGACTGAGATCCGCCTGGCGAGCCAACGTAGCAAGATCCGGCTCTTTCTCTGCGGATTGAAGTTGGTTGCAGGCCTGAATGATCGCTTCGGCATGAGGGGGTTGCACAGCCTGATTGGGCTTGCAACGCTTGCATGCCCTGTACCCGGCCTGCTCTGCAGCATCTGCACTATCAAAGAAAGAGACATTTTCACGCCTCGCCCTGCGAGAGGAACAACTGGGCCTGCAGTAGATGCCGGTGGTCAATACAGCAAAAAAGAAGGTGCCGTCATATGCCTGATCACGCTCGCAAACCGCACGCCAGCAACGATCATCGTCCGGCATCTTCTCTGATGCATCTTCATTAATACAGTGGTTCATCACGCCTCTTCCACAGGCCTGCGCCGATTGAATATAGACCCTATCCGCCCATCAATAATCACCAACCCCATGCCAATCAACAACATCCCCAACAGGTGCCTCTGCAGCAGCACTTCATCCAGAAACCCGATACCCAACAAAATCGCACTGACAGGAATAAGGAAGGTAACCAGTAGCAGGTTGGTTGCTCCGACACGCTCCAATATTCGAAAGTAGATGATATAGGCCAAGGCGGTCGACAACAGCGCCAGCCCCAGCAATGCCCCCCAGACCGAGAGGTTTGGCATCGGCAGCTTCCAGGGCTGATCGATCATGATCACCAGAGGGGTCAGCATCACACTGGAGCTGATAATTTGTCCTGTGGCAGTCGCTATCGGGGAGACACCCAGGGTTCTGAAACGGCGCCCATAGACCCCCGCAAAGGCATAGGAGAGTGCCGCACCAAGAATCGCAATGGAGGCCAGAACATTCACACTCAGCCCACTGGCAACATCCCCGCCGATCATGATCACCACCCCTGTAAAACCAGCCCCTACTCCCAACAGACTTGTCGGAGCGATCTTCTCATCTACCGTCAACCGATGTGCAACAAACACCGTAAACAGTGGTGTGGTTGCATTGAGAATGGCGGCCACTCCCGAAGCCACATGCAACTGTCCCCATACAATCAGGCTGAACGGCAGCACATTGTTCAATACCCCCATGCTGCAGAATGCCGTCCAGATACGCCGATCTGCAGGCAGCCTCAGACCCATAACCCGCATCACAACCAAAAGTGCAACTGCCGCCAACAATACCCGACCAGCAACCACGCTGAAAGTGGGCAGCTCACGAATCGCCACGCTGTTGAAGAAAAATGAACCGCCCCACAATACAGAAAGCGCGACCAGCAGCATCCACTCCAACGGTGACATTGACTGGCGAATGGCTGGCTTTGCCGACATGAACCTTCCTCTTCTGGATATCCTTTAACGAGAGAGACTCTCAACCTTGAACCACTCTTCACTACATGCATTGTGGCACTGAAAAGTACCTACAACATCCCGTTTCTTGCGATGCAATTCAAAAGAGTGAAGTACTATGGGATCGTTCTCCCTGATCAACTCATGGCATAGGAATGGGAAAACCTCTCGGTCTATTTTTGCTACCCGCAGGAGGTACGTTGGATGATCTATACCACCAACATCATTGAGACAGTCCACCGCCAGTTCAGGAAATTGACCAAGACCAAAGGGGACCTCCCCAGCCAGAACAGCCTGCTGAAGCTACTCTACCTGAGCATTCACAATACCGGAAAAAAATGGTCGATGCCGACTCAGAACTGGGGCTTGGCCTTTATATAGTGTAGAGGGTGTGACACAGAATTCTGAACGCCCTCAATTGAGAAGTTAAGCTGTATTCTCACTTAACCTCAATCATGACTTCTACCATTGCCTCATCACCCGATTGGTCATATGCAAGAACCTCAACCTCTATATTTGAGGAGTGGTTCATTGGTATCTCACCAGAAATTTGCATTTTTCCTTGATCAAAACTCATCCAGGATTCCAATGGTGAACCATCTTTCATTTTTGCATCTATGGTCAACTCGGCATTGGGGTCACTATGAATAAAAGTGTCTTCTGGAATCTGATAAACAAATCTGGTCCCACGTTTTGATTTGAACAACGGAGGCTCTTTGGTTTGAATCACATCATCCACCCCAGCACCACCATCATCTATCGAAGTCAATGGAATATCAGTTTCACCATATTCAATTTTTGCCTTGGACAAGATTAATTGTCGGCCTTTGCTCCCACCAACCTCATCGATGGATCCAGAGGGGAGATCAGACTTCGATACAGATCGTAAAGCAGCCTCTACTCGACCAAACTGAATCGCTTTCTCCTTGGTCTTGCCACCCTCATCTCCATTATCAGTGCGACTCCCATTATTGAGCACATCATCACTGCGTTTATCCGGCAACCCTAGTTTGGCAGCCTGAACCAATTTCTCTGTTGGTTGCTGATTGTCCAGCATACCTGAGAGGGTACTGTCGTTTTCATCTGATCCACCGGCTCCAGCCTCTTGAGCTCCATTGTTAGTCGTTGGCTCTGACGGTTCTTCCACACGAGCGATCCGGGTGGGTTCTTCTTCCTTGGTTATGCTACCACCCTCATCCTCTAAATCTGTACGCTCTTTGGTTGGGCGCTTGCCATTGTTTTCATTTGGCGTGTTGTCGTTCAACTTTTCTGGCTGCTCTGTCTTGGCTATCTGAGTCGGTTCTTCTGTTGGCTCCTGCTTGCCACCTTCATCCTGAGACACCTTGGTGCCCTTCGTTCCTCGATCACCACCGGCATTGCCTACATCCTTGTCGTTGCCCTGGTTGCCCAACACGCCTGAAATGGTATTGTTATTCTCATCCGATCCACCGGCTCCGGCCTCCTTGCTACCATTGTTTGCAGTAGATACGGATGGTGTTTCTGCGGCGGCGATCTGTATCGGTTGATCCGCAGCACTATCGCCACTCTGACGACTATTCAACGTAGGTGATGGCTGCTCATTCCCTGCTGGTACAACATTCTCGAAACTGGGCTCAGCAATCACAACGGTTCCCGCCTCAAGACCTCCCAGAGTCGAGTTTGAATTGAAAGCAGCTTGGTCGCCACCTGTCACATTGCCCTTTTTCGAGGTTTCCTGATCAGCCTCCTTATCCGCATCAAATGATTGTTTGCCGGATTTTATCGAGCCAGCTCTACTGCCATCGGCATTCACCTGACTGGCAGCCGGACTCTCATTTGGTATCTGATCACTGGCAGCAGTCGTAGCCGCTTCCAGAACAGTCAATGTATAGCTCCCTGAACCACTCTGGTAATTGTTGTCAGAGGCTGATGATGCCGAAATGGTTACCTGCCCCGGAGCAACGATAGTGACTGTTCCAGTTGATGCGTCGACTGTCGCAACACCGGTATTGGATGATGAGTAGGTAACGGATGAGGGCCCACTGGTAACCGACGCAGTCTGAGTAAATGAAGAGTCGCCATCCACTTTGTCGAGGTTGCCTGCAAATTGAATAACGGGCGTCGCCTTGCTAATCACAAGATCACCATCGACATAGCTGATATTGTAGTTGCTGGAAGAGAAGGTTCCTCCAGTCGCACCACTCGGGCGAATGTCCCCACTATAAGTATTGGCAGAAGCCGTTGTGCTTGCATCATAGTTGCCAAGGCTGGCCAATGTTACTGAACCGACTGTCTCTCCATTGGCCAACCCGGATGTAGTAAAGCTGGATGTTCCCAGATTCAGCGTATTTCCATAGATCTTGCTCTGATTACTTGCCGTAATGGTCAAGGTACCTTTGGAAATTGACAATGACCCATCTGCGTAGGTGATATTGTAGTTACTGGATGAGCCACTGCTGAATGTCTGGTTGCTCGGTGTTAAAGAGAAGCTGCTGCCTACTGTACTACTTGATGCTGCAGATGAGCTCACGGTTGCCGTACTCAGAGCATCACTTCCAACCAGTGACCCACTACTCAATGTGACTGAACCAGAGGTTGGGTTATCTGCACCATATCCACGGCTCTGATTATCGGCTGTGACGGTAATCGGCCTTGTCGTAATCGATAACGTGCCATTGGCATAAGTGATGTTGTAGTTGCTCGAGGAGCCACTACTGAAGGTTTGTGAACTTGGAGTGAGAGAAGACGACCCAACCGAAGTGGTTGTAGTTGCCGACGATGAAACGGTTGCCGTACTCAGCGCATCACTTCCAACCAGGCTACCACTGGTCAGGGTCACTGAACCCGTTGTTGGATTGGAGTCACCATACACCCGGCTCTGGTCGGCTGCCGTCACCGTAATTGCGCGTGTGTTGATCGTCAAGGAGTTGCTGCTGTAACTCACATCATAATCCGATGCAGATCCTGAGGCATAGGAGAGTGACAACACATTCGCCGTACTGTAGCTGTAGCTCCCGACAGAACTGGAAGTACCAACAGCACTTCCCCAGTCAACGCTACTTAAACAGCCACTGCAACCACTCACACTCCAGAGACCTGTCAGGCTCGTATTGGAGTCACCATACGTTCGCGATAAATCCCCTAACGTCAGGGTAATCGCAGTGGTAAGCGTGACCCCAGCAGGAAGATTACCTCTCAGTATTGCATAATCGCTGTTAACACTGGATTTTGTTGCCCAAATATCGGAAAAATCCCAGTTTGTGAAACTGGATTGATCGGTAGCTTGCGCGGTTGTCAGCCCCGTGCTTCCTGATGGAGTCGTGTCATCCGTGCTGTTTGTTGTGTCTCGTCCTATTGCTGCACTTTTTCCAGTGGTCTGTGTATCCCAGTAGTTATCTGTCAACGTCAAGTGACTTGTTGGTGTATATCCAACGATTCCGCCCGAATTCTGGGTTGCCGTTACTGCACCCGAGGCATACGTCTTCTCCAGTGTAATAGGGTAGTACTGATTATTGGCTGTTTGACCAACCAAACCACCAACGGAACCATACCCTGTTACACTTCCGGTCGCATAGCTGTTGATGACGGTAGTGCCTCCCCCAAGATAGCCAACCAGCCCACCTACCTGATTCGCAGCAGTTCCTCCGCTCACCAAACCGTTCGCATCCACATTTCCTGTGGCAAACGACTGGCTAACCGTCAGTCCATTCGTTGCCTGTCCAACCCCACCAATCAGCCCTCCAACATAGCCGCCATTATGTGCAGTCACCGAGGCAGTTGAATACGATTTCTCGACAGTGGAACTATAAGAGCTGTTGAACCGTCCGATTAAACCACCCACATCCGCTGTCGCCCCCAAAGTATAAGGGGATGCATTGTTGAAATTACCTGCAGCAACAGAACCCGTTGCATAAACATTCTTCACATGGACCAATGCACCGTTTCCATCAGAAAAAGCACCTGCAAGTGCTCCTACATACCGGAGACCGGAAATGTTTGCATTGGTAATCCCCAGGTCACGAACTGTCAGGCCGCCACCGGCACCGGAGCGATGTGCATTGCCAAACAGACCTGAGTAATTGTTCCCTTTCCTCATCACATAGAGTTGATCGATGGTATGCCCCAGCCCGGCCAGCTCTCTGATTTCAACATCGTCAATAGGCGTAAAGCCGTGATTGTAGGTATCACTGGTCCAACCGGTTGTTGCAGAGGCATCAATATTTCCACCAATCGCGATATAGGCATCCGCTCCCCAGGAGGCTGCCGCGATTCCCTGCAAGGTTGTCTTCGAAGTGGTGGCCCCTTCCGTCCCCAGTGTACTGATCACGGTATAGGTGTTGGTGCTGCCGTCACTCCCCAGTTTGGTGCTGAAATTACTGCCATCCGGGAGGCTGACCGCATAGCTATCCTTGATGTAGTAGTCCGAGCTATTGCCTGAAGCGACTGCACCTTGCCCATACTCCAGTGCAAGTTGTGCAGTCCCGCTGCCGTTCAGATTTTCATAAATGTAGATATCGGTTGCTGCCTGAAGGGTCAGCTTGTTTGCACTCCAGCTGATTGCAGAGTTGACCTTGATCCAGCCGTCACTGCCACTCTCTCCACTGGATGTATCCGGTGTATTGCTGCCATCGGTGGAGATGGTGACATTGCCACTGCCCAGCGCCGTTGCAATACTGCTTGCCAGAGTGGAGTCAATGGTGATGTTGACCGGATCAATCAACCATAACCCACCTTCCCCGTAAGAGGATGCTACAGAGGCTGTTATCCCATCGATTTCAAGATATGCACCGGATGTTTCAATCGATCCACCGTCACCACCATACATTCCGCCTTGTGCCAGCAAATCGCCATGCACATGAGTGACGGCATCCGGATCATGAACATCCGACCAGACTACAATCTTCCCACCATCGCCCCGCTCGGTTGCTGAGGCATTCAGTGTAGCGCCAGCCTCGACAGTGGCATAGGTGGCCTGGCGAACATCCCCACTTCCCTGCCAATCACCACCCACCAGGATTTCACCACCCCCTGTAGCGCCTGTAGCATCCAGTTCAGCACCTGCCTGAATCGAGACCTCTTCACCGGTAATTTGAATCTTTCCTGCACTACCGGTTGAACTGCTGACATCGACCCTACCTGAGACCGAAGCGGCACCAGTATCTCCTGCATCCATTTCCACGTTGTCCGCAGTAATCAACCCACTGCTGCTGATGATCTGAGGCACACCATTCACGGTAACCAGTTGCCCATCTCGCTCGGCTTCCGGCAGCGTGATCAGCTCATCCACCAGCCGCTGGGCGGCACTCGCCTTGAGGATAACCGAGCCATTCTCCGCGGTGATGGACCCTGTGTTGCTGATCTCGCTTTCCAGTTGTGCTTCATCCACCGAGATCGAGATCAAACGGTTGTCTGCAAAGGTCAAGGTGGTCTGATCACCACTGGCCAGTGCCACACTATCGACCCTGGCAAGAATGCTCCCCTCGTTTTCAATGTCCGGGGCAATCAGGGCAACAAAACCACCGGTCAGACTTCCCTTGTTGGTAATGCCCCCGAAGCCTCCACCATTGAAATTGTAGTTACCGGCAAGGAAGTCCTGATTGGTGATATCGAGTGTGGAGGCAACCAGTGCGCCCACATCCACCCGCGCATTATTGCCGAAATAGACCCCATGTGGATTGACCAGAAAGACCTGACCATTGGCCGTCAACTGACCATTAATAGTCGAGGGAGACACCGAGGTCACACGGTTCAGTACCACGGAACTTGAAGCAGGTTGTACAAAATTGACCGATGCGTCTGCACCAACATTGAACTGACTCCAGTTGATGATCGCCTTGTCTGTCGACTGGATGATTTCCATCTGGCTACCACTGCTCTGGATGGTAGCGCTACCGGATGCAACGCTTCCCCCTTGAGGCAATGCATCACCTGCAATTTCAGCCTGTACCGCTTCCGGCAACAGCGCCAACATGGATGCCAGAAAGGCGCTGCGCATCCTCTGTGCCAACCGGGTGCTGACTGTAGATGTGGCACATGGTCCTGTTCTGACAAGCACGCCTCTACCCTGCTTGCCACTCTTTTTGGTCAACTCACCACAGACCACCAGGCGCCCCTGTACAGCACTCCAGACCAGACGATAAACCCGATTCAGTCCATTCATCTGCGCTCTACCCCATCTAGAACTGTTTCACGGCAGCAATCCAGAGGCGCATATGGCGGAGTGTGCTATCTCCATCCAGCCCCTCACTGTCTCGCATCGGATTGGCACCAATGCGTGTCGAGAGTGCCCCACTGATCTCAATTCCATCATCGGCAGTCCATTTCAGACCAGCACCGATCCCTTTCAGCTGGTTGTGATTTTTCAGCGTACTGTTGCTCTAGTTCCAGTCACTCCATAACTCCTTGTTGAGCACTACATAGCCATGATCATAAAAGAGCTGCCCTTGCAGATTGGGTTCCAGCATATGGCGCAGTTCCAGTGTCATTACAGCCCCATGATCCCCTGTACCTTCACTATTGGGGTAGGCACGTACATTACTGGGTCCGCCGAGGCTAATCTTCTGCCCGGAATCAAGGTTACTGAATGCATATTGTCCCAACAGGGAAAACCAGAACTGGGTCTTCTCGTTGATCGTCTGATTCCGGGTTACGGTGAAATTGACCTTTGAAAAGTAGCCATCGGTTTTTGCCGTGGTTGCATCACTGGCCAGATTATCCGCCGCTCTACTGAGGTCCAGATCACCCAATGTCGCAATGAGTGTTACGTTGTTGACCGCCTCCTCTTCTGCCAGTTGATCGGGCCAGGAAACCTGTAAAGTGCCCGCCAGGGTTTTCGCCGTCTTGTCTGAACTGACACCGGAAACCGTCTCATTGTAGTAGTCGGTATGCCCGATACTCAGTTGACCATTCACAATCAGGTCATTACGTTGCTCGAACGGATGACTGACATAAAGCGCCGTCGCCTGAGAGTTCCCTTTGCCCTCCAGAGACTCCAATGGCTTGCCCAGTTCGTAGCGCATATCAGTGTAATTGATACCGATGCGACTTCCATCCACAGAAAGCGGATAACTGCCGCCAATCGTGATGACATCGGTCCCCCTGGTGTGCACAGCCTGCAGATTGATCTGCTCCCCAATTTCCAGAACGCCATCTATATTGAGATAGCCCGTAATACGCCCATAACCGGTCGACCTGCTGCCATGGTTATCCCCCCGAACACTACCCGCAAATGGGGGCTTGTTGGCAATACGGGCAACGATATCGGTCTGCCCCACTTTGGCTCCCGGTTCCAGAATGGCTGCCGCAGTGATACCGGGAACGGCATCCAGACTCTTGATCGCCCGCTCGAAGTTGTGAATGCTGAAAATCTTTCCCGGCTCCTGCCCCAGTTTCAGATATTCAATGACCTTCTGCCGGGGAAACCGCATCTCCTTGCCATCCGGATCATGGAAGTCGATCTGAATGTCCCCCATCTGTCCTTCGATTACCTTGAGCAGTAGAACCCCATCCTCCAACGATTGAGCGGGTATGGCTGCTCTGGCCCAGAGCCCTTTTCCTCGATAGTATTCACCGATTGCCAGCGCAAGCCGCTTCATGTCAGTGTAACTGAGCTCCTTGCCAACACGGTCGGAAAGGAACTCGGAGAGCGCCTCCGAGGTGATGGATTCATTACCCTCAAAATCAAGTTTTCTTACAAAAGCTCGGATACCCGGCCCAATGGTCTGTGGGCGTTGAGGGCGCTCTTCCGCCTCTTTCTTGAATTTGGGAAGTGGTGCCCTCCGCAACATCTCCTGCTGAAGCTGCTGCAGGATGGAACCTGCATCCGGTGCGGGCGATGCGGGATTGGCAGCAAATACGGAAGGAGACACCCACAGTGCCAACAGAAATATCGAAAGCAGATATCTGACAACCATATTCAAGAGCAGCACTGCAAGATGAGACACCAACAGAGAGAAGTTCAGGATTTAATTATATTTATCCTGCCCCTCCTCGAAAATCACATGATAATGTTAGGTGCTTATGTTTTTTTAATAACCTATTGAATCAGGAGCACAAGAAGTTCAATATTCAGCTGCATTTTTACTGTAGGACATGAAGCATGCTCCACTTTATTCGTATTCTGTTAGCGATTTCCGCTTTTGTTACCCCCCCCTTATCCATAGCCAACGACCCACTACATGAGCAGGTTATTGAGATTCCACATGGCTCGCAACGGCTTGCTGCAACCCTGTTCCTTCCTGATGGAAACGGCCCTTTTCCTCTGGTAGTGATCAACCACGGAAAGGCTTTTGGCAATGCCGATCAACAGAAGCGATTCAGGGTACCGCATGCTGCACGCTTCTTTATCGAACAAGGCTACGCTGTAGCACTACCGATGCGAGAAGGATTTGGAGATTCAACCGGAACCGTCAACAACACAGGGTGCAACACTAAAAAAGCCGGAATCCAGCAAGCCCGGTCGATCCAGTCCGCAGTTGAGCACCTCAGCAAACAATCCTACATCAATCCACAACGAATCATTATTGCAGGCTACTCCCACGGAGGGCTTGCCAGCCTTGCCTATGGAGGAATGAGCCCGCCGGCTGGCGTCAAAATGATTCTCAATTTTTCAGGAGGACTTCGAAAATCCGGAGGTGGCTGCATCTGGGATGATGCCCTGGTAAAAGCGGTGGAGCATTACGCCAAAACAACCGATATCCCCAGCCTCTGGCTCTACTCCGAGAATGACTCATTTTTCCCGGACTGGCTCGCCTATCGAATGGAGGAACACTATAAATTGGCCGGTGGAAATTCAGCACTCGTTGTACTCCCCCCCTTTCAGAAAGATGGGCATGCCTTTTTTGTAAACAAGGATGGAATCGATTTATGGAAAGATATCGTAAAGTTCTTTCTTGATCGCGTTTAATATCATCTCAACACCTCACATAATCATGTGAAATAAATAACCTATAAATAAAGATATAATTCCATACTTCATATTTTCTATTGAGGGTGGAAAACATAGTGGTCCCAACAAGCGCTTCCGTTGCTGTTCTCGTAGAGGATGACCCTGTTTTCAAAGCATCCATAGAAGACGCAATACACGCCTTGCCCAATGAGTGGGAACTTCACTGTTTTGACCAAGGCAGCGCTGCGCTCGATTTCATACAACAAGGAGAGCAGACCATCAATCTGCTATTGGTTGATATTGGCTTACCCGATATCAGTGGCCTTGAGGTGATTCGTGCAGCCCATCAGAAATTTTCCAACCTTCCGATATTGGTGGTTTCAGTCATTGGAAAGAAGAACACGCTACTGGAGGCCATTCGCTCGGGGGCAAAAGGGTACCTCCTGAAGGGAGAAGATTCCTCCTCTCTGACCCATGCGATCTCCGAGGTGCTGGATGGCAGCTATCCCGTTAGCCCTACGCTGGCACGATATCTGTTCGAACTGGCCGGTGCGCCAACAAAAACCAGGAGAACACAGTCTATTGACCTCTCACCCAGAGAACTGGAGTTGCTCAAACATCTCTCGCTGGGAAACAGTTATGCGGAGTGTGCAGAAAAGATGGGGGTAACACTCTCCACCATTCAGTCGCATATCCGCAATATGTACCGCAAACTGGAGGTTACCAACCAGATGCAGGCCGTCTCCAAGGCTCGGGACTTCGGCATCATCAGTTAGTCGGTGGTGGCAGTAAAATCTCAACCACTACCCCACTCGAATCACGATTACTCACAGAAAGTCTCCCGCCCATACTGCCGGCTCTTTTTTCCATATTACCAATACCTCTCTGCCGATGAAGCTGCTCGGGCAACCCTGTGCCGTCATCAGCAATGGTTACCTGTAGTCCTCTCTCGTAGTCACAACGAGCACTGATCTCGATCCGAGAGGCTTGAGCATGTTTGATACTGTTGTTAATCGCCTCTTGTGTAATACGAAGGGTCTGCAGGATATTGTGCTCGGAAAGTGAGAAGCATTGCTCAAGATCAAAGCTCCATTTCAAGGCAACCTCACTGTCTGCCATCCGGCTTTTCAGTCGATAACGGTACTGCGCCAAAGCTTCCTCCAATGTTGCATCCTGATTCCCGTAAAGATCAACAATCAGATGCAGATCATCAATACACTCCCCCATCAACGCTACCAACCTGTCTCTGGTGTAGTCACCATTCATAATCATGAGGCGTGCACTCATCAGTTGGGAGCCAAATCCATCATGCATCTCCTCCAACAGCCGTTCCCGCTCTTTCATCTTCTGGTAATAGACGGTCTGTAGTTGACTATTGATCCGTGCCTCGAGAATAACGGGTTCAAAAGGCTTCTGAATGTAATCTGCCGCACCAACCTCAAACCCCTTGATCATATGCTCGATCTGGTTCTTCGCTGTCAGAAACAACACCGGAATGGAACTGGTATCGGTCTGACGCTTGAGTCGAGTACAGGTCTCAAAACCATCCATTCCTGGCATCTCGACATCCAGCAGGATCAAGTCTGGCAGATACTTGGCGGCAATAAAGAGAGCCTCTTCCCCGTTTGTGGCAACAGACAACTTGTATTGATCTTTCAAGATGGCACGCACCATACGTATGTTGGGCGGCATATCATCTACAACCAGTATATGAGCCTTTTTTTTCATCGGTCCATCCCATTCATATCCTTGAAAAAGTCGATTCACCCGCAAATCAATCTGACAGACATTGTCAATTGACGTCAAGACCTACCCTAAAGCCGCTGACAACACTCCACAATGGCATATCCCCAAGAAAACCTACCTGCCAGAGAAATGGGGTATCCTCCACGAATACCCACATAACCATTGATAGCGTCTTCACCATATCGACCTGATCTCATGCGGCTCTCTCTGAAACAACGTACCGTACTTACCGTTGGTGGACTGACTGCAATGCTATTGACTGCTGCGCTCTCACTGGATCTGTACCGGGAGTACCAGGACCGCTCTGATTCGCTTCATAAACGCGGTGATTTCCTGGCCGGTTTCCTCAGCAAAACATTGGCCAAGCCACTGCTGCACAATGACTCGGAAACGATTCACAACACCTTGTCCATTACCTCCAGCAACCCTGATTTTCTTGGTGC
Source organism: uncultured Piscirickettsiaceae bacterium (assembly GCA_964344785.1). Taxonomy (GTDB): domain Bacteria; phylum Pseudomonadota; class Gammaproteobacteria; genus Thiopontia. Next base: position 16,712 of record CAYFOR010000045.1, read on the forward strand.
AGTCGTACGCAACCAACACGGTGAAGAGATCCACATTGGCGCTCATCCCTTTTCCACCATCGAACAACTGCTATTCCACCGTACCATTTTCTACCCACCCGATGCGGATGGGAATGATGCGCCTCCTGCTGAACCGCAGCAGATCGGATCGTTGACCCTGCTCTTTTCCACTCAGAAACTCAACCTGTTTCTGTATGATCAGATCTTCTCGAAAGGGGTGTTTGCTGTCGCCCTGGTACTGCTTACACTGCTGGTGCTCTATCTCGGCACCCTGTCAGTCACTCGCCCACTGAGGCGCCTGATTGATGCAATGCAACAATTCTCACGCGGTGAATATCGACAGGAGGTATATGGACTCCACCGCAGTGACGAGGTGGCAGAGATGGCCATTGCGCTGGAGGTATTGCGGCACAACCTGCAGGAACGTGACGAGATCAAGCACACACTGGAAATGAGCAATATCAATCTTGAGCAGCGCGTCTTAGAGCGTACTCAAGCACTGACACAAGAGGTGGAAGATCGCAAGCAGGCAGAACATCGGGCCAAAGCCGCCGACCTGGCGAAAAGCCGGTTTCTCGCCAACATGAGCCACGAGATTCGTACACCGATGAATGCGGTCATTGGATTCACACATCTGGCTCTGATGGATAACCCCTCACCTCAGCAGCAGGAATATCTGAACAAGATCAATAACGCATCACAGTCTTTACTCGACATCATCAATGATATTCTTGACCTCTCAAAGATTGAGGCGGGTCAGTTGGATATTGAAAAGATCCCTTTTGATCTGAATGAACTGCTTGATCAAATTGCTGACGTAACCGTTTTCAAGGCTGCCGAAAAACAGGTTGAGGTTATCTTTGATATCGACCCCCTGCTTCCCGTCAAACTCATTGGTGACCCCACTCGACTCAGGCAGATCCTGATCAACCTGACAGGCAATGCCATCAAGTTCACCGAGCAGGGAGAGATTATCCTGCGCGTATGGGGGCACTTCTCTACAGGAAATAATGAACTCCATTTTTCAGTAAAGGACAGTGGAATTGGTTTGAGTGAAGAACAGATGGGGCGGCTCTTCCAGACTTTTTCCCAGGCAGACAGCTCCACTTCCCGCAAGTATGGTGGAACCGGTCTTGGCCTTTCGATCAGCAAACAGCTCACTGAGATCATGGGAGGAGCCATAGAGGTCAACAGCCTCCCCAACCAGGGGGCTCAGTTCCACTTTTACATCAGGGCAGAGCTTCAACAGCAGTCCAGCCCCCCCATTCGGACGCCACTGGGAAATCATTCCATTCTGATTGTGGATGATCACCCTGTCGCTCTACGGAAGTTGGAAGAGATGCTCACCCATTTGGGCGCTTCTGTAGATGCCTGCACCTCCGGAGCCGAGGCCATTGAACATGCACAACAACACGCCGCAGAAGGCAGTCCATATACACTGGCGTTAATTGACTGGGACATGCCCCATCAAGATGGTACTGAGGTAGCCCATCAGCTACAGCAGGCACAGATAATCCCAATATCGGAGATCATTCTGATGGTCACTACCGGCTACCGGCAGCAAGCCTTGCAACAGTGCAATCCAGTACTACAGGATTCCCTGAGATGGCTCGACAAACCAGTCACGCCCTATCATCTCTTGCAGACCATAGAGAATAGACACACCACATCACCTGCCAACCAGCATACCTACGACCCCGCGGTTATTCTTGACCTTTCAGGCACCCGGATTCTGCTGGTAGAGGACAACCCACTCAATCAACAGGTTGCCGGTGAAATTCTACGACATGCTCATATTGCAGTGGATATTGCCAACAACGGCAGAGAGGCCCTTGAGCAACTGAAACAGCATAGTGGCTACAGCCTGATTCTGATGGATTTACAGATGCCCGAAATGGATGGGTTCGAAGCAACCCAGGAGATTCGAAAGCAGTTCAGTAGCGAAGAGCTTCCCGTTATTGCCATGACTGCAAATGCCATGGCAACCGATCGCATTCAGGCTGAAGAAGCGGGTATTGATGACTTTCTCTTCAAACCCATCGATGTGGAAAAACTATATCGTACAATTGAGCAGTGGTGCACCACTGGCCCCCATGTGACCCGCACTTTTTCATCAGCCGCAACATCCTGCTATAACTGGCCAACCAATCTTCCTGGTCTGGATATTGAAGCGGGTCTGGCACGCACAGTGGGGAACCAACAGGCTTATCTGGACATACTCCGCTCATTCACTGACCAGTTACCCTCCCTGTTTCAGGATATCATCGATGCAATTAACCAGGAAAACTCCACTCACATACAACGTTCAATCCACACGATCAAAGGAGTTGCCGCCAACCTGTCGGCCAACCTATTGGTCCAGACATCAACCGAACTGGAGCAGTCCATCATCACCCATGGCAAGCCAACAGCCAGTCTCCTGGGCCAACTGAAGCGGGATATGGATCAGGTCACAGAATCGATCAAACAACTTGAGCGGTTATCAACCACGAAAAATGAGCTGAATACATCGCCCCTTTCACTTTCCTCCGGGGGAGCATTTGAACTGACTCTGCAACAGCTGCTGAGGCAACTGGAAGAAAATAATCCTGACGTTATAAGTCTATTCGAACAATTAAAGCCTATTCTGGAAGCAGAGTTTGACCCTGCACACATTCAAGAGCTTTCCGAGTCCATTCAGAACTTCAACTTCTCCAATGCCAGAAAGCTGTTCTCCTTACTCGACATGGAGAAAATCACTCACTAATTCACTAATGTTGCAGATAAAGTGGATATCACATCCCCTCTACCTTCCCCTGCTTTCTCTGTTCGACTGCCAGTCGATTCTGAACGTACTGTAATTCACGCTTGATACGCGCCACTTTCCGTAACCAATAGAACGTCAACAAGGCAATGGAAACAACAATAATGGCAATTCCCCACACAATCTCTCTGAAATAGTGCTCAACCAGGCTGGGAGGGCGATTCATATACACCACATCATCCGCGATCCCTGACATCGTAAACCCATAACGTTCCAGCATCCTCCAATCTGCCCCCCAACTGACTGAAGAGTAGTGCGATTTGAAAGTGCCATTTTGAGAATAATCGACCGCTGCCTCTATCAGGCTTGAAGCCAATCGGGCACCATCCCGGAGATTACCTCCAACAATTCCCTTCCCCAATACAGGCTTCCAGAAAGAGTAGATCGGCACACTGGCATGCTCTGCAATGTATTCCAATACCTCCTCTGCCTGCAGTTCCTTACCGGTACTATCCCTGAACGTCAGGATATAGAACAACAAACTCTTTTCAGGCAAATCTGCCAGTTGCTCTCTGAGTTGATCAAAGGTGGAAAAGTTGAGCGTACGGGTCTTCAGACGAGGGTAATGCGCCAGCTGCTCTTTCAAACCATCATGCACCATCTGGGCAGCAGCCCACTCACCCCGAACAATCACCACCTCTTCCGAGTCAGGGTTCTGCTGCATTGCCATCTCTACAGTGTTCTTGATGGCAACATGCTTCCACCCCCTGATCATGAACTCATTTTTCGAGTGATGCCCGCCAAGATCTGTATCTGTGGCATAGACTCTTGGCACCCCATTATCCAATAGGCGATCCCCATATCCCTTCAGAAAACGGCACGCTTCAGGCGAATCGGCAACAGCCGCTTCAAACCGGATATTTTTATATTTTTCAGACAAATGTCGAGCACTAGCCTCATCGCTGACCACTTTTCCGAGGCGTAGCGCATCGAAATACTCAAAATAATAACGGATCGGTTGTAATTGCCTCTTTTGTGACAGATGAAATCCTTCCATCATGGATTGAATCCATGGGTTTTCCGGGTCATAAGAGAGCAACACCAGAATATCGATGGGTTGTTGTTCACTGTCTGCAACCGCCGTGGCTGTTCCGTTATAGAGCACACCCCAACCGAGCAGCAGCAGACATGAGATTATCCATTCTCTCATTACTAAAACCTCCTGATCTCGATCAATCTACCACCCTACTTGTAACTTGTGAAGCGCGCAGCAGTTCGGATTTGGCACTGACGATAAAATCTGCCTTGGTTGAGATAAGATGGTGAAGTGCCACATAAACAGGGAAATATTACTGTTACGAGCATCGATAAAAATGGCGTCCCCTAGGGAACAAACCATTATCTTACACCTAACTATTTATAAACAATTTTTATAATAAACATTAAAATTTATACCCCAATTAATTACATCTCACACACTAACTTACCTCATTTTCCTGGAGTGATAGAGAAGCAGCGATAAGGCCAATCAGCTTCTTTGCTATTTCAATCGCCTCCTCAAGCTCTCTAAACGTAGTTCTCGATCCAGGGCCATGAGCTACGTTATGGCGATTATCTACAGCATTGTTATAGATTGAGACATCTCTTTCATCAACATTATCATTCAGAAATTGCTTAGCTTCTGAACCAAAACCACCTACAAACCCTGCTAATTCACTTTTTTTCACACTCCGTAATATTTTTTTACTGGAGTAAATAGTAAAGTTAGTCAGCATAGGATCTCCTGATAAGTTAGCCCTATTTTCAACAACCTTATAAATATCTTGCTGAATTTCCGCACACATAATCACTAATATGTGCTCAGTAAGATAAGATTCTATCCCGCCTTATTCACCAAATAACCCATAAAACAAGGAGGCGCGCCCTCTATTT
>CAYFOR010000046.1:0-21238 GCA_964344785.1 uncultured Piscirickettsiaceae bacterium
CATCAATCCAGCGCTCCAGAGAGTGCAGCAACAGCTGCATACGCTCATAATTGATTGAAGAGGTATCCACGTGCAACCCAGAAGAGTGTGATGACGACGCCTTTTCACGCCCCACAAACAGCGCCTCAAGTGGCTGCCCTGCCATCTCCTCCTCTTCCCAGCCGGTCATCCGCGACAATTTGGCATTGAACCCCTCCACATTGCCCAACTGATCGACCATCACCACCGCCTCGTTCATCGCCTCGAAGACCAGCTCGATATGCTCCTTCTCCAGCGCCAACGAATGGGTCACCTGCTGATGATACTGCTCCAGCCGCTCCGTATCCTCAACCACCCGAACACTGTCACTCCAGGCATAGGCAGAGAAGGTCACCAGCTGCAAAAATTCACTACGCCGCACCGGCTTGGAGAGAAAATTGAACTTCAGCCCGATCTGCTGCCGAATCTCCTCCAGCGAGTAGTCCATCCACGCAGTTACAAAGATGATGTGGATCTGTTGATCCACCACACGAATCTCTCTTGCCGTCTTCAACCCATCCCAACCATTGGGCATACGCATGTCAATACAGGCAACGGCATAGGGTCGGCGGGAGCGATTGGCCTCAACCACCAGTTCCAGCCCTGATTCTCCATCGATTGCGATATCACAATCGAATTTCGGAGCAGATGCAGGCGTCACAGCCACACTCTCCTGCCCACCATAGATCAGCTGGTCAAGCTCTTTCTCATCGCTTTTAGGCTGCGGCGGCGACAATACCAGCGCATGGCTCGCCGCCACACTCTGCTCATCATCAATGATCAGCACTCTCCAATGGTGCTGCTGGTCACTGTCCGTATTCACCGTTCGCTCTATCAGTTTTTCTCTATGCCACCGAAAACAACCGCTATCCACTACCCAACAGCCACTGATAAAATCACTCCAAGTGATGCAGCAACCACATCAAGCAGATGCGCTGTAACCCTACTCTATACCAAAAACATGTTATTAAAATATATACCCTTTATTACAATTTTGTTAACTTTCCATTAATCTCAAATGCTTAGCCACCTCTTTATTCGCAACTTTGTTCTGGTAGCTGAATCAGAAATTGACTTCAGTCAAGGGATGACCGTATTGAGTGGAGAGACCGGTGCCGGCAAATCGATCATCTTCGATGCGCTGGGGCTGGCAATTGGCAAACGGGCAGAGAACCGTTACATTCGCCAAGGCGCAGAACAGGCAGAGATCGTCGCCACCTTCGAGCAACTCACTCCAGAAATTGAGCAGTGGCTGGAAGCGCAGGAGTTGGAGTACAGTGAAGATACCCTGATCCTGCGCCGGATCATCCGTACCGATGGACGCTCTCGCGCCTTCATCAACGGCACCCCGGCCACCAGTCAACGACTGCGTGAACTCTCCTCCCTGCTGATCGACATTCAGGGACAACACGCCCACCAACGGCTGTTACAGCGTGAGGAGCAGCTCAAGCTACTCGACCAGTATGGCGCTCACTCAAAAGAGCTGCAGCAGATGAGAAAACAGTTCACTGGCTGGGAGCAGCTCAACCGTCAGCGTACAGAGTTGCTCCAGAACGAGAGTGAACGCCGTGACCGCATCGCACTGCTGGAGTTCCAACTGGAGGAGTTCACCCAACTCAACCTCACTGAAGGGGAACTCCCTCTGCTGGAGAGCGAACAGCAGCGACTGAACAATGCAGAACAGCTACTGACACTTAGCCAACAGGCATACCAACTACTGGATGGAGAGAATCTGGAGACCAGTGCCTTGCAGCAGCTACACCGCGCCATGGGGCAACTGGAGACCCTGGAGGCACTCGACAACAGCATCCAACCACTGCGGGAGCAGCTACTGGAGGCGACACTGCAGATTGGAGAACTCTCTGCAGAACTGACTTCACACAGCAGCCACTACACACTCGACCCCGAACGGCTGGAGCAGCTCAACGAAAGACTCTCCACACTCTCTGCCCTGGCCCGTAAACACCAGTGTGAACCCGAGCTACTCTACGACAGGTATCAGGCACTGCAACAACAGTACGACACCCTGCAGACCAGCTCCCACCAGCTGGAACAGCTGGAGTAAGGGATCGCACAACGTGGAAAGGGGTGCCTCAAACAGGCACGGAAGCTCCATCGACTGCGCTTGAAGGCAGCCAAACAGCTACAGGAGGAGGTCACTGCCGAGATTCAGCAGCTGGGAATGGAACAGGGCCACTTTCAGATCAACCTCTCGGCACTGGCCGACAACCAATTTCGTGCCAACGGCCTCGACGAGATCCTGTTCGAGGTAGAGACCAACCCCGGCAGTGGCTATCACCCACTGGCCAAAATCGCCTCTGGTGGTGAACTCTCACGCATCAGCCTCGCCATTCAACTCGCCTCTGCCAATCGGGGACAGACACCCACCTTGATCTTTGACGAGGTCGATAGTGGCGTGGGTGGCGGTACTGCAGAGCGTATCGGCCAGAAGCTGCACCAGCTGGGAGAGGCCACACAAATTCTCTGTGTCACCCATCTGCCACAGGTCGCATCACAGGGGCATCAACATCTGAAAATCGCCAAGCAGTCCAACAACAGCCAGATTACCCCACTGGATAAAAAGGGGCGAATAGAGGAGATTGCACGCATGCTCGGCGGAGTGAAGATCACCCAGCAGACTCGAGCACATGCACGCGAAATGCTCGCCCAGTGACAACCCATTTTATCTACTACAGAGGCACTGGTATCATTCCCCTATTATCGATCAGACGAGTTATCACCATGAGAAAAAGAGATTTTGCCCTGCTACTTCTACCTGCCCTGCTCAGCGGATGCACGGCCACACTGGAAGAGAAGATGCCGGAAATCTCGATGCCCGATCTCTCTCTACCCGACCTCTCCATGCCCTCGGTACCCGGCATCTACCGCGCCGACATCCACCAGGGCAACATCATCGAACAGGAGATGATCGACCAGCTCAAACCGGGGATGAACAAGCGCCAGGTGCACCACATCATGGGTTCACCTCTACTGATCGACACCTTCCACCAGGAGCGCTGGGACTACTTCTACAGCCTCAAACAGGAGGGAGAGCTGCAGGAGCAGAAACGGATTTCACTCTTCTTTGAAGGGGAGAAGCTGGCACGACTGGAAGGTGATCTGGTGCCTCAACCCTCGACTAACCAGTAGTAAAATTACCTTTAAAGGCGTCATTTTGTTGCAAGTGCAAGAAGCCGAGGCTTGCGAGGCAATGCCCAAAGGGCAGCCCGTAGGGTAAGCAAAGCGAATAAAGTAGCGCACGCAAGACCGGAATGTACATTCAGTACATGAGGATCTGAGTACGCAACTGACGCCGCAATTGTGACAAAGGGGCGTCTTTATAGGTGATTTTAAGCGTCTCCTCCGCCCTTCTTCATCTTCTTCCCCGCCGCTGCACGCTGTTTGCGCACCGCTTTCGGGTCGGCAATCAATGGTCGGTAGATCTCCACCCGATCCCCCGCCAGCAGCACCCGATCCTTTTTGGCCGCCTTGCCAAACACCCCCATCTTCCCCTTCTCCAGATCGATCTCCGGGAAACGACCAGCAATACCGGACTGCTCCACCGCCTGCTGCAGGGTAGCCCCTTCAGCCACCTCCACCTCAACAATCACCTGCTCATCGGGGCGCGCATAGGCGACCTCGACCACCATCGTGTTACCTGCCTCCATCGCTATACACCTCCTGTGCGCGTTTAACAAAAGCATCGACCATCGATGCGGTAATCTGGCTGAAGAGCGGCCCAATCGCCATCGCCACAATCCTACTGGAGAACTCAAACTCCACCTTGAGTGAGACCTTGCAGGCACTCTCGCTCAGCGGCTCGAATCCCCAGTGCCCTTTCAGCTGCTTGAACGGCCCCTTGACCAGTGACATCTCGATCGAACGCCCCGGTACCTGCCGGTTACGGGTGGCGAATGACTGCTTCACCCCCTTGAAGGCGATATCCACTTCACCCACATTCTCATGCTCCCCCTCTTCCAAAAAGCGGCTGCCGCCACACCAGGGGAGGAAATTCTGATAACCGGGCACATCCGCCGCCAGCACATACATCTGCTCGCTGCTATGGGGCACCAGTGCACTCTTCTCTACAACCTGCATCGAACCACTCTAATATTGATGAATGGGTATGCATTGTGACGGATCAGCAGGCGATTCTCAATCCAGATCAGACTATAATTGGCCGATGGGTAAATCGAAGAAAAAGAAGCAGGTTCACAGCAACACCATTGCACTCAACAAGAGCGCCCGCCACGACTACTTCATTGAAGAGAACTACGAGGCGGGGATCGCACTGGAGGGGTGGGAGGTAAAGAGCCTGCGTGACGGACGGGTACAGCTCAAGGAGAGCTACGTGCTGGTCAAGGATGGCGAGGCCTACCTGTTTGGTGCTCACATCTCCCCGCTACCCACTGCATCGACCCATATCCACCCCGACCCACTGCGCAGCCGTAAACTGCTGCTGCATCGCCGTGAACTGGATCGACTGATCGGACTGGTCGACCGCAAAGGCTACACACTGGTACCGCTCGCCCTCTACTGGAGCAAAGGCCGCGCCAAACTGGATGTGGGGCTGGCCAAGGGCAAACAGGCCCATGACAAGCGGGCCACCATCAAGGATCGGGACTGGAAGCGGGAGCAGGGACGGATCATGAAGAAAGGGTAAAGTAACTGCCCAGCTCACCTCTGAAATCCGCCATTTCTGCGTTCGAAAATGGTTATTTACACCTGTAAACTCACATTTCCTGCCTTGATCTGACGAATTTCAGAGGCAATCTGAATCAGTTACAAGTTCTGGTGAATCAGCACAAAGTAAAAACATTCACCCACGGAACTTTCTACCGTTACAATAGTCTACGTTACAACTTTGGGGGCGACCTGGCTTCGACGTGGGTTACAAAACCTGAGGTGCATGTCGAGGGTGTAGATACCTCGTAAATCACTCTGCACATTTATAGTTGCCAACGACGACAACTACGCACTCGCAGCTTAATAACCTGTTGAATGCCGTCTGACTGAAGCCGTGCTTATGCGTTCAGATTCCAGGCGTCGACTCTCATAAGATCGCGATGAAGCATGTCTGGTGTGGATTCGTTAAAACTTATCCAGAATCGCTGTCGGTTTGCCCTGCCCATCGGGTTGCCGGTAGTTAAATAAAAAGATCGGGATAAGCATGTAGAGCCAAAGGCGGAGGATTCGCGGACGCGGGTTCGATTCCCGCCGCCTCCACCAAAAACACTTTTCACCCCTTACCAACGAACCCCGTAAGTACATGTACTACGGGGTTTTTTGTTAATTTATCCTTCCCACTCCTTAATCATCTAATAACAAGAAAGCCTCCACTTTATGGGGGCAGGTCATTCGAGGCATGGGCTGACTACCTGGACGGATTACGAAAGGATGAAGGGCACAAAGTGATAGCCCTTCGGAGTGCATAGCCCCTCCAGAAAAGCGAAAGGCCCCGATGAACCCACCAAACTATAACGCCGACCAGGAACCCCCGATCCACTTAGCTCAAATTCTGATTATCTGATCAGGCAAAGTCAACTCGCCACACAAATACTGCACGCAACTACTCCAACACGTTATCGTTGCATACTCGACACAACTCTATATACTTAAAAATAAAATACAAGTATGAAAAAAGATAAACAGATCACAACACTCTGTATTTATTAGATAAATAGCCATGAAAATGCCAGTACAACCCCCCGACTTTGAGCAGCTTATTCGCTCTATACTTGATCAAGATAGCAAGCTGGCAATTCGGCTACTGAGTGGTGAATGGGGACCACCGACAGACAGCAAAAGACGCTATCTACACTGGGACAAGCTGCGCCACCTACAACCACCTGAAGGCTTTACAAGTGAGCAGTGGTGGGCAGGCGTCAAACAGAGCCGCCGTAGCGTTAAACAGAATACACCTCTATCAGGAAAGTACGGAAAACCCATCTGGTACTGCATACCCTCCAACCTCCAGAAAGAACTCCACTGGCTGGATCTCCATGCTGCAGGAACCATTCAGGCCAATGATGCGATCACCAATCCTCATACTCGATCAACATACCTGATCCGCTCTCTGGTTGAGGAATCTATCAGCTCCAGCCAATTAGAAGGTGCCTCCACTACTCGTCATGTCGCCAAAGAGATGATCCGTCAGGGCAGAGCCCCCACCGACAAAAGTGAGCAGATGATCATCAACAACTATCACGCTATGCAGTTCATACGCGACATCAAGGATGATCCTCTAACTCCATCCATGGTCTTCGAGCTGCACCGAATCCTGACAGAAGGGACACTTGACAACCCTGAAATGGCTGGCCGTTTCCGGACTGAAGATGATGAAATTGCAGTTGTGGACAACCGTGACCAGCAAGTCCTTCATACACCACCTGATACCTCTGAGCTTGAATCTAGAATGGATGTCTTGTGCGAATTTTCCAATGCAACCGATGAAGGTGATTTCCTACACCCAGTAGTCCGAGCAATCCTGCTGCACTTCATGCTGGCTTATGACCATCCCTTTGTGGATGGAAATGGCCGTACTGCCCGTGCCCTATTCTACTGGTCTATGGCACACCAAGGATATTGGCTAATGGAGTACATATCCATATCACGAATCATCAAGGCAGCCCCAGCCCAATACAGCAAGGCATTCCTCCACACTGAAACTGACGAAAATGATCTCACCTACTTCATCATCCACCAGGTGGAGGTAATACATCAAGCTATTGCTGACCTGCACAATTATCTGGATCAGAAAATGCAGGACATTGGGGAAGCAGAACAACTACTGAAAGCAAACTCTCGACTAAAGAAAATGAACTTCAGACAGCTTGCTCTGCTGCGTCACGCACTCAAGCACCCAAGGTTCACCTACTACGTCCATGAGCATCAAGCCTCACACGGAGTCTCATACGACACAGCCCGAAAAGATCTGCTAGGCATGGCCGATAAATTCAAACTATTAATGAAAACCAAACAAGGTAAGAACTACGTATTCATTGCTCCACCAGATCTGGAAGCACGAATTAAGCAGCAGTAAACCGAACAAGCGGGGTATAGGATGGCCCCCGAAAAGCGGAAACTTTCAACTGCCTGACCCTGCATCTATTATTGAAGGATGACATTGGAATGGGTGAACCACCCCGAGTTTACCGGAGACTCAATTTCTTGAGAGGATAAAGAAATGAGTACAGAAAAATAGGGATCACCTCGTTACCCGCAAGAGGTTCAAGAACGAAACATTCGTCTTGTCAAAGAGCAGCTCAATGAGCATGAGTCGGGGTGACGATGCCGGTTAATGGCATGGGTGCGAAAGCGCGTTACTTCTCCACTCCATCACACACCCCTTTGCTCTTGTGTAGTCTCCATCGCGCTGTCTGGCTCAAGCAAAGCACGACAATGACCACAGAGATAGCTTTCCCCCTTGAGTACCCGGTTATGGCGAATCATCGTCAGTTGGTAGGTTCGACCACAATTCTCATTGGAACAGTGGTAGGGAATCCGCCGTACGGACCGTACCCGGTGATGAGTCACATCAAGACGATGGGTGCGGTTGCCTGAACCACCCAGCACGCGGGCAATTCGCCTCCACTGTCTGCCATGACCTCGCTCGTCCGGGTAGAGATGACCGGTAATGATATGAGCCAGCTCATGGGCAATGGTGTCATTGACCATCTCCTCATGGAGCGCGGGGTCTTGCAGCATCCCCTGATTGAGGCGAATGATGTTGTCCACCTTATTACGGGAGGGTGCCCCTCTGCGGTAACGCACCGATGCCGTACCGGCACGAGTCCCCTTGAGGTCATACCGAAGAGTACACGCGCCTCTGAAATCAAGCTGCTCTTCTGCCAGCCTATAAAGCACCTTCAGCTTGTCTTGTACGGCTTGCTTGCACTGCTGAACAGGGATCTTCTCGTTACTCATGGTCGCCTTCCTGCCTACTTGCCTTCGCCAAATGCCGATCGATGATTGCTGCCAACTGATAGATCCTGGCTATGCCTTTCTGTTGGTAACTGATCTTCTGATTTGGGGCCTGGTTGAAGACATCCATACACACTTCCAGAAGCTCTCCGTCTTTTTGGCTCATTTTACGCTCCTGTTATTATTGTTATGGTTAGATGAGTTAAAACATCATGGCTTTCGTGTAGCCCACCCCCAAAAGAGGAGAGTACCAACCAAACCCTCCCGCGTCGCTCGGCAATAACGCACCGATGATAAAACCAGGAGGGGACGTGACAAAGCCTCACTCGGAAAGGTGATCAACTAAATATTCAGCCGTCGTTTCCAATAGATACGGAATTGCTAGAATACATCCCATCACTACCTTCACTCCAGCATCGAGATCAGCATGTCAAATTCATTGATGGATCAGCTAAAAAAAGCTGGTCTGGCCGACAAAAAGAAACAGTCACAGATCAAGAAAGAGAAGCACAAGGCTCGCCGAAAACAAGATCATCGCAACACCTCCAACGATGATCAAACAAGAACCATTGCCCAACAAGCTGCTCAGCAGAAGAAAGAGCGTGACCGAGCACTGAACAGGCAGAAAAACGAAACCGCCAACCATAACGCCATTCTTGCCCAGATCAGCCAACTGATAGAGGGGCATCGAATCCCTCTGGATGACGGTGATATTGCCTTTAACTTCACCCACAACAACAAGATCAAACGTCTCTACGTCACAGAGAAGATTCAACAACAGCTCGGCGCAGGACACCTGGCCATTGCCACTGTGAACAACCAATACAATGTGGTTCCTCATCCCATTGCCGAGAAGATTGAACAACGCAATGCAGACCATGTGATCCGGGTACAGACTACTGATAACACTCAACCAGCAGAAGATGACCCTTATGCTGACTACCAGGTTCCAGATGATCTGATGTGGTAGAGAGAACAATCCAACATGGCACTCAAGGCAACCATCTATAAGGCTGATCTACAAATCTCCGATTTGGACCGAAACTATTACAGCAACCATCAGCTCACCATCGCCCGACATCCTTCGGAAAATGAGGAGCGGATGATGGTCCGCCTACTTGCCTTTATCCAACATGCGGATGAGCGACTGACGCTCACCAAGGGAATCAGCACGGATGATGAGCCAGACATTTGGCTGCATTCTCTAAGCGGTGAAATTGATCTCTGGATTGAACTTGGACAGCCCGATGAGAAGAGAATCCGCCGTGCTTGCGGCAAGGCGCGTGAAGTCTATATCTACCCTTACAGTGGTCATAGTGCTGAAATCTGGTGGTCACAGATTGAAGACAAGGTATCAGGCATTTCCAATCTCCATATCTACAACCTTACCCCGGAATTACGGGATGGACTTGCTTCTTTTGCTGATAAGAACATGGTGATTCAGAGCACTATTCAGGATGGAGAGATCTGGTTGTCCGGGAACGATCAAAGTGTTTCCATCACCTTTCAATGCTGGCAGGGTTAGCAACTCGCAGCTAACTGTTATGACCTGATAATAACGTTAGTGAGTGAGTCTACCCTGGCTCAACCAGGCAGCAGCCAACTAACGAACCATGGCCCCTGTTAATGAGCTGAAGCACTGAAGACGAGCACTATCCAGTGATGCTTTCATATCGTCCGAAACACCTTGTTCTCTTCCTGTATGAACCACCCCGCTCATCTGATGTTGTAACGCCACGATACTATCTTTCTTTGGTAGAGATGGAGCAACCAGAGCAATAACCCCTATAAACAATATTAGATTTACCTAATACTTTATTGGAGTAATATAGTGACTATAAGGTGTTACAGATAACAGGGTGTATCCAGGGAAGACAAGGCAGCGAATCATGGCTAGAGATTATTATTGTGAGGGATTTCACGAAACTGAATCGAGATACCAGGAAAAATTTCTTGAGCTACCTGATTTTATTCCTAACTGTGTAAGCCTGTTTCAAATAAAGCATGCCATGGAAGAAGCATTATTGCGCGGAATACCCATTCCACAAGATTATCAGTGGCGTACAAGTTGTTAGCTCATAATAAGTGAGGACAGTGTCGGGCAAATCAGCTGAGATTACCAATACGTTCTTCCACCCCATTTACTGATTCACCAATACTGCTCGTCCAACCATATCCCTCTGCCCCCAAGCCATTCCAAGGACAGAAGCATCACTGATACCTTCAAGCTGGCCGTAATTGTTTCTGGCTGGCTGATCTATGCTGCTCATGCAGTTGCAGTTTCTCGATACAGACCGAAAGCATTCCCTGTAACCACTCGTCACTGTGGCAATCACCGTTTGGTGCGTTGATACCCCCCATTTCCCGCAGCAACTGGAAGAATAGATCAAACTGCCTGCAGTGTTTTCCTTGATGCAAATCCACCCTTCAGAAATCCTGTCATCTGCCGTTGATATAGTCACCTCACAATAATAATACTAACAACTCAGAGGCAGACAGATGAACACAGCGTCTACTACAGACTTGCATGCGAACCAGCTACGAGCAGCTGCTATTTACGACTTGGTTCGTACCGTTACCAACACTCCAGACGAAGATCATGAGGCATCAGAGGATGCTCAGAATGCTGGTACCCCCGATAGTTTTGTTCCAACAATGCATTTTTTGCGTGGAATAATCCATTGTTGAGCATCCAATATTTCCGCAGAAATTCATACTAAAGCTATGGAGAATATGAACGATATAAATAAACATGTGTACGTGGTAGAGCCGTAAAACCGGACCATCCACGGCGCATCACCTAAAGTCTCAGCGTGTCTTCACGATTTAGGATAGCCCCATTGCTGGCAGGCGGTGGGGCTTTATTTATTGGATTAGAAAAACTTAATAAATGGCAAATGCTGCCGATACTGATTCCATGGGAAACAAGTAGCCGGTGAGATGCTGCCACATCCCATCGGCAAAAGAGCCTGTACCCAGGAGTGAAGAGTCTGGCGGTTCATGTCCCGGAGGCGGGATTGAGACACCCGCTGATGGGAAGGTTCAAAAGCCCATAGCCCGAAGTGAGAGCTTTGGGCTTTTTATTGGGCGCAGGAAATGAACCCTTGCACCCAACTACACACCATCCCCTCTTCTGGTACGCATAGAACCGTCTGACATCATCAGCAAGCGAATCTGACTCAACTGCCCAGTAATCGTACCTGTCGTATCAGATACTGACGTCGATGGATTGATGGCTGTCCCCCTCAGGCCCAGCCATTTCCTTCATCCGTTCAACCAGTGTCCCAGCAGATGCTTTCAACAACTATAAAGATGAGGCTCCTTTGACGGATGTTGTTTTTCAACCTATCGCAGCAAGCTGTTCCCGGAATGTAAGATTTTCCTCGATTGAATCATTGTTGTTGGATAGAGACTTGAGCGCTATTTTTCCATTTACAAAGAGCTCTAATTCGAGACCGAATCTCTCGGCAATCAGATCACTTGTAAAACGCCCCAGTGCATCTGAGAGGAAACTGGAATACTTGTGAAACTCGGCAATATACTCATCTGGAATATCAACCGAGATCCCCCCATTGTATCTATTGAAGTCATACCGCATGAATATTGCCTCAAAGTGCTGGAGGAACTCTTCTGTATCCTGAGCGGTAAAACCTGCCTCCATCATGGATTGCCGCATGCCGGTCGAGTACATGCCCCATTCAGAATCATCAGCAAACTGTGACATAGGAAAGTTAATAGTTTCAGTCATATATATATCCTTGTGTAGTGTTTTCTTAGTGGTGATTACGGCAATCATTAAATGAATTGCCCGTACAACAGAAAACACTGCAGGAAGTGTGCCGCACTTGAGCTGATTACCGTAAACAGGGCAGAAGCGAAATCGTAGTGGTGTAGTCCATAACGCCGCAGTGACTGGTGATTCTGCTATTATTTTCCTCGACGCCGTTAAAACTACCTACCCAGCTCACTCCATGCTGATCTATATTGCCGTTGTCATCATTGCAGTGATTATCTGGACAATGATGGACGCATGATGCTGAATACAGCTGCACGACCCACTGCCCGCGCCCTTCTGTTTTCTCCACAATCGTATGTACAATACAAATGACCCGCTCGACCGACACCCGACAAGAAGCTGAAAACCTTCGATCTGAATGCGCATCCGTACTCCTGTCAACGGTCAATGGAGACGGCTTTCCAGAGATTAGCTACGCCCCCTATATTGAGGATGAAGGCAGGTTCTATATTTTCATCAGCGGCCTTGCAGCGCACACAAAGAATCTACTCGATCATGGGATGGTGAGTGTAATGTTTATTGAAGATGAATCACTGGCCGACCACCCGTTCAGCAGGAAGCGCCTGACCTACCGTTGCAGTGCGATGGTGATTTCCCGTGATACCGACCGTTTTGACAATCTACTTGACCGGTTCGAAAGTCGGTTTGGAAACCTCATCCAAACATTGCGTAGCTTGACAGATTTTCGGTTGTTTGAACTTACACCAGACAAGGGCCGATATGTTGCCGGATTCGGTAAAACCTTTGAAATAGAATATCCAGACAACCGATACCAACCAGTCACGGAATCCAGCCTCAAAAAGAAAGCCAAGCTCGAAACGGACTAAGTCGGTTTCTGCTTGTCAGCAGTAATGGGTTATTACGGACTGCGGCGGCGAACCCGCTCAACCGGGTCTTCCCAATCGATATGACTGGAGACCCACCTCAGGCGTTCCGGCAATGACTTTTCCCTGATTTCAGGAGGCATATTTGCCATCATAGTATTGATTTCATCACGCAGGACAAACCACTCATCTATATCGAGCGGGAGGTTGGCTGCTCGTTCCAGCTCAAGAGTCATATGCTTAAACATCTCTATTGCCTATCTCTGTTCAAATCTGTCTTAAACTATAGGCAGTAAAAATTCAAAGCCAAAATCGCGCCTTCAATCTTGATGGATCACCTGATTCTTTCTCCAATATCACGTCTACCTGCAACCTGGAGCAGCCTGACTTCAAGAGCAGTGCCAGACCTGAACCAATATTATCTTAACAGTGACAAAACCTGCTGCGAAGATTGATTGGCCTGGCTGAGCATTGCCATGCCTGCTTGCTGCAAAACACTGGTTCTGGACAGCTCTGCCGACTCGGCTGCAAAATCGGCATCCAGTATTCGTGATCTTGATGCAGAAATATTCTCGGCAAAATTCTTCAGGTTCGAGATGCTGTGCTCCATGCGATTCTGGTCTGCACCAAGCGATACTCGCCACTCATTCACCCTTCTCAGCGCTTCGTCAATTTCACTGATCTTCACATTGCTCATTGTCGAGTTGTTGGCAAAGTCGCCCGATGTGGAGACAGTCGCCTTGATTCCGCCTGTTACCGTGTCGATTGCACTACCAACTGCAGTGGTCAAACCGGTATTGATGGTAATGGTATCTCCGCTCTCCCACCCTTTTTGTATCGTGATGTTGGTGCCGTTTGTAAATGCACTGTCAAATCCGGTACTCCCCAGAACCCCCATGTTATTGAACGCCGTTGTGAGTAGAGTCCCGTGGATTTCATCGGCCAGTGCGGCATACTCCTCATCCAGATAGCCAATCTGTGTGCTGTTATTGGTACCGTTCGAGGCCTGAACCTTGAGCTCCCGTATACGCTGGAAAATATCGGATATATCAGATAACGAGCCCTCTGCAGTCTGAACCAGTGAAATGCCATCATTCAGATTGCGAACCGCCTGGTTCACTCCAATAATCTGTGAACTCATGCTGTTGCTGATTGCCAAACCAGCCGCATCATCCTTGGCACGATTGATACGTACACCTGAAGACAGACGCTCCATTGCCGTTTGCTGGGCCTGCTGAGTAGACGCCAGGACTCGCTGCGCATTCAATGAACCGACATTGGTGTTAATGACCTGCATACCTACCGCCTAACGTACATCACCTTGTTGCATCTGTGGAAAAACTGCTGAAGACAACCGTTGTATCTTAACCATTCTCTCTTCTTTCAGCGCTCTCACAACATTAACGGCAGTTGCAACGGCACACTTTAGCCACCCTCTGCACTTGATGAATGAACCACTCCGATTTCCAATACCGGAAGTCACAGCCACCTTCAGGGTCGGCTCTCCTTGCACCGACCCTGGACCAGCACCCTGCTGGAGTGATGGGGTTTATACCTATTCACGAATACCTGTGTTCATCCAGATCTCACCACAGTCCAGAGTACTGAATCGGTGTACTCTGAACTGTAGAGGCAGACCCTTTATTTGTTATCAGTGATGATGCCCCATTGCCGAACCTTCTTCTGCAGCAGGAGACATGCTGGTGATCCGGAAACGACCATCACGCCCCTTCTTGAGCATGAAGTGCACTTTGTCTCCAGCCTTGAATGAGGACAGCTCTACCCTTCTGGTAGCCGGGAGGTCCATCGTCATTTCCGGCCAGTTGAGTGCCGGTATCGGTTCATGAGTCAGGTTCACCACCCTGTTTGCGGCATCCACTGTATGCACGATTCCCATACCCATCGCCTCGTTACTGCTGGTGGCCATGGAACCATGATCATGCATATGATGACCGGCATGGCTGGATGCCATCAGTGAAGTGGAAGATAGCAACCCGATAACGATCAACGGGGCAGACAACATGATTTTTTTCATAGTTTTTTCCTTTCAGGATTGGTTGGGTGACTCTTCACCCGTTGCGTTGGAAGAAGGCGCGCTGTCCGGCAGATGTCGCGCCTCCCAGATCAGGTAGATGACCGGAATGACGATCAGTGTCATGACGGTCGTACTGACCATTCCCCCAACCATCGGCAGTGCAATGCGGCGCATCACATCCGATCCGGGGCCTTCAGTAAAGAAGATGGGCAGCAAACCGGCAATGATCACTGAAACCGTCATCAGTTTTGGCCGTACACGAAGGGCCGCCCCCATCATGATGGCAGCAAACAGTTGCTTGTAGTCTGTGGGTGGCAGCTTTCGAACCTGCTGGTCGATGTAGAGCAGCATCACTACTGCCGTTTCAACGGCAATGCCGCCCAGTGCGATGAAACCGACGGCAACCGCCACGGAGAGGTTGTAACCTGCGAGATAGACCGCCCAGAGCCCGCCCACCAGACCAAATGGCAGCGCCGTCATCACCATCACCGTGCGATCGATACGCTCGAAATGGATCAACAACAGTATCAGTATGATTGCAACGGCTGCCGGAATGGCAATCTTGAGCCGTGCGCGGGCTTCCAGCATCTGTTCATATTGGCCGGACCAGGTGATGGCATAACCGGGCAGCAGCGTTACCTGATCCGCTACCCGCTTGCGCGCCTCCTCCACATAGCCACCGATGTCACGCTCATCGATATCGACGAAGACCCATCCTGTCAGCCTTGCGTTTTCCGATTTGATCATGGGAGGGCCTTCAGTGAACCGGATGGTAGCCAGCTCCCCAAGCGGGATATGCACCCCCTTGGGAGTATGCACCAGGATCTCTGAAAGGTCCTGTATGGTTTCACGATAGGGACGGTCGTAGCGCAGGATGATGTTGTATCGCTCCCGACCCTGTACACTTTCCGAAACCTTCATCCCGCCCAATGCCGTCTGGATAACCGACTGGAAGATACCCAGATCGATATTGCGCCGGGCCAGCTCCCCCCGATTGGGGCTGATCTCCAGGTATTTCCCCCCACTCACCCGGTCAGCAAATGCACTTCGGGTACCCTCCACCTCCTTGACGGCCGCTTCCACATCAAGGGCGATACGGCCGATCTCATCCAGATCAGGGCCGGAGATCTTGATTCCCACCGGAGTACGGATTCCGGTCGAGATCATGTCCATGCGAATCTTGATGGGATAGCCCCAGCTGTTCACCAGCCCCGGCATCCGAACTCGATGATCCAGCTCTTCGGTCAATGCCTTGATGTTCATCCCCTGTCGCCACTGATCACGTGGCTTGAGACGAATCCAGCTCTCGATCATGGAGATGGATGCCGGATCGGTTGCGGTATCGGCCCGCCCCACCTTGCCGAATACCTGCTCCACTTCCGGTACCGTACGGATCAGCCGATTGGTCTGTGCCAGGACCTCCTTGGCCTTGGAAATGGAGACACCGGGCAGTGTGGTCGGCATGTAGAGCAGCTCACCTTCATAAAGCGCGGGCATGAACTCGGAGCCGAGCTTGGAGAAGGGGTACCAGAGACTCGCCACCCCGGCCAGTGCGATCAGCAGTGTCAGCCATCTCAGCTTCATGGAAAGAGCGAGAATCGGTTTGTAGAGTGCGACAAACAGGCGGTTGAGCGGGTTGACCTCTTCTCGGTAAATCCTGCCCCGTATCAGCCACAGCATCAGGATCGGGACAATCGTCACCGACAGCAAGGATGCAAAGGCCATGGCGTAGGTTTTGGTATAGGCCAGTGGCGAGAAGAGGCGATAGCTCTCTCCTGTCAGCGCAAATACCGGCAGGAAAGAGACGGTGATGATCAACAGGCTGAAGAAGAGGCCGGGTCCCACCTCTTTTGCAGACTGCAGCAGTGCAGCATTTCTTGCTCGCCGCCCCATCGAGGCGGGCATGTCACTCAGTGTTCGATGGGCATTTTCCACCATCACGATCGAGGCATCCACCATGGCACCGATGGCGATCGCAATCCCCCCCAGCGACATGATGTTTGCCGTGATGCCCTGAGTAGCCATGATGGTGAATGCACCCAGCACCCCGAGAGGCAGAGTGATGATGGCAACGAAGGCAGAACGCACATGTAGCAGAAATACCAGACAGACCAGGGCAACCACAATGCCCTCCTCGATCAGCTTGTGGTTCAGATAATCGACGGCACCACGGATCAGGGGAGCACGATCATAGACGGGCTGTATCTCCACCCCATCGGGCAGTCCCTGCCGTAGATCATTGAGTTTCTCTTCAACGGCTTCGATGACGTTGAGTGCATTCTCACCAGAACGCATCACGATGATGCCGCTCACCACCTCGCCTTCCCCATTCAGCTCCACCACACCCCGACGCAACTCGGGACCCTCAATCACCCGTGCCACATCGGTCAGTATGACCGGTGTACCATTACGTGCCTGCACCACCACCTGCTGCAGATCCTGAAGAGAGGAGACGTAGCCTTTCGAGCGAATCATCAGCTCTGTTTCCGCCTGTTCCAGCACGCGCCCACCCACTTCCATACTGGCCGCCTTCACCGCCTGACGCACCCGTACCAGCGGGATATCGAAGGCGCGCAAGCGGTTGGGATCAATCAACACCTGATATTCACGTACGAAGCCACCGACAGAGGCCACTTCCGATACCCCTGGAACGGTCGCCAGCTCAAAGCGAAGAAACCAGTCCTGAAGCGCACGCAGGTCAGCAAGGTCATGACGCCCGCTACGGTCTGTCAGCGCATATTGATAAACCCAACCTACACCGGTGGCATCGGGGCCGAGACGTGGCGTGGCGTTCTCGGGCAGGTCGTTCTGTACGGTCGCCAGCGCCTCTGCCACCCGACTGCGCGCCCAGTAGTCATCGACACCATCCTGAAAGATGACGTAGACAAAGCTGGTACCAAACATGGAAAACCCCCTCACCGCTTCCGTCTTTGGCAAACCAAGCAGGGTGGTGGAGAGCGGATAGGTCACCAGATCCTCCACAATCTGAGGTGCCTGCCCGGCGAAGTCGGTACGGATGATGACCTGGGTATCCGACAGGTCCGGAATGGCATCCAGTGGTGTTCGATCCAGTGCCAGAAGACCTGCCACCGCCAGCGCCGCAGTCAGAATGAACACGATCAACTGGTTATGTGCAGACCATCCAATGACCTGGGCCACGAAGGACCGCGAAGGGTCTTCACCAACGATATCGCGGGGATCATGCACAGCGAATCCTCCTGGTTATGGGGTTCTGTTTCACTGTATCAACACTCCGTTTCCACTGCTGTACGGGCTGTATGCCTGACCACCGTGCTGTAGCCACAAGCGGCCATCTGACGCATCTCGCCAGAGCTGTACACCCTTGTCACGGTAGTAGGCAGACTTTCCTTCCAGCACCCAGGGCTGCAATACTGTGGTCAACTGATGCAAGGCATCTAGCAGGGCACTTTCCGTGCGTGCCTGTTGAGCCGCAGCAATGGCCTGTTCTGCATGATCAAGGATCGGCCCCAGACGGGTCAGGCCGAATTTCGGCCACAGCATGTCTCGAATCTCTCTGGCCGGTTGCAACTGCTCGGCAGTCACATCGTAGCCATCAACCAGTGCCTCATGCAGGTACAGGCCTGCATCAATCAGATGATCCATCATCGCCATCTCTCTCTTTCCCAGTGAAAGATCGGCCAGATCCAGCTTCAGACGCTGCAACTTCTGAAAGGATTCACGCAGGGTACTCTCCGAGTCGATCAGAAATTGGCCCGAGACAACAATCCGCTCATCGCCTTCCAGCCCACCCGTCACTTCGGTCATCCCACCACTACTCAATCCGGTCGTAACCTTGCGGGGCTGAAAACGACCCTCATCAAGAGCGACCACCAGATAGGCACCATCGGCTCCAAACAGCAGCGCACTGTCCGGAACAGCCAGGCGGCGATCCATACCCACCTCGAACAGCAGGTCGGCATAGGCCCCAGGACGCAGTAGCCCCTTCCTGTTAAACAACTGCAGCCGCACCGTACCTGTACGACTGGATGAATCAACCGTTGGGTAGATGTAGTCCACTTCAGTATTGATCTCCTTGCCCGGAAGGTTGGGCAGCATCACGCGAACCGGTGTTCCAAGGGTGATGGCTGCCAGATCCTTCTCGGCCACGGCTGCATTGATCCATACTGTGGTGTAGTCCTGAGTCACCACCAGGGTCTCGCCCGGACGTACATAAGCCCCCTCACTGACACGCAGCTCGCTTACGGTACCATCGGCTTCCGCATAGAAAGGAACCCGCTCGACCACCTCCTTACTGGTGGTTAACGTATCGACAAACGTGTCTGAAACTCCCAGAGCGGCCAGACGCACTGCCGCAGAGTGAATACGCTTCTCGCTGCTGCGCTCCATCGCACTGAGATAGTCTCTTTGTGCTGCGACCAGCTCGGGGCTGAACAGGTGATAGAGCAGGTTGCCACGCTTCACTTCATCTCCTACTGCAGTCACGGCAAGAGATTCGACCCATCCCGCAACCCGACTGGACACTTCACTACGCATCCGCTCGTTTTCGGCAACAATGCCATAGGCCCGGACCCGGCGGCCGAACAGGGTAGGCTCGGCACGACTATAGCGAATCCCCATGTTCTGTATGGTCTCAGCGGGAACCGTCACGATGGCTCGTTCCAGGTCTCCTGTATCGTCCATCCCCGAAGTCTGTTCATGTTCTATCGACACAAGATCCATACCACAGATGGGACAGGTACCCATCTCATCGGCAATATAGTGAGGATGCATGGGACAGGTGTACTTCGTTACGGCTTCAGCCGAGGGGGCCCCCCCCTCTTCCGTCGCCATTGCCGACAGACTCCACAAGAACAACAAGCATGTCAGCATGGCCGTAAAAGCAGAATTGACGGGACTCATTTCTCAGGCTCCATGATCAGGGCGTTGATACGTGCCGCAGCAATCGTGTGCCGTGCCCTCTGTTTGGCCAACTCCATCGCCAGCTCAGCGCGTTTGATGGCAGGCTCTACCACCATCTCCAGCGCTCCCTCCCCGGCTTCATAACGACGACGGTTGGAAGCCTCAAGATCCTTCAGCCTTGCACTACGTTGTGACAGGGCCTGCAACAGTGCATCGGTGGTCTGGTAGTCGGCCAGTGCACTGTCGTACTCGGCTCTTGCGATGCGTAGCTGCTGCTCCTGCTCTGCCACAGCTCTGGTTACGGCCTCCTCTGCCGATGCCAGCTTGGGTTTCTGATTCGTATCGGCCCAGAGAGGAATGCTGGCGGTAAACTTCAGGGTAAACCAGTCATCACCATCAAAGTTGGCCCCTGCTTCCCGCTGTTGCCACGCCATCCCCACTGCATAGTCGGGATCAAATGCGGCCTGTCGCTCCCTGACTTCACCTCTGGCCACCTTCAGTTTGCCAAGTGCCACCTGCACAGGAATCAACTCTTCTGGTGCGCCTCCCCATGATCGGACTGAAATCGGTGGCAGGGTAATATCTTCCGGGTTGCGATCGATCAACTGACGCAACTCAGCCTGCCAGCGCTGATCCTCTCCTTCCAACATCAGCCGCTGCTCCCTGATCCTCCCTTGTTGGACATCCAGTTCATCGAAGCGGTTGTACACTGCACCGCCACCCTCCATTTCTCCGCGCAGCCAACGCTCCAGTTCCAGCAGTAAAGCCACCTTGTGGTCCAATGCGACCTTAGATTCCCTGATCCGCTGCCGCTCTGCAAAAGCGATGATCAGGCGTTTCCTGAGCCCAGCCATAACCTCAATCCTTTCCAGAGTGGCCAGGTCAGCTCGGGCAAGACGGGTGTTTCGAAGTGCCTCTCTTCCATCCAAACCAGGTAGCGTTTGTTTGAATTCCAGGCTGCGACTGCTGGGCAGGTAGCGATCAAACTGGGTCGGTCTGTTGACCGGAAGGTTGTTGAGACCGAGGGTCACGTTGGGGTTTGGCAGGCCCAACGCACCTGCAGCATTTGCTTTCCACTTGCGGGCACTGGATTCGGCTATGAGTACTGAAGGATGGTACTGAAGTTGTTCCAGCATGGTTTCATAAGCAGACAAGGAGTTGTCAGCACGAACCGGGGTGACAACCGCAAACAGGGCCAGCACAGCCAACCGTGCTGGAAGGCTATGAGGGACAATGACACTGAACCGGCTAAGTAACCATGCACGTGACATGGCATACCTAGAATATTGAGACATGGTAATGACTCCCGCAGAAGAAAGCGTTGTTAGTGACAGAATGACTGTCAGTGTTCGCTGCAGATCAGCGCAGCGTGCGCTCAGGAGAGTACCTGTTTGGGTGGGCGAAGCTCGACAGGCTGTTCCGGATGGGGTGCCCCAATGGTTGCCGGGATGGTCAATAACATACCTGTGATATCCGTTTCAAAATGCTGGATATCTGTTTGAATAGCAACACCACACAACAAACAACCCAAGTCATGACAACCGATCATGGAAGAGGATTGATTGCCTCCATCATGACAGTGATGCTGATCGACAGAAGACGCTATGGAGGACTGTTCCACCAGTGTGCCACCGTTCTCAAGGCGATCATAGGACCATGACATCTGTACCGGTGCCTGCAGAAGCAGCAGCACCAGGATATAGACAACACCACTGGTGTCCCAACGTTACAGGCCAAAAACTCATTTGACTGCATAAAACA
>CAYFOR010000047.1:0-20925 GCA_964344785.1 uncultured Piscirickettsiaceae bacterium
ATTACGGGTAAATTTTCATTCAAGGATTACCAGGCATTCCGCAGGGCCTATCAGGACAACCCCAAAGGGGGGGATATTCAGTATACCGTTGATCTTGACGAGGTCGACTATATCGATAGTGCGGCGTTGGGGATGTTGATCCTGCTGCGTGAACATGCCGGTGAAGAGCAATCTTCCATCGCCATCAAGGGTGCAAAGGGGGTTGTACTGGAGGCGCTCAAGATGTCCCACTACGATCAGCTGTTCCGTTTTGAGTGAACGGATCGACAGGCTGAACGGGTGCGGTATATTGCATTCATGCGGCCCGCTTGATTGTGAACCATAGTAGTGTGACAGCGTCGGAGTTGACACCACTCGATCAGCGAGAGCGGGAGATTGCCCGTAAGATCTTTCTGAACTTTTCCGGTTTTCGTCCCGAGCGTTTTCCGGAGATTCGCAGCCTGTTGCGTCCCAGTGTCCTGTTGAGCGGGGATCTGTTGCTGGTCGAGCGCTCTCCGGATAACGGTTTGCGGATCATGATGGGGGATTTTACCGGGCACGGTATCACTGCAGCGCTCGGCTCGATTCTGGTCACGGAAATTTTCCTGCAGCTTGCCCGCAGTGGTGTTCCGATGTCACAGATTGTGAAGGAAGTGAATGATCGGCTCTACAAAAAATTGCCGAGTGGTCTATTCTGCGCCTCCATCTTTCTCTCTCTGGAACGTCACGGACGGGATCTTGTACGGATCTGGAACTGTGGAATGCCTCCATTGCTGGTTGTCCGCCCCTCCGGAGGAGAGATCATCGAGCGGATTGATTCCAGCCATCTCCCTCTTGGAATTGTGGCGAGTCAACAGATGAACCTGCGCTCAAATGATCTGTTTCCGAAGTTGGGGGATCATTTCTTTCTAAGCAGTGATGGTCTTACCGAAGCGGTCAATCAACAGGGGGAGATGGTAGGGCAGCAGCAGGTGGAAGAGATGGTTGCCACCATAGCAGGGTTTGATACGGATGAGGTGCAGCTGGATATCCCCCGCTATCTGGCCAAATTCATTGACCACCATACCGATGGGGTCGGGCAGAAAGACGACATCACCGTAATGGAACTGGCGATCCTTCAGCAGGATATACCGACCAATTCAGGGCATCATGACCACGACACCGGGCATGACGGGATTGGGAACCTTGTCTGGAGTTATTCATTAGAACTGGGAGTCGACGCACTTAGAGAGGATGAAGACCCTGTTTCCACTTTCGTCCAACAGGTTGTTGATCGGCTTCGACGGCATATTACCTTCGGCAGCAAGGTTCAGCGTGAAGTCTTCACGTTGTTGAATGAGTCCTGGTCCAATGCACTGGAGCACGGCCTGCTCGGACTTGAGTCAACAATGAAAGAGACCGCAGATGGCTTCGAGCACTATTATCTGATGAAACAGGAGCGACTGATGTCGCTGAGAAAGGGGACCGTCCGGCTTGAGTGCGGGTATCGAGTCAGTGGTGATCAGCAGAGGTTGCTCTTCACGGTCTCTGACAGTGGTTCAGGCTTTGACCATCAACAGTGGCGACGACAGCATCATGATCCCGAGCCGATGGGACAACAGGGTGAGGTAACCGCGCATGGCAGAGGACTGTCGATCATTCAGGCACTGTCTGACTGGATTCGGTTCTCCGACCAGGGGAGTACCATCACAATGGCATATCGTCTGACTGATATTCAGTCCGGTGATCAAGAGAAAAAGGAGGAGGACGATTCTTTTCCGGGGTATTTCAAGTAGCGGTGCCGTGAGACATTCGGTTACCCAAAGGGGCTTCCGGCACTCGTGTTGAACACCATTTTGTGCGGGTAGTCAGGTTGTATTGATTTTGCTACCTTGATCTGGCAGATTTCAGAGGCAGTCTGACTCAGTTACAGGTATCGGTGAATAGTTCTATATTTGGCTTGTTATGAAAAGAATACGGATGCTGTTTATGGATGATGATCGCATCATCCATGCAATGGTCAAAAAGGCACTGGCACGTCGACAGGATGGCTCCAGTTTGCCGGGCCTGACAGAGTCGGCTGTTGATGGTGCAGCGCCGAGGGTTTCGTATGAGGTTGATTACACGTTTGGTGCAGAAGAGGGGATTGAGTTGATCAGACAATGTGCGCAACCCTGTTATGATCTGATTCTGATTGATCGAAATATGCCGCCGGGTATGGATGGAATGGATGCAATCAAGGTGATTCGGAAGATGTTGCCTGCAGTACCGATCGTACTGATTACCGGCAGCTCAATCAATGATCCCGACAACCTCCAATTCCTGCAGGAAAATGCGGTGCGACTTTTTCTGAAGCCGTTCGGCAGTGCAGACTTCTATCGGTTGATTGACGAGATGACCACTGCAGCATGACCTCTCTTTCGCCCGGAATCTCTTTTCCGTTTCCAACTGGTACACAATAGTGGTTGATGAATGCTATAGAATCCTTGCTGCGGATGATGATCCTGCAGTCCGCAAGGCTTATCAGATGCTGTTTGAGCCTGATCCGGTTGATCCGCTGCTGGAGCAGTTGCTGGGGCATGAGGCTACTCAGGCCGATCAGGGCCCCTGTCTGCAGTTGACTACGGTATCCCAGGGTGTGGATGCAGTAGAGCAGGTTAGAGAGAGCATAGCCGCCAATGATCCTTTCTCTGTGGTACTGATGGATGTAAGGATGCCGCCGGGAATTGACGGGATTGAAGCAGCCAGGCAGATCCAGGAGATTGACCGAAACCTCTTTCTGGTGATCGTTACCGCCTATTCCGACTATAGCCTTGAAATGGCGGAAGGTATTTTAAGAGGTAACTTCACAATATTGAGCAAACCATTTGATAAAAATGAACTTGTGAAGTTGGTTCATCATAACGTCAATAGCTGGAAATTGAACCGGCAGTTCTCGGAAAAATTCATGAAATAGCATGGTTGTATCACTGTATTCAGATGATTCGACAATAATAACAGGCTGACCTATTATCAGATGGGAGTGGTTACAGCGTGCTTGCCTGATCGATTGGGTGGGTGTGTAATCAGAAAAGACCATGAGTCGAGTCTCACATCGGGGGGACAACGTGGAGAAGAGGGAGGTACGGTTTCTTCCTGCAGCACAACTTGAACATCTGTTCACGGAAGTGTCTGGTGTCGGTTACGCCATAATCGGACCGCAGGTGGTGGATGGAGCGGTTGTCTACCGTACCATCAGCGGAAGCGATCAGCTTCCGGTCGGCATTCAGGATCAACAACGTCCCGGCGCCTATCGCCTGACCACGAACAACTCCGAGCGGCGATTTGACTGGAGTGTCGGCGTTTCAGGTATCAAGGCCCAACTGCTCCCACCAGAACAGCCGCTCTGGCGCTCTGAGCGGGGTGAGGATGGATCACTTCACTTCAAAGGGATGGACGATCATGCAGCTGTTGCCATCTTCGGCCTGCGCAGTTGTGATTTACATGCCATCAGGCTGATGGATCGTCATTTTCTGCGAACGGGTGGCGAGGACCCCTGGTACCGGCAGAGAAATGGCAAACGCCTGTTGATCGTGGTGAGTTGCGCACGTTCGGCCCCGACCTGTTTCTGTGTCTCGGCCCGCACTGGGCCTGAACCACAAGATGATTATGACCTGCGGCTGGATGAACTGGAAGGTGGCTTTCTGCTGAGAGCGGGAAGCGATGAGGGTAGCGCAGTCATTGCTGCACTGGATCTCGCGGAGGCCACCTCTGAACAGTTGGAATTGGCTGATCGGCAGATCCATGATGCAGCGGAACAGCAGCAGCGTGCTCTGGGAACAGGTGATTTTCGCTATGTGCTGCAGGGCAGGGAAGAGAGTGCATACTGGCAGCAGGTTGCAGATCGCTGCCTTGCCTGTGGAAATTGCACAGCGCTCTGCCCCACCTGTTTCTGTCATCGGGAAGAGGAGGTCGCGTCACTGGAAATCAGCCACAGTATCCACCAGCGGGTATGGGACTCCTGCTTCAGTGATGCGCATAGCCAGCTGCATGGGATACCGATCCGGAGTGGACGGAAGGAGCGATATCGTCAATGGCTGACTCATAAACTGGCGGGGTGGCATGGCCAGTTTGGAGAGAGTGGCTGTGTCGGCTGTGGTCGATGTATCACATGGTGTCCGGTCGGCATTGATCTGGTTGCCGAGGCCAACCGTTTTCTGGCAGGCGAGCATGATGGCTGACCATCCCTCCAGGATTCCGATGGCTGCGGAGGTGGTGGACTATCTGCAGGAGAATGAGGATGTGTTCACCTTACGCCTGCGGCTGGTCAATTCGGATCAGCGGCAGCAGTACCGTTTTGATCCGGGACAGTTCAATATGGTCTACCTGCATGGTGTGGGAGAGGTGGCGATCTCGATCGTCTGTGACTGTAGTGAACCGGAGCTGATCAATCACACCATACGTGCGGTCGGACGAGCCACACGAGGGTTACAGCAACTGAAGCCCGGGGCGCAGATCGGCTTGCGTGGGCCCTATGGCCGGGGCTGGCCCATGCGGCAGGCTGAAGGCAGGGATGTGGTGATCCTTACTGGCGGATTGGGTTGTGCCCCGGTGGTTGCAGCGATCACCGAGATTGAGCAGCGACGGGAACAGTTTGGTCGCCTGGCAATCCTCGAAGGGGTGCGTCACCATCAGGATCTGGCCTTCCCTGAGCGCTTCGAACACTGGAGCAGAATGGCCCGTACCGAGGTGGTACTGTGCTGTGACCACCAGAAGGCGGCCCCATGGCCATGGCATACCGATCAGGTGACCGATCATCTGGATGGAATGGAGATTGATCTTCCACGGGCAGTGGTCATGCTCTGTGGTCCGGAGGGGATGATGATCGCTGCAGGCGAGGCACTGCTGCAGCGTGGGGTGATGGCAGAACGGATCTGGTTGAGTCTGGAGCGGAATATGCAATGTGGAGATGGCTTCTGTGGTCACTGTCAGCTGGGAAGTCTGTTCATCTGTCGGGATGGACCGGTCTTCAACTGGTGTGAGGTCGCATCACTGTTGAAGGTGAGGGGGTTGTAGCGATGGAGAGGCCAACCGTAGCGGTTCACAAGTTCAGCTCCTGTGATGGCTGCCAGCTTGCTTTTCTCAACATGGGAGAGGGGTTGCTGGCGTTGGCCGGCCTGGTGGAGATTGTCCATTTTGCAGAGGCCGGAATGGTGGAGCCGGAGACCAGGGTTGATATCGCCTTTGTCGAAGGGAGTATCTTTTCACCGGAGGATCTCGAACGTATCCGGCAGATTCGGCGTGATAGTGGATTGCTGATTACGATCGGAGCCTGTGCCACCTCGGGCGGGGTTCAGGCGCTTAGAAATATCAGGGATGATGAAGACTGGCGGGCGGCACTCTATGCAACCCCGGAGACGATTGCCAGTCTGCAGCACTCAACACCGATTGCCGATCATGTCAGGGTCGATCTGGAGCTTTGGGGCTGTCCGATTCGCAGCGAGCAGCTTCTTCCGGTGATCAAGGATCTGCTGCATGGGGTTGTCCCGGGAAGATATGCCGAACCGCTCTGCCAGAGCTGCAAGCGCAGTGGCACCGTCTGTACCCTGGTTAGCCAGGGAAGTCCTTGTCTGGGGCCGTTGACACGGGCCGGTTGCGGAGCGATCTGTCCCCGTTACGGGCGTGACTGTTATGGTTGCAGCGGGCCGGTTGACAATCCCAACTGGCACTCACAGGAACAGTGCTTTTCCGGGTTGGGACTGACAGGGCGGGCGATTGAGCAACGCTTTGAGATGATCCATTCCAATGCTGGTACTCCAACCAGGTGATAATTACGGATGCAGCAGGCCGAAAAATGCTTAGCTGCAAGGCGGACGACTGAAGGACTAGCCATAGCTAATTCAAAGGAGGACAACGAAGCAGATGAGTATTTTTTGGCCTGCCCCCAGGGCGCTCTCCACAGCGCCCAATACGGCGTTACAACCATTTGACATAGAATGCTATGCCTGCATGGTTGCGCCTTGTCTTGGACGATGTGGAGGAGCGCTGCATCCGCAATTATCACCTGGTTGGAGTACTGGACCGTATCGGGAGCGACACCGTGAGTGAGTCCCG
The DNA here is from genome assembly GCA_964344785.1 of uncultured Piscirickettsiaceae bacterium. Classification (GTDB taxonomy): domain Bacteria; phylum Pseudomonadota; class Gammaproteobacteria; genus Thiopontia. The sequence continues at coordinate 6,052 of CAYFOR010000047.1, forward strand.
CCGGATTCATCTGGAGGTGCCGGTGCTGGCCCGGGTTGAGGGAGAGGGAGCGCTTGATCTGGTGGTTGAGGAGGATGAGATCGTCTCTCTGCAACTGCGTATCTTCGAGCCACCCCGCTATTTTGAAAAGTTCCTTGAGGGGCGTTCTGTCGATGATCTGCCGGAGATGGTGGCCAGAATCTGTGGTATCTGCCCGGTGGCCTATCAGATGAGTGCGCTGCAGGCCGTCGAATCACTATTTGAGGGGGAGGTCTCTCCATGGGTTGAGCAGATGCGTCGCCTCTTCTACTGTGGAGAGTGGATACAGAGTCATAGCCTCCACATCCATCTGTTGGCAGCCCCCGATTTTCTGGGGCACAACAGTGTGGTTTCGATGGCGAGCGAATACCCGGATGAGGTTCGACGTGGTCTTCGCCTGCAGGGGTTGGGAAATCGACTGATGACCCTGCTGGGAGGGCGCTCGGTCCATCCAATCGGGGCTCGTATCGGTGGTTTTCATCATGCTCCCGAAGTACGGCAGGTCGTGCAGTTACTGGATGAAGTGGAGGCGGCCGTTGAAGATGTGGAGGCGTTGCTACACTGGCTGGTGACGTTGGAATTGCCCGATGAGTCTCAGTCATTTGTTTCGGTGGCACTGGACGAGGGGGAGGTATACCCCATGTTCGGAAGAGAGATCTGTACGGATCAGGGGCTATCGGTGCCGATCGAATCCTTTGAGAATCATTTTGAAGAGGTTCAAGTGGCCCACTCCACCGCCTTTCATGCGCTACTTGATGGTCAGCCCTATCTGGTGGGACCGCTGGCCCGACTCAATCTTCACTATCCACAGCTGTTGCCGCAGGTCAGGCAATTCTGTGAGCAATTGGGTATCCGTTTTCCCAGCCACAACATGTTTGACAGTGTGATGGCGCGTGGTGTGGAGCTCTATCAGGTGGTGCTGGAGGCGATGGCGTTGCTGCAGTCATACCAAAAACCGGACGCCTCCTGGTCTGAGTTCTTGCCACGGGAGGGGACTGCGTATGGTGCGACCTGTGCCCCACGCGGTCTGTTATGGCACCGCTACGAGATTGATCGGCAGGGCGTGATCCGTGCTGCCAGAATTGTACCACCCACCAGCCAGAATCAGGCACGGATTGAGGCCGACCTGCGTGCGTCATTAACCACGTTCGGGTTGAACCGGAGTGAGCAGTCACTGCGGCTGCGTGGAGAGCAGGTGATCCGCAACTATGATCCCTGTATCTCCTGCGCAACCCACTTCCTTGATCTGCGTCTGCAACGTTCATGAAACAGGTAGTGATCGGTGTGGGTAGCCCGTTTGGGGGAGATCAGGCGGGTTGGCTGGTGGTTGATCTGCTGCGAGATGTAGAGCCGAATCATATCGATTTGATACAGACAGACCGCCCCGGTCTGACACTGCTGGAGTTGATGAAAGGCTACCAGCGGGTCGTACTGGTCGATGCAATCCGCTGTCAGAGTGAACGAATCATGCGATTGAACGTGGATGACCTGCTATCTGGTCAGTCGGTACTCTCCAGCCACAATGCAGGGGTTGTTGAGGCAGTGTCCCTCGGTCAACAGCTGGGAGACCTGCCGGATCAACTGGAGATGGTAGGCGTCGGTATTGTCGAGTCGGATCAGTGCCCCTCAGCCGAACTGATACAACAGGCAGCCATGCTGATCAGGCAGTTGCTTAATCAGCACCCGGTTTGACGCCGTGAACCGCCATGCCGGTGGTATTGTAGCCGCCATCCACGTAGGTGATCTCTCCGGTCATACCGGAGGCAAGATCGGAACAGAGGAAAGCGCCCACATTACCCACCTCGTCAATGGTGACATTGCGACGTAGTGGAGAGTTCTTTTCCGAGTAGTCGAGCAACAGATTGAAGTCACCGATACCCTTGGCGGCAAGCGTCTTGATCGGTCCGGCTGAAAGACCGTTTACCCGGATTCCGTCCGGTCCCAGATCGGCAGCCATGGCCCGTACATTGGCCTCAAGGCTCGCCTTGGCCAGCCCCATTACGTTGTAGTGGGGAATGGAGCGAATCGCACCGAGATAAGTCAGGGTCAGCATCGAGCTGTTTCGCCCCTCCATCATCGGTAGCGCTTCACGGGCGACTGCGGCAAAGCTGTAGGAGCTGATGTCGTGGGCGATTCTGAATCCATCGCGGGTGACCGAGTCAATAAAACGGCCATCGAGTTCTCCTTTGGGCGAGAAGGCGATGGAGTGGACCAGGCAGTCCAGGCCATCCCATCTTTCCGACAGCGTCTTGAAGGTGTTGCGGATATCCTCATCGCTGGCAACATCACAGGGGATCACGATATCGCTATCGAGCTCGGCTGCCAGCTTGGTGGCGCGGCCTTCCAATTTCTCACCCTGATAGGTCAATGCGATCTCTGCCCCTTCGCGATGCATCGATCTGGCAATACCCCAAGCGATTGAGCGGTTACTGGCAACCCCTAGAATCAGTGCCTTTTTACCCTGCATAAACCCCATGACAAGACCTCTTCAAATTATTCTTGATGCCAATTCTGTTATGATCTGAAATGTGATCCGACCGGTATCCGGTCAGTTACAGACAGGACGGAAATTTTCCGTGCCGACAGGCCGATATTCTACACAGACAAGGTGAATAGTAACAAGATAAAAAGCGTGGTTACCCATACTGTGAGCCTGCTGGTGCTGTTGTGGATGGTTCCCGGCTGGTTGGCTGCACAGAGCTGGAACAGCCCTTATTCGCTGGTGAGCGGGGAAGAGCAGGTACTCTACTCCTCTTTTTCCGGAAGGCCCAAACACCTTGACCCGGCGCGCTCCTATAGCTCAAATGAATACACCTTTATCGGCCAAATCTATGAGCCGCCTTTGCAATATCACTATCTGAAGCGCCCCTACGCACTGGAGCCGCTGGCTGCTATGCAGATGCCGACCGTGCGCTACTACGATGCAGAAGGGAGCAGGTTGACGGCTGATGCGGATACAGAGGAGATTGCCTGGTCGATCTATGAGGTGACCCTGCGTCCGGGGATGCGCTATCAGCCCCATCCGGCATTTTCACCATTTGACGAACTGGCGACTGAGCAGGCGGAGTCGCTGGGTGACTTTCCGCAGATGGGAAGCAGGGAGGTGACAGCGGAGGACTTCATCTATCAGATCAAGCGGCTGGCCCATCCTGCAGTCCACTCACCGATTTTCGGTCTGATGAGTGAACATATCGTAGGGTTGCAACCGTTGCGGAAGGCACTGAAAGAGGCTCGAAAACAGGATTCCGATCAGTGGCTCGATTTGCGGCAATTCAGACTGGAAGGGGTGGAGCAGGTGGATGCACACACCTATCGCATCAAGGTCAATGGCAAATATCCGCAGTTTCTCTATTGGTTGGCGATGCCGTTCTTTGCACCCATGCCGTGGGAGGTTGAGCAGTTTTATGCACGTCCCCAACTACGGCAGAAGAACATTACACTGGATTGGTATCCGGTCGGAAGCGGCCCATTCATGCTGACGGTCAACAATCCCAACCGCAAGATGGTTCTGGAACGTAATCCCAACTACTATGGTGCACACTATCCCGTGGACGGGGAGCCAGATGATTACGAGCAGGGGCTGCTTGAAGATGCAGGCAAGCCGATTCCCTTCCTCGATCGGGTGGAATTCAGTCTGGAGAAGGAGAATATTCCCTATTGGAACAAGTTTCTCCAAGGCTACTATGACGCTTCCGGCATCAGTTCGGACAGCTTCGATCAGGCGGTGCAATTTTCAGCTCGTGGAGAGGCGGAACTGACTCGGGAGATGGAGGAGCAGGGGGTGCGTCTACAGACCTCCGTCTCCACCTCGATCTTCTATATGGGCTTTAATATGGTCGATCCGATTGTTGGTGGAGATGGAGAGCGGGCACGCAAGCTGCGGCAGGCGATCTCCATTGCGGTCGACTTTGAAGAGTACATCTCGATCTTTGCCAACGGACGTGGTATCCCCGCCCAAGGACCACTGCCGGCAGGCATCTTCGGGCACCAGGATGGCAGGGCGGGGATGAATCCGCTGGTTTATCGTTGGGAAAACGGTAAACCGGTACGTCGCTCAATCGATGAGGCGAAGACACTGTTGATTGAGGCGGGTTATCCCGAAGGGCGGGATGCCGAGAGTGGGAAACCCTTGACGCTCCACTTTGATACCACTGCCGGTGGGCCGGATGACAAGGCGCGGCTCGACTGGTACCGCAAGCAGTTTGAGAAGCTCGATATTCAGCTGGTGATTCGCAATACGGACTACAACCGTTTCCAGGACAAGATGCTCAATGGCAGTGCACAAATCTTCAGCTGGGGATGGAATGCGGACTATCCGGACCCGGAGAATTTTCTGTTTCTGCTCTATGGGCCGAATGCCAAGATGGGGAAGAATGGAGAGAATGCCGCCAACTACGCCAACCCGGAGTTTGATCGGCTGTTTGAGCAGATGAAAAACATGGAGAGCGACTCTCAACGCCAGCAGGTGATTGATCACATGGTGGCGATTCTCCGTGAGGATGCACCATGGATCTGGGGCTTTCATCCAATGAACTTCGGTCTCTATCATCAGTGGTACCACAATACCAAGCCCAATCTGATGGCAAACAACAAACTCAAATATGTCCGAGTCGACCCACGGCAACGGGAGCGGATGAGGATGGCATGGAACCGTCCGGTTCTGTGGCCACTGTTGGGGGGGGGGCTGTTGTTACTGATGCTGGTGATTCCTGCATGGCGCGGCATACGGAGCAAGGAGCGTCAATCCTTGCGCCAGCAGCAGGGGTAGCGGCAGAGATACTCTTGAGTCGAACAAGTATTACACTGGTCAGGTAATGAAATCCCGTCTCGAACAGCTGGTTGATATTCCGAGGCTTACTCGGCTTTGTGAAAGCTTTACCAGAATCAATCAGATTGCAACTGCGCTGCTGGATCTGGAGGGTAATATTCTGATTGCTACCGGATGGCAGGATATCTGTACCAAATTCCATCGTGTCAATCCTGATACCGCCTGTAGATGTACCGAAAGTGATACGGCGATAGCAGGACAACTTGACAAGGGAGAGCGTTACAATGTCTATCGCTGCAAAAACGGTCTGGTTGATGTTGCTGTACCGGTCACGATTAGTGGCGAACATGTAGGTAATTTCTATACCGGACAATTCCTGTTTGGAGAGCCGGATCGTGACTTTTTCATTAATCAGGCGATACGGTTCAATTTTGATCAAACCGCCTATCTTGAGGCGCTATCCAGCGTTCCGATCTATACGGAGGAGTATGTTGAAACCGTAATGGGGTTTTTGCTCGAGCTTGCCGAGACCATTAGTGAAATGGGACGGGAAAGACTTGAGAGTCTGGAAAATCAGCAGATCAAGAATCTGCTGGAAGTTCGTAAACTCAATCAGCAGTTGGAGCAGAAGCATCTCTTTATTGAGGCGATCATTGACACCATAGGGGATGGAATTTGGGATTGGGATATCCCAGGCAATCTGGTGCGCCACAACCAGCAGTGGCTCGACTATATCGGTGTCGGTGAGGAGTATCACGCTCATCCTGTCGAGATGTTTACAGAGTTGGTCCACCCGGAGGATCAGGAGCTGGTGATGCAGCGAATTGGTGACTGTCTCTCCAATGAGGTCGAGATCTATACCAGCGAACATCGGATGATCCGCAAGAGTGGTCAGGAGATCTGGGTGTTGGACCGGGGTAGAGTGATCGAACGTGATCTGGAAGGAAACCCCTTGCGTATGGTGGGAGGATTTAGTGATATCTCCGACCGGAAAGGGATTGAGCTTGCTCAGCAGGAGGCGACACGGGCGAAAGATGAGTTTATTGCCGCCATGAGTCATGAGCTTCGCACCCCCTTGACGGCAATTATCGGCAACAGTGAGTACCTGTTGGAGGAAGGGGTTTGTGGCAAGCAGGAGTGTGTCCAGAGCAATGCTGCTGATCTGCTGCACTCGATACGGAGTGCCGGTAAATCACAGCTGGCACTGGTCAACGATATCCTGGATATGTCAAAGATTGAGTCGGGAAAATTTACCATTGAGGAGGCACCCTATGACTTCACATTTCTGCTTCAGGATTTGGAACACATGTTTGAAATCCGTGCCAAGGATGCAGGCATCAAATTCAAGGTTGATCAACGTAATGAAGAAGAGTTTCTGTTAATCGGGGATGGTCAGCGAGTTGGGCAGGTGCTGATCAATCTGATCGGTAATGCGCTTAAGTTTACCGAGAAAGGGGGGGTATCACTGATAACCCATACGGAAGGCGAGAGAATCTTCTTCACTGTGGAAGATACAGGCATTGGAATGTCTCCGGATACATTGGACAGACTCTTCAGTCGCTTTGAGCAGGCAGATGGATCGATATCAAGGCGCTTCGGCGGCAGTGGGTTGGGTCTCTATATCTCGCTGAATCTGGCAGAATTGATGGGAGGGACGATCGATTTCTCCAGTCGTGAGGGGGTGGGTTCGATCTTCCAGTTGATCCTCCCCTACAGGAGAAGCGATCTCAAGGAACAGGGCATCAAACATAGAGGTGCGTCGGTTTCAGTGCGGGATGAAAAACTCCATGGCCACGTTCTGGTTGCAGAGGATACGCTGGAGCTTCAACTGCTGGAGAAACGCATTCTGGAGAAGATGGGGTTGCAGGTCACCATCGCCAAAAATGGAGTGGAGGCCGTTGATCTGGCAACCACCCAGAGATTTGATGCGATCCTGATGGATATGCAGATGCCCGAAATGGATGGTATCCAGGCAACAAGAGTGTTGCGTGAGAGAGGTATCGATACCCCGGTGATTGCATTGACTGCCAATGTGATGCAGAAGCATCGTGACCAGTTCTCCGAGGCGGGTTGTGATGGTTTTGTAGGGAAGCCCATCGACAAGGGGAAATTGAAGAGAGAGTTGAAGCAGTATCTGTAACGACTGTCAAATAGCATCGTCCCGTGGCTCAAGGCGCAACCAGTCAAGGAGCAGGTCGGGATGCTGAAAGAGTAGCAATTGTCAGGTCAGGCCTGTGAACTGTTATAGATAAAGGCCGGCAGTGTCACCACGGCCAGAGCGCCCCGGCCGCTGCCGGCACTCTCAAGGGTAATGGTGCCCTGCAGTTTGATCAGTTCCTGGCGTACCCAGTGCAGACCAACCCCACTTCCTTGCTCCTTGGTCGTCTCTCCAAAGGTAAACAGAGTTTCTTGAGTCTCTGGTGCAATACCGGCCCCATTGTCCTGGATGGTCAAGCGAACGCTTTCAGGGGTGTCGTTCGGCAAGTAGTGCGCCTGGATCAGCAACTGTCCCCGGTAGTCCTCATTGCCCTGTTCGATAACCTGGTGTCGATGCTCCTGCGCAATCGATTCAAACCCGTTTTTCATCAGATTGACCAGAATCTGCACCATACGGTTTCTGGGCCAGAGCAGTCCCGGCAGTGCCTGGTCAATTTCAATCCGGGTCTCTATCTGACGGTTGTTGGCATAGCTGCGCAGCACCAGCATGGCACTGTTGAATAGGGCGGAAAAGGTCACCATCTGCGGCTGCTCGTCCGCGATTGAGTTGTGGTGCTGCATCTCCATCACTTCAATGATGTGATGGACCACGTTGGAGAGCTGTGTACTGCGCTCTTTCAGCTTCTCGTTGATCTCCTGGTGAATCCACTGTGTGATCTGCTCCAGGCTCCGGTGCATCTGCGTTGCACGGGATTCAGCATCCTCGATCTGCAGCAGGTCCTCGGTCAGTTCTTCAAGTACCTGGGGAAGGCGGCCGATGTTGTCGACCATGTTGCCAATCTCCCAGGAGGTGTGCTCAACCGTGGCAAGCGCATTACCCATGTTGTGCAACACCATGCTGGTCACTTCCCGTATGCCGGTCAGTCTCGCATTCTGCTCCTTGTGGTGCTGGATCTCCTTCATCAGCTCAAGATGCTGCTCATGCTCCCGCTCGCGCTGCCAGGCCACCTGAAAGTTGCGGCAGACCTGTATCAACTCTTCCGAGTAAAACGGCTTGTGGAAATAGAGAAATCCATACTGCAGTTTTTTGTAGATCTCTTCAGGGTTCTGATCCGAGTAGGCGGTGATCATCACGATGTAGATTCTGGGGTCAAGTTTGCGAATCTGTTCGGCCGCTTCAAGCCCGTCAAGGCCGGGTGGCATGCGCATGTCCAGCAGTGCCAGAAAATAGGGGCGTTCCTCGCTCAGCGCTTCCCGGACTGCATCGATTGCATCTGCGGCGTTCTCGACACAGTCAAGCTCATACTGCTCGGATGACTCATCCTCAATAAGCAGGTTACTGTCTGCAACCTTATCCATAAAGGCCTTCAGGCCCTCTACCGTTCTGTTTTTCCACGATAGCGCAGCCCGGTAGGCATGCAGCACCTCCAGATCGTCATCGGCTGCGAGGATTCGTCTGTTCATATGGTGTTAATATGACAACAGTTGCCAGCTGGAAAGGAGTACCATTTACGGGATTCTACCCTACCAATGATGTTGCCTTGTTATATTGTAACTATTCATCAGTACCTGTAACTGATTCAGACTGCCCCCAACCAGTGACCTGACATGCTCAATTACATCCTGCGTCGCGTTCTTTATGCATTCCCGATACTGGTTGGGGTCAATCTGATCACCTTTTTCCTCTTTTTTGTGGTCAACACCCCGGATGACATGGCGCGCATGCAGCTCGGAATGAAGCATGTCACTACCGAGGCGATTGACAACTGGAAGCAGGAGCGGGGGTATGATCGACCGCTCTTCTGGAACAGTCAGTCTGGTGGACTTGGTGCGGTCAGCGAGACGCTACTGTATGTGGAATCCACCAAACTGTTCCGTTTCGATTTTGGTGTTGCGGATGATGGACGTGATATCGGCAAGGACATTCGCGAACGGATGGGCCCCAGTCTGGCAATTGCTGTTCCTACCTTCATTCTTGGGCTGCTTACCAATATTACCTTCGCGCTGCTGATGGTCTATTTCAGGGCAACCTATCTGGAACTCTCCGGGATTGTCTTGACGGTCGTGCTGATGTCGATTTCCGGTCTCTTCTATATCATTGCCGGTCAATTCGTCGTGGGCAAGTTGATGCATCTGGTACCGATTTCCGGCTATGAGGGGGGAATGGATGCACTGCGCTTCGTGATCCTGCCGGTCGCAATCGGCGTGATATCCGGGATTGGCTCCGGCGTGCGCTGGTACCGCACCATCTTTCTGGAAGAGATGGGGAAGGATTATGTTCGTACCGCCCGCGCCAAGGGGCTGTCGGAAGGAGAGGTGCTGTTTCGGCATGTGCTGCGTAATGCGATGATTCCGATCCTGACCGGTGCTGTGGTGGTTCTGCCGCTACTTTTCATGGGCAGCCTGATTACCGAGTCGTTCTTTGGCATCCCCGGCCTGGGCAGTTACACCATTGAGGCCATCAATGCACAGGATTTTGCAATTGTGCGGGCAATGGTCTTCCTGGGTGCGGTGCTCTACATTATAGGTCTGCTACTGACGGATCTCTCCTATACACTGGTGGACCCTCGGGTCCGTCTGTCATGATGCAAATTTTGGAGAGAGGTCAACGAAAAACTGCCGATGCTTGATTCACTCTACGCATATCTGGGCTTCAAGCCGCTTCTGCTCTGGACCGACCTGTTGATCTGGTTGCTGGTCGTGGTGATTCTCTGGAGTGTTCACTACACCCGCAAGCGCCCTCATCTGGTTGAGCCGTGGCGACGTGTGGGCCGCAGTCGTCTGGCGATGGGGTCACTGGTGGTGCTGCTGGTCTATGTGGTGATCGGGCTGCTTGATTCGATCCATTATCGGCCGACGCTGGAGGTGAAGGAGGGGGAGGATGTTCACTTTGCAGTGGAGGCACGTACCGTACTGGATTGGCTGGTTGGTGATCTGGGCGAGCAGAGTGAAAAGAGCTACTCGGCACCGCTGGCAACCCATCTCTATAGCCGAGAGAGTATTGAGGATGAAGCGGGTGTGACGCAGCGTGACTATCCTCGGTTGCAGTTCGGGGGTACGCATCTACAGGATACCTCGATGCGTGACAGTGATCTGCTCGGTTCACTTCTTGCCGGTGGTGTTCAGGGCGTACTGCTCTGGTTCCTGCTGGCGCTGTTGCTGGCAATGATGATGAGAGGAGGAGGGGATCGTTCTCCGTTGCAGTGGCTGTCCAGCGCAATGCGCCGTGAAACCGGGGTGTCGGAGCGAAAGGTGGTGCCGTGGGGCACGATCCTGGGAGTGACTGCGGTGGTCTCCGTTGTTGTGATGATGGCTGTCCAGGTTGGGGTCAAGTATCACATCCTGGGTACCGACAAGGTGGGGCAGGATGTCTTCTATCAGGCGGTGAAAAGCATTCGTACCGGACTGGTAATCGGTACTCTCACCACCTTGATCATGCTCCCCTTTGCGATACTGCTGGGCATCATGGCCGGTTACTTCAAAGGGTGGGTCGATGATCTGATCCAGTATACCTATACCACGCTCAATTCGATTCCGGGAGTGCTGCTGATTGCGGCAGCCATTCTGATGATTCAGGTCTATATTGATAACAATGCTGCGCTGTTCGAGACGACGGAAGAGCGTGCCGATCTGCGCCTGCTCTTTCTCTGCATCATTCTGGGGATCACCAGTTGGACCGGGTTGTGTCGCCTGCTTCGCGGGGAGACCCTGAAGCTGCGAGAGATGGATTACATCAGTGCGGCGCATGCCTTCGGTGTGAGCCATCTGCGGATCATCACCCGTCATATCCTGCCCAATGTGATGCATGTGGTGCTGATCTCCATCGTACTCGATTTCAGTGGATTGGTACTGGCAGAAGCGGTGCTCTCCTATGTGGGGGTTGGGGTGGACCCGACCATGTATAGCTGGGGCAATATGATCAACGGGGCGCGTCTGGAGATGGCGCGCGAGCCGGTGGTCTGGTGGACGCTGCTGGCCTCGTTTCTCTTCATGTTTGTACTGGTGCTGGCCGCCAACCTCTTTTCGGATGTGGTGCGCGAGGCGTTCGACCCCAGGATACAGAGAAGGTGAATGATGAATATCGGGGTGAATGAGTTCGATGGGTAAGCCGCTACTTCAGGTTGAGAATCTGAGCGTCTGGTTTGAGAACCGGGGCGAGACGGTTCGTGCGGTGGACGGTATTTCTCTCCAGATCGAGCGTGGCAAGACCTTTGCCCTTTTGGGTGAGTCCGGTTGCGGCAAGTCGATGACGGCGCTGTCGATCATGCAACTGCTTCCGGAGGTGGTACTGAAACAGGTTGGTGGGGAGGTGCTGCTGGATGGCAGCTCGTTGCTGGATGCCTCCGAACAGTCGATGCGTTCGGTACGTGGCGGACGGATGGCGATGATCTTCCAGGAACCGATGACCTCACTCAACCCGGTGATGACTGTTGGAGAGCAGGTTGGAGAGGTATTCCTGCACCACCATGGGGTTGATGGGAAAGAGAGACGTAAACAGACGATTGACCTGCTGAAGGATGTCGGGATTCCCGACCCGGACCATCGTATCGATGTCTATCCTCATCAGCTGTCCGGTGGGATGAAGCAGCGGGTGATGATTGCGATGGCGCTGGCTGGTGAGCCGGAGTTGCTGATTGCAGATGAACCCACCACGGCACTGGATGTGACCATTCAGGCACAGATTCTGGATCTGTTGCGACGACTGCAACGGGAGCGGGGGATGGCCATCCTGTTGATTACTCATGATCTTGGGGTAGTGGCCGAGATGGCGGATGAGGTTGGAGTGATGTATGCGGGGCAGCTGGTTGAACATGCCAGTCTGGAACAGCTGTTCTCGAAGCCTGCACACCCCTATACACAGCGCCTGTTCGAGGCACTGCCTGATCGAAAGAAACGCTCCCAGCCACTCTCTGTTTTGCAGGGCGCGGTGCCACAGCTATCCATGGCATTCGGGGGATGTCGTTTCGAGAACCGATGTGAACAGCGATGGGTGCTCTGTCAGCAGCAGGAACCACAGTGGCATCGAGGTCCGGCTGGACAGCAGGCTCGTTGTCATCAGTTCAGTGCTGATCCGCTACCTCCGCCAAGTGGTCAACGGTTACAGGAGGCACCGCTTGCAAGCTCTGATGAGGCGACTCCTGAAGGTGACCTCAATGTGGGTGAGCCACTACTGGAACTGCAGGGGCTGAAGGTCCACTTTCCAGTTCATCGGGGGATTTTTCGTCGAATTAGTGGTCATGTACGTGCAGTGGATGGGGTCGATCTCACCATCAGACAGGGGCAGACCGTGGCGTTGGTAGGTGAGTCCGGCTGCGGAAAAACGACGGTTGGAAAATCGATACTGCGTCTGCTGGATACAACTGACGGTGAGATCCACTTTTCCGGTCAGCCGCTACAGCGTTTACAGGGAGCGCCATTAAGAGCGGTACGGTCAAGGCTGCAGATGATCTTCCAGGACCCCTATTCATCCATGAATCCAAGGATGATGGTTGGTGATATTGTCGGAGAGGGAATGGATGCGCTGGTTGGTACCATGTCTGCTGATGCCCGGCAACAACGTATCGAGCGGCTGCTGGAACAGGTTGGGTTGAGTGCCGATATGACAGGACGGTACCCGCATGAGTTCTCGGGTGGGCAGCGTCAGCGCATTGCCATTGCCCGAGCATTGGCTGTTGAGCCACAGTTGATCGTCTGTGATGAGCCGACCAGTGCTCTGGATGTCTCAGTGCAGGCTCAGATATTGAACCTGCTACGCTCACTGCAGAAGCAGCGACACCTCTCCTACCTGTTCATCACCCACAATCTGTCTGTGGTTTCGTGGTTTGCGCAGGAGGTGGCGGTTATGTACCTGGGAAGAATTGTCGAGCAGGGGAGCGTGGATGAGGTGATGCAGTCTCCGCGTCACCCCTATACTCAGGCGTTGATCGCCGCTGTTCCAGTGGTTGATCCAAAGACTGAACGCACAGTGATCCGTCTGCAGGGGGATCAGGGCTCTCCGATCGATCCACCCGGTGGCTGTCCATTTCATCCACGCTGCCCGCAGGCGATGTCGCGCTGTAGTGAAGAGCAGCCAGAAACACGGTGGGTCAGCGAAACCCACCGCGCGAGTTGTCTGTTGCTGGAAGAGGGTTAGTCAGAGAGCTTGGAGCCAGCCACTCCTGCCTTGCCTTTCAACATTCCACGGAAGATGGCAGGAAACTCTTCAACTACGGACTGCTGTATGCTCTCCTGAGCCAACAACTGTTCACTCCAGGCAGAAACCTTGCTCAGCCCTCCAGTCAGATCCAGATCGATCTGCTCTTTCAACAGGCCAAGGCGCATCAACAGCGGGGCAAACGCTGCATCGACCAGAGAAAACTGCTCGCCCGCGAAAAATGGCCCTGCTCCCAAGACCTCTTCAATCTTGCTCAGTCGGCCTTTCAGGTTTTCCACGGCCTCATCGTAGCTCTCCTGGTTGTCGGTCGTGTTGATAGTGAAGAGTGTCTCCAGGCATGAAGAGGCGAATTCAATCCATCCTCGATGTTGAGCCCTTTCCAGTGCGTCCGTGGGGTGAAGACTGCCTTCTGAGGTTTCGTCAATATATTCGCTGATCACGGCAGACTCAAACAGCACCTCATCATTCACCTTGAGCAAGGGAACCTTTCCCAGTGGCGAGATCTCCTTGAACCAGTCAGGGGGATCCATGATGTCAATGTAGGTGATATTGAAGGGAATCTGCTTCTCCTTCAGTGCAATGACGGCGCGTTGAACAAAGGGGCAGAGCTTGAAACTGATCAGTTCGAGACTCATATCGAAATACTCCTCAGCGGTTGAAAAATGAGTACGGCATTGTAAACGTTGCAGGAAATTATTTCGAACAGTGGCTGATTCGGTTGACTCGAACCGTTCCATATATATAATAAGCCCTCCACGCGCCCGTAGCTCAGCTGGATAGAGTACTTGGCTACGAACTAAGGTGTCGGAGGTTCGAATCCTTCCGGGCGCGCCATTTAAAACAACGGCTTACCTTTTTTCGGGGTAAGCCGTTTTTCGTTGTGCGGCGTTCAAGGTCACTCTCAAGGTCACTTTGGGCGCACGCTAGGTATTATCAGCTCCTTTGTTTTGCTGCCTCATCAAGGCCAAAATCGATAGCTGATAGCAATATAGCGCTCAGTGACTGGTTGGTTTCCCTTGATACTGCCTCGGGTCGAACCAAGAGGGGAGCAGGCAACCAGAGTGAAACCTGTTTGCCTCCTTCCTTCTTGCACCGCTCTCTGAGTCGTCTGGAGCGTTCTGTACTGGTTAAAGCCATTGTATTGTTCCTTGTTTCCCCGGCACAGTGACCGGGGGTGGTTGGTCATGCGGCTTCAGCAGCCCGGTAATCTCTCTCAGCTTCTACAGCGGCATGAATGAGGCTGAGGCGGTCATGCAGTTCGTTCATCTTCCCCAGTACCATTTCACACTGTCCAAGGCTCATTGGTCGTGCTGAGTACCGTATCTCTCCGGTCTTGGTCACTGAGAGGGTCAACAACGGGGTACCGCTGTACGATATTGTTCTGTCTTCTGAAGTGCTCATGATTTCTTCTTCTTTGGTTTGTAACTCAGGACATACTCAGCCTGTTCCTTTGCTTCTGACATGCTGGTTACCATTTCAGCAAGCTCAGTGAGCAGAGGGCCAAGGAGCAAGAAGGTATTATTGATCCGTTTCTCTGGCTGTTTCTTCATTGATTCCTACTTGTCCGATCAATTTCCCTATGGCGCTGATCCCGTTTGTCATTGTGCGGGTTGAGCTTTCAAATGAGCTGACGCCCGGCCGATGGCTACCTTCTCCGATGGGGTAAAGTCCTTGCGGTGTTCATTCTCGGCAAACTCTCCCTTTACCGCTGAGTCGATATTGAAGATCACTGGTGTCCCAACGTTACAGGCCAAAAACTCATTTGACTGCATAAAAC
>CAYFOR010000048.1:0-20006 GCA_964344785.1 uncultured Piscirickettsiaceae bacterium
TCACGTTGGAATGACGGCCTCGCTTCAGGGCCATTTCATATTGGACAAGACTAGCCGTATCAGGGGTTGTGACAGCCTGATAGACTGTTTATGGGCCAGCCAGAGCAGCAGCAGAATCAAGGGCAGCAGACCTGCGGAGAGTTGGAACTGAAGTGTTGAAATGGGTGCCAGAACCTCGTCCTGGTCCTGTTTGACGGCCATCCCCCAGCGCAGTTCTGGAATCCATGAGCCGACCGAGTAGGTCATTTGGCAACGGTTATCGAGCCTCCATCCCGCATCATCCTGTTTCTGCAGGGGTGCATAGATCGAAAACCGCTCATAGGAGGTCCGCCTCATTTCCAGACAGGCGCTATCCGGCTGTCGGTCATTTCTGAAGTGGCTGATGAAGTTGATGCCTTCCCCTCTCTCCCCACGGCTCTGTGCCAGAATGACCTCGCCGGTCTCACCCAGCCCACTGTAGCTTTTGAGCATGGAACGGATACGGTCCAGTGAGAAGGGACGAATCAATACGCCGATCATCTCGTCGGGTGTCCCTCCGTAGACGGAATAGAGTGGAATCCCCATCAGTACGGTGGCATCTTCCACATGTTCGACCCTTCCGTAGTTTGAAACCGCAAAGCTGCGCTCCGTCACGACCTTCTCAAACATGTCGGAGAGAACGGTTCTGCCATAGAACCCATCGGCAGTAACCAGTTCACCAATTTCAGTGGGGAGTGCACGAAGAGAGAAGATCAGTTCCCCTTCGATGTTGACCAGAAACAGATCTTCAACCCCTTCGGATTTGAGCAGTGCCTGATACTCTCTGTGGAAACGGTTCTGAACATTTTTATACCGTACACCGCTGGCTCCGTTGACTGAGTATGCATTGAGCATCTGTTCAATCAGCTCGACAAAGCTCTCCTGGCCGGCGGCCTTCTCCATCCACCGTTTCTGCTCCAGGAACTGCGAGACGATCCGATCCTTGCGGAAGTCGGCATGGTACTGAAGACCGTTTTTTACGGTCTCAATCAGGATTCTCTCGGCAAACAGGTAACTGACACCCAGTGTTACGCCTATTCCGAGCAGCAGCAGTACGGTACTGCTGCGCAGATAGTGAATGAACACAGAGCGTGTTTTCACTGGACCCGCCTCCATCTATGAGACATATTCCCCCTCTTTAAACTGGCATTTTCAGAGCAGCCCCCCGCTGTCTCAAAATGCGTTTGTATCGATTCAGTTACATAAACAACATATTATGTAATGGCACTGCTCTGTTCAATGAAATAAACAAAACTATTGGTTGGTGAGTGGTTATCGGTCAACTATCTGGAAGATGTGAACTTCATTGCCCACTGTTCATCGGCTGTGTTTGTCGGCAGTGGATGGATCTTCTCCACCACTCAGTTCGAGAGTGTCCTGCCCCCATCGACCGGAATGATCTGTCCGGTGATATAACGCCCGTCACGCACCAGAAAGAGAATGGTACGGGCGATATCCTCTGGTGTTCCACTGCGTTTGAGTGCGGTACGGGAGAGAATCTCCGATTTTGTCGTCTCGTCAAGCTCGTTTTCCGGCCAGAGGATGGCACCAGGGGCAACACCATTGACCCGGATCTCCGGCCCCAGTTCCCGGGCAAGGCTTTTGGTCATCATTGCAACACCGGCCTTGGCGATACAGTAGATGGTATGGTTCTTGAGCGGGCGATCGGCATGAATGTCGACCATGTTGATGATGTTGCCTCCCTGTCGGCGAAGATGTGGAGCGGCCGCCTGCGAGAGGAAAAGAGGGGCCTTCAGGTTGGAGCCGATCAGATCATCCCATGTCTGTTCCGAGAACGAATCCACCGGTGTGGGGTAGAAGCTGGAGGCGTTGTTGATCAACAGATCAAGCTGCCCCCACTGGCCTGCCACCTGCTCAACCAGTTCATGGAGCTGGTCTGTCTGAAGCAGATCACCCTGTACCAGCACTGTTGAGTGGGGGCGTACTGATTCCAGTTCCTGCTGTAAATGCCTTGCTGCCTGGTCGGAGTTGCGGTAGTGGATCGCCAGTTTCATGCCGGCATGGTGGAGGGTGCGGGCAGTGGTTGCGCCAATACGTTGTGCAGCTCCGGTGATCAGGGCCACTTTATCCATCAAAGAGTTGGTATGATTCGGTATCTTCTGTTCTGTCATGGTACTCAATACAATTCTCTGTGGACTCAGCAACCTCCAAACTTCCGGCTCCCTCTCCTCCATTGCTCGCCCGAAGTGAGCGGCTGCAGCGGCAGATCGTCGATGAGATCTACAGTCGAGGCGGATGGATTCCCTTCGACCACTATCTGAAACGGGCACTCTATGATCCTGAATCGGGATACTACAGTAATCTGAGCGGCCTGGGCGAGCAGGGTGATTTTGTGACGGCACCCGAGATCTCACCACTCTTCTCTCGGGTGATTGCCCGTCAGCTGGCCCCTGTTCTTGATGGGATAGCGTCCCCGCAGATACTGGAACTGGGGGCTGGTACCGGGGTGATGGCGGTAGAGATGATGCTGGAACTGGAGCGAATCGGCTCTCTGCCCGAGCACTATCTGATTCTGGAGTTGAGCAGAGGGTTGAGGGCAAGGCAGCAACAGACATTCGAGCAGCGTGCGCCACATCTGTTGCAACAGGTGCAGTGGCTGGATGTATTGCCTGAAAATGGCTTTTCAGGGGCCATTGTTGCCAATGAGGTGATGGATGCGATCCCCTTTGAGCGCTTTCTGGTGCGGGATAGAGAGGCCGTCGCACTCGGCATATCGGTCAACCCCCATGGAGAGCTGATCTGGAGTGAGGCACACCAGCCGTCCGCAATGGCACTTCCGGTGGATGTTGGGAGTCTGGGGGAAGGTTATCGCTCTGAACTGAGGCCGGCACTGCAACCCTGGATTGCCACACTCTCCGATCTACTGCAGCAGGGTATGGTGCTGTTGCTCGATTATGGATACGAGCGCAATGACTATTATCGGCCTGAACGACTCAATGGGACTCTGAGTTGCTACTATCATCATCGCCATCACGAGGACCCGTTGCTCTACCCTGGGCTTCAAGACATTACTGCCCATGTCGACTTTACGACCGTTGCCGAGGCTGCAAGCGGTGCCGGGCTCTCGGTTGCAGGTTTCACCACACAGGCCTACTTCCTGCTGGCAGGTGGGATCACGCAGTTGGCAGAACAAGAATCACTGGATGATCTGGCGGCCCGTACGAACCTTTCACGGGCAATCCAGCAGTTGACGATGCCTGCGCAGATGGGGGAGGTAGTCAAGGTGATGGCATTGACGCGAGAGGCGGAGCTCCCGCATACCTTTACACTGCACGATATGCGGCATCAGCTGTAAGGGTACCAGCCATGGATTTTTTTCAAATAGTACTGTTGGCGCTGGTTCAGGGGTTGACGGAATTTCTGCCGATCTCCAGCTCGGCCCATCTGATTCTGATACCGCAGTTGACCGGGTGGGAGGATCAGGGGCTGGCATTTGATGTGGCGGTTCATTTCGGAACCCTGATTGCAGTCATCGGTTATTTTCGTGTCGAGATCATACGGATGCTGCGGGAATGGGTGGGCTCATTGAGCGGGCAGTCGATGAGTGCCGATGCCAGGCTGGCCTGGGCGGTGGGGTTGGGGACGATTCCGGTAGGCCTGGCGGGCCTGCTGTTCAACGAGGCCATTGCGCTCCATCTCCGTTCACCATTGGTGATTGCGACGAGCACGATACTGTTCGGTCTGCTTCTGTGGTGGGCAGACCGTACAGGCCGACAGCAGTTTGATGAGTATCAGATGGGCTGGAAAGTGGTGTTGGTGGTTGCGCTTGCGCAGGCGATCGCATTGATTCCGGGTACCTCCCGTTCGGGTATCACGATGACTGCCGGACTGTTGATGGGGTTGAGTCGGCAGGCTGTGGCCCGTTTCTCGTTTCTGCTGTCGATACCGGTCATTGTGCTGGCAGGTGGACTCGAGACTGTGGAGTTGATGAAACAGGATGGCAATGTAAGGTGGAGTGAACTGTTGCTGGGGGTTATACTTTCTGCGCTAAGTGCCTATCTCTGCATCCATTTTTTTCTGAAGTTGCTGGATTGGGTTGGGATGACCCCGTTCGTGGTCTACAGGCTCTTGTTGGGGGCTGTCCTTTTGCTGCTGTATTGGTAACATTGTGTAACATTTACCCATTTGGGAGCAGTGGGTAGAACAAAAAACAGTTTCTTGTTTAGGGAGGAGAAGATGAGATTTGTTGATTTCAAGCTGAAAAACAAGCTGATTACCGTAATGATTTCGGTGTTGATCGGTATGCTGCTGATGGTAGGGGTGAACCTGAAAGGGCAAAACGAGCAGATGTATACGGACAGGGCGCTGCTGGTCGAGTCGATTATCGAGGGGGTTGCCGGGCAGTTGCTGCAACTGCAACAGCAGGTGGAATCAGGTCAACTGGAGCTGGCGGCAGCCAAGGAGATGGGGAAGGCAATTGTTGCGGCCTATCGTTATGATGGGGGCAACTATCTCTGGATCAACGATTATCAGCCCAGTATGGTGATGCATCCGATCAAGCCCGCCTTGAACGGAAAACCGCTGGGTGACTTCAAGGACCCCAATGGTGTCTATCTGTTCCGGAATATGGTGAAGGTGGCCAAGGCAGATGGTGCCGGTTACGTCAGTTATCATTGGAGCAAGCCGGGGAGTGAAGAACCGGTTGAGAAGCTCTCTTATGTAAAAGGCCTGGATAAGTGGGGCTGGGTGATCGGTACGGGCATCTATATCGACGACATCCAGGCGCTGTTCTGGCAGCAGCTACTCTACTCCATACTGATGATGCTGGCTGTTCTGGCGGTGGTGGCCATTCTGTTCAAGATGCTGAACAGTGCCGTGGTCAAGCCGATCATGATGATTCGGGAGCGAGTGGAGAGGGTACAAAATCAGGGTGACCTCTCCTCCCGTATTGAAGTCAATCAGTCTGACGAGATTGGTGAGCTGGTCAATCTGTTCAATGATCATCTGGCCTGCGTACAGCACATCATCAATGAGGTGAATGGTGTATTGGGAGAGGTTGCGAAGGGACGCTTTGAAAAGCGTGTGGCCACTGAGCTTAGTGGAGATTTTCTGACGCTGAAAGATGGGGTGAACCAGTCGGCTGACAGTGTTGATTTCACCATGCGCGAGCTGGGCAAGGTAATGCAGGCACTGAATGACGGTGATTTTTCAATGAGAATGGATCAGCGGGTTGAAGGTGCTTTCCGTCTACTGGTTGAGCAGGCACTGGTTTCGATGGAGGGAACCATCCAGGGAATCGTCCAGGTGATGCAGAAGATGGAGCAGGGAGAGTTCAAGGAGCGGATTTCGGTGGAGGCGAAGGGAGACTTGCTGACCCTGAAAGATGCGGTCAATGGCTCCATGGGTACATTGGAACAGGCAATCGCCGATATTACCGGTGTGATCGTTTCGCAGAGCAAGGGGGATCTGACCAAGGAGATCAAGCAGGATTACAAGGGAGATCTCAACACCTTGAAGATGGCGATCAACAGCACGGTGAGCAAGTTGAACCAGACGGTTTCACAGATTCTGGAGGTCTCCGATGTGGTCGCCAGTGCCTCTGGTCAGGTGTCGGATGGCTCCAATGATCTGAGTGATCGGACACAGCAACAGGCGGCGATGCTGGAGGAGACTGCGGCCAGTATGGAGGAGATGACGGCTACCGTTAAACAGAATACCGATGCGGCACAGCAGGCCAATCAACTTGCGATGCAGGCGAGAGAAGTGGCGGATAACGGGTCAACTGTGGCTGAACAGGCGGTTGATGCGATGTCCCAGATCACCGAATCCAGTCAGAAAATCTCGGATATCATTACCTTGATCGATGGCATTGCCTTCCAGACCAATCTGTTGGCGCTGAATGCTGCGGTTGAGGCGGCGCGGGCCGGAGAGCATGGCCGGGGATTTGCGGTTGTGGCAGGTGAGGTGCGTACGCTGGCGCAACGCTCGGCAGAGGCATCCAAGGATATCAAGTCGCTGATTGAGAACTCGGTCAGCAGTGTCGGTGAAGGGTCCGGTTATGTAACCAGTACCGGTGAGTCACTGGAGGAGATCAATGTCGCGATCAAGAAGGTCAACGATATTGTGGCAGAGATCGCCTCGGCATCGGCGGAGCAGGCGACGGGTATCGACCAGGTGAATACTTCTGTTACAGACATGGATGGGGTGACTCAGCAGAATGCGGCACTGGTGGAAGAGACCTCGGCTGCCTCCATCTCGCTCAAGGAGCAGGCGGATCACCTGAAACAGCTGATGAGCTTTTTCGATACCGGCCACCAGCGTACTGCGACCCCAACACCAAAGGCGGCTATCAAAAAACAGGTCGTTGCTACCAAGGCGGCCACATCACCTGTCGAGGCGAAAAAAACCGAAAAGAGTGAGGAACCGGTCAGGAAGAGTGCCCCGGCAGCATCCAAAGCCTCTGGCAGCATGAAACCGGCGATGGATGAGTGGTCTGATTTTTAGAGGTATTCAGCCGCTACCCTTCATGGGGTGGCGGCTCTCTGGCATTTGGCCTGTTCGATTGCTGTGATCCGCCTTCTTTTCAGTTCGTCGCGAATTGCCGGCCCGGTAAAACCATCGGTCAGTATCTGTTCGGTGCTGACTGACTGGGCGGCATCGAAGGCGCAGCGCAGAGTCGCCCCCTGGCTGAAGTCGGTCTTTTCATAGCCTGTACGCCCGCGCTGGTCGGCCTCGCAGGCGATTAGAAACTGTTCGAATCGTTGCGGGCGGCGGAAGGCATCGGCTGCCTCCAGCACCTTCAGGGTGGTTGCTGGCCGCAGCTCTTCAGCACGATGGTAGTGTCCGTGATACTCGGCCACAGTCAGTGACAATGACTTGTAGCTTTTCGGAACCTTGAGCCGCTCACACAGCCGGGTCACCAGGTGAGTGCTACGTTTCTCGTGTCCATGATGTTTGGGCCACTGTTCACTGGGCGTCGTACCCTTGCCGAGATCGTGCAGCAGTGCCGCAAAGCGGACTTCAGGGCTGTCGCTCAGTCGAACTGCCTGCTGCAGTACCATCATGGTATGGATGCCACTGTCGATTTCAGGGTGGTGGTGGGCTGGTTGAGGTACACCAAACAGTGCCTCCAACTCCGGGTAGATTCGGGCCAGTGCCCCACAGTTTCGCAACACCTCGAAGAAGCGTTCGGGGTGGTCCGTCTGTAACGCCTTCAGGGTCTCCTGCCAGACCCGCTCCGGTACCAGCGCATCAACCTCTCCACTTTCCACCATCTGTTTCATCAGTTGATGGGTCTTGTGGGCGACCTTGAATCCCCATTTGCCAAAGCGGGCCGCAAAGCGGGCGATACGCAGGATGCGAACCGGATCTTCAACAAAGGCCTCGGAGACATGACGCAGTATCCCCTGTTGAAGATCCTCCTCACCGTGGTAGGGGTCGATCAGGTTACCGACAGCATCCTGGGCCATGGCGTTGATTGTGAGGTCGCGTCTGAGCAGATCCTCTTCCAGTGTGACATCCGGTGAGGCGTGGACGGTAAAACCACGATAGCCTGGCGCAGCCTTGCGCTCGGTACGTGCAAGTGCATGTTCTTCCTTGGTGGAGGGGTGGAGATAGACCGGAAAGTCCTGTCCGACCGGTTGAAATCCGGCATCGATGAGCTGCTGCGCTCGCTTGCCGACAACAACCCAGTCCCGCTCCTTTGGGGGGATGTCCAGTAGCTGGTCACGTACCGCACCACCCACCAGATACCGGCTCTGTTCAATTTCCTGAATCAGTGCGCTGTTCATGGGGTCGCGATGGACCGGTCAGTGGTCAGTTCTGTTTCAGGGAGTCGATTGAGACCACTTTGGTATCTTGCGGCTCATCGGTGAATCCTGGACGCAGATCCGTTTTCATGCCGGCCATTTCGGCCAGCTCTTTTTCCCGCTCGGTGATCAACCCGAAACAGTTGCGCATGTCCTCGAAGGTCTGCTTGCTCAACGGGTGTTCCTCACCATGTTGTGGCGCGGTTTCACGGGCAATGGCCCCCAGTGTCTTGCGCACCATGCGCAGAATGCGTTGTTCTTTACTCAATTCCATGGTGGGGTTCCCTAACGTTTTTGTAACTGATTCAGATTGCCCCTGAAATTCTCCAGATCAAGGCAGAAAATGTGAGTGTATGATGCATATACATGACCATTTTCGAACACAGAGATGGAGGGTTTCAGGGGAGGCTGAACAGTTACATGTTTTCAGCGTTTGGCGGTGAGACGGTAACTCATATACCGCTGCTGCCGGTTACTCCTCCCCAGATAGGTGGGGATGACTCCCTCTAGTGGTGTGCGTGTAATCTGGAAAATGGATGGAAACGACTCTTTGCAGGTATTGGACAGCTGCAGAGAGAGATAGTTGTCATAGCTCATCAATTGGCCCGGAAGCCGCCCCAGTACCTTCGCCATCAGGCGGGACAGGGTATCGTTCAGCCCCACAATCAACCTGCGTACACCGATGGTCCGCTCGGTGATCTCCATCAACTCCATCAATGTGTACTCTTTCGGGCCACAGAGGTCAAAGCGCTTGCCATACGTGGCAGGGTTGCCGATTGAGCTGACAATAACCCTGGCAAGATCACCGACATAGATTGGGGCAAAGCGGGACTCCGGACAGGCCAGGGGTACCGCTATCATGGGTAGCTGAAGCAGTCCGGCAAAGCGGTTGAAGAAGCTGTCTCCATCTCCGAAAAGGACGGATGGGCGAAACGAGGTCACCTTCACCTTGTGACTGGATTGGTGGTGGATGACACTCTCTCCTTCACCCTTGCTCCGCAGGTAGTGGCTCAGGGCATTGACATTGCCTGCCTGTAGTGCAGAGATATGGATCAGCCGAGGCGTACAGAGTCGATTGCAGGCCCTGACGATCTTCTCCGGCAGTTCAACATGGGTCTTGCGGAAAGCAGCCTGGGTTCCGTGCAGGATACCGATCAGGTTGATCACGACATCGGCCCCCTTCAGAAACTGTTCAAGGGCATTTTCGTCATGGATATCCAGTTCAGTCAGCTTTACCTTCGGGTTGACCAGCAGGTTGCGGTGGCGTTCCCGGTGGCGGGTGGCGACCCGAATCGACACCTTACCCCTGGAGAGCTCATTGATCAGGTGACGACCCACAAAACCGGTTCCACCGAGGATGGCAATCTCTCTTCTATTCATGGGATGAGTATAGCGGCTTTGGTGCAAAGATCACAAATCATGGTGCACTGCACCCCGGCTAAAGTGTGATCACCTTTTTCAGTCGTTTCAGTGCGGCTTGTTCCAGTTGACGAATGCGCTCCGCCGAGACTGCGTATTCGTCTGCCAGTTCCTGCAGGGTGGGTTTCTCCTCGGCCAGCCAGCGACGCAGGATGATGTCACGACTGCGTTCATCCAATGTGGTGAGTGCGTTATTCATCTGCTCGCTGGAGCGTTGCTGCCAGTCAGTCTCCTCAAGCTGCTCCTCCGGGTTGGCCTTCGGTGCCTCCAGGTATGCGGCAGGAGCGAAGGTCTCTTCACTCTCCTCGGACCCTGTCGGCAGATCAAAAGAGGTATCCTGCTGGCACAATCGACGCTCCATCTCCAGAACGGTCTCCGGTTTTACGCCGAGGTCTGCTGCGACCGTCTTCACTTCGTCGTGAGAGAACCAGCCGAGTCGTTTCTTGGCGCTTCGCAGATTGAAAAAGAGTTTTCGCTGTGCCTTGGTGGTCGCAATCTTGACAATCGACCAGTTGCGAATCACATATTCATGAATCTCGGCGCGGATCCAGTGGACCGCAAAAGAGACCAGACGAACTCCCTTGTCTGGGTCGAAGCGGCGCACCGCCTTCATCAGGCCCAGGTTGCCCTCCTGAATCAGATCGGCAAGCGGCAGGCCATAGCCGATGTAGCCGCGGGCGATATGGGCAACAAAGCGCAGATTGGAGAGTACCAGTTGGCGTGCAGCTTCCAGATCACCATGCTGGTGGAAGCGGATGGCCAGTGCCTGCTCCTCTTCTTCACTGAGAACAGGGAAGGCACGCAGCTGCTGCAGGTAGCTGTCAATGCTGGTTTCAGCAACAGCCGGAAGCCGGGAGTGAGTTGCTTTCAATGCATAACTCATTGATTTTTCCTCTTTAAAAATCCTTTTCTTTCCAATTATACGGAGCAAGATTAGCACTCGCAAGATTAGAGTGCTAATTTTCGGGGAGGTTCCGCTTGATATGCGTTTCAGAGTATTAGGAGACGATTGCCTCAACAAACTCTGCGGCATGGAAAGGCCGCAGGTCATCGATCCCCTCGCCAACACCAATAAAGCGTATCGGCAGTTGCAGCTCCTTGGAGATCGCAAAAATCACGCCGCCCTTGGCGGTGCCGTCCATCTTGGTCAATGTGATGCCGGTGACGCCGATTGCATCGTGAAACTGTTGCGCCTGGTGGACGCCATTCTGCCCGGTACCGGCATCGAGGATCAGCATGATCTCGTGTGGAATGTCGGCATCCAGCTTCTGCATCACCCGTTTGACCTTTTTCAGCTCCTCCATCAGGTTGGATTGGGTATGGAGCCGACCTGCGGTATCGGCAATCAGGATATCAACCTTTTTGGACTGGGCGGACTGGACCGCGTCATAGAGTACCGAGGCACTGTCGGCACCACTTTGCTGGGCGACCACTGCGATCTCATTGCGCCTGCCCCACTCCTGCAGCTGTTCCACTGCCGCAGCGCGGAAGGTATCACCAGCCGCCAGCATGACGGTTTTGCCCTGCTGCTGATACTGTTTTGCCAGTTTGCCGATGGTGGTGGTCTTACCGGCACCGTTGATGCCGACCATCAGAATCACAAACGGTTGCTGTTCGCCCGGCTGTAGTGGTGCCTCACAAGGGGCCAGCAGCTCCAGCATCCCCTCTTTCAGGGTTTTGAGTAGTGCCTCAGGATCGCCGCTCTCTTTGCGGGAGAGGCGGTCGGGGAGCTCGTCCAGTATCTCCTGGGTTGCCTCAATGCCGACATCCGCCATCAACAGGCGAGTCTCCAGCTCCTCGAGCAGATCATCATCGATTTGCTGCTTGCCGAACAGCAGATTGCCGAGCCCCTCACCCAGTTGATGGCGGGTACGGCTCAGGCGCTCGCGCAGCCGACCAAACAGCCCTTTTTTCTCAGGCGCTTCAGCCGCCTGATCGTTCTGGTTTTGAGTCTCTTTCTTGCCAAATCCAAACATGGGTAAATAACGATAATGGTTGGGTAACGGGTGGAGAGTGTAACGAAAATGGGAGGGGATGCGAATCGTTTGGGCACTGTTCAGATGAAACTGCTACAGGAACAAGATTGCCTCGACTGGGGAACTTGTTAATTGCCGACTGGTCTTCTCGGGTATAATTTTTCCGATCAACGACAAGGATAATGAGTAATGGTTGAAACGACTTCACGCTGGAATGGCCTGTTGATGGCCTCGGCACTGTTGAGTTCGGTAGCCTCGGCTACGGTCACGGAGACGGTGTTGGAGAATGGACTCAAGGTTTTGGTCAAGGAAGATCACCGCGCACCGGTTGTGGTCTCCCAGATCTGGTACAAGGTTGGTTCCAGCTATGAGTACGATGGCATTACCGGGTTATCCCACATGCTTGAGCACATGATGTTCAAGGGGACTGAAAGGTATGCGCCCAACCAGTTTTCCGAGATCATCGCCGAAAATGGGGGGCGGGAGAACGCTTTTACCGGACAGGATTACACGGCCTACTTCCAGCGCCTGGAGAAGAGTCGGCTGCCGATCGCGATGGAACTGGAGTCGGACCGGATGCGCAATCTGACTTTGCCGGAAGATGAATTTGTGAAGGAGCGTGATGTGGTTGCCGAGGAGCGGCGGATGCGTACGGAAGATAAACCGACCGGGCTCACCTATGAGCAGTTCATGGCAACGGCCTATCAGACCAGCCCCTATCACCACCCGATCATTGGCTGGATGGACGATATCCAGAACTATAATATCGATGATCTTCGTGACTGGTATCGCCAGTGGTATGCCCCCAACAATGCAACGCTGGTGGTGGCCGGGGATGTGGACCCGACCGAGGTGATTGAGATGGCTCGCCAATATTACGGGCCGTTGGTACCCTCTGAACTGGTGCCGCCGAAACCACGCAGAGAGGTGAAGCAGTTGGGACCGCGCCAGGTGGTTGTGCGTGCTCCTGCGAAGGTTCCCTATATGCTGATGGGTTTCCCGGCACCGACCGTGGCGACGGCAGAAGAGGGCTGGGAGCCCTATGCACTGGAGGTGCTGGCCTATGTGCTGGATGGTGGTGACAGTGCCCGTTTCAGCAAACGATTGGTACGCGGTACGGAGATTGCTGCCAGTGCCGGTGCAGGCTATGACCTCTACGACCGGTTGCAGACCCTGTTCCTGCTGGAGGGGGTGCCGGCAGATGGACATACGATGGAAGAGTTGAAGACGGCACTGCTCACCGAATTGGAAGAGGTACAGCAGAATCCGGTTTCTGCCGAGGAGCTGATGCGGGTCAAGGCGCAGGTGGTGGCCGCCTCCGTGTTCGAGCAGGACTCGGTCTTCTATCAGGCGATGCAGATGGGCAAGCTTGAGACGATCGGCCTTGGATGGCAGGAGGTGGATCGGTATGAAGAGGAAATCCGCAAGGTCACGGCGGAACAGGTGCAGGCGGTTGCCAGGAAATATCTGGATCTGGCACGTCTGACAACCGCCATTCTGGAGCCGCAGAAGATTGAGACGACAGCGCAGAAGGAGGTCGCAGCCCATGCACATTAAATGGATCGGTCTGCTGACTGCATTGCTGGTCAGCCTGAGTACATTTGCCACACCACAAATCGAGCGTTGGGAGACCTCCAATGGGGCCAGGGTACTGCATGTTCATACCCCGGATATCCCAATGGTGGATGTGCGGGTCATCTTCGACGCCGGTAGTGCGAGAGATGGCAAGCTCGGTGGAATTGCGGCCATGACCAATGGCCTGCTCGCTACCGGTGCCGGAAAGCGTGGAGAAGAGGCGATTGCCGAGGCAACCGACCGGCTGGGTGCACAGTTGGGATTTGACTCACTGCGTGATATGGCGGTGGTCTCGCTGCGCAGCCTGACGGATGAACCGCTGCTCAAACCGGCGCTGGCAGTGATGGCCGATGTGATACAGAGCCCATTCTTTCCCGAGAATGCGCTGGAGCGGGAACGGGCACGTCAACTGATTGGACTACAGGCGCAGAAACAGCAGCCTGGAACCATCGCCAGCAAGGCCTTCTTTCGGGCAATCTATGGGGAGCACCCCTATGCAGAACCATCCAGTGGTACCGAAGAGACGGTGAAGGCGATCAAACGCAGTGATCTGCAGCTTTTTCATTCCCGTTATTATGTTGGAAAGAATGCCATCGTGGCGATTGTCGGTGCGGTGGACCGCAAGCGAGCTGGTGAGATCGCCGAGGAGGTGGTGGGCCGTCTGCCTGCCGGAGAGCATGCGCCTGCACTGCCGGAGGCAGAGACTGCACGGCCTGGAGAGAAGATCGTGGTCGATTACCCCTCGGTACAGAGCCATCTGGTGGTAGGGCACCCGGCACTGCGTCGAGGAGACCCCGACTATTTTGACCTCTATGTGGGTAACCATGTACTGGGGGGGAGTGGTCTGGTATCGATGATTTCGGAGGAGATCCGGGAGAAGCGGGGGCTCGCCTACAGTGCCTACAGTTACTTCTCTCCGATGCGGGGAGAGGGGCCGTTTCAGGCCGGACTGCAGACCAAGAACGAGAGTCGGGACGAAGCATTGAGTGTGTTGGTAGAGACGATCAGGCGCTTTGTAGAGCAGGGACCCGATGATGAGGCTCTGGCTCGTGCCAAGAAGAATATTACCGGCGGCTTTCCGCTTCGTATCGACAGCAACAAGAAGATTGTCGACTATCTCGGGATGATCGGCTTTTACGGTCTGCCGGATGACTATCTGGAGAACTTCAATCGGCGGGTGGAGTGGACCACCAAAGAGTCCATACAGGATGCCTTTCGTCGTCGGGTACGGCCTGAAGAGTTGGTTACCGTGATGGTTGGCGGCAGCCAGTGATGGTCTGTTTCAGGGCGGCTGGTTAGATGAAGGGAGGGCGTGGCGGCAGCCGCAAGCTCAGGATCATCGGAGGAGAGTGGCGTGGGCGCACCCTGACCTTTGCGGATGACCCTGCGATACGACCCACGCCGGACCGGGTTCGCGAGACCCTGTTCAACTGGTTGCAGGGAGACATTGAGGGGGCGCGTTGCCTTGATCTCTTTGCAGGTAGTGGGGCGCTGGGGTTGGAGGCGCTGTCACGAGGGGCTGCCAGAGTCGATTTTGTCGAGAAGAGTCGCAACAGTGCCGAGATGATCAAGCGGCACCTTGAGAAGTTGAAATGTGATTCCGGTTTGGTCCACCAGACCGATGCTATCCACTATCTGCAACGGGTGAACCTGTCCGGCTATGATTTGATCTTTCTCGATCCGCCATTTGGTCGGGGAGTGCTGCTCAGTGTACTGGAACGGCTGGAAGAGGTGGATCTCTCTCCATCGTTGCAGCTCTATATTGAGATGGAGAAGGAGCTGGCCTCCTTTTCCCTGCCGGAACCGTGGGTGGAAACTCGCAGTGGGGATGCCGGTCAGGTGCGATATCTGTTGGCTAGAGCAACATGAGGACTGTGGTCTATCCCGGAACCTTTGACCCGATCACCCGGGGGCATATGGATCTGATCGAGCGGGCTACCCGCCTGTTTGATCATGTGGTGGTTGCGGTGGTATCCAGTAGCTCTACCAGCAAAAGTCCGCTTTTCAGTGATCAGGATCGGCTGCAGATGGCCAGTGAGGTGCTGGATGGTTGGCCGAGAGTCGAGGTGGTCTGCTTTCAGGGGCTGCTGGTGGAGTTTGCACGTTCCATTGAAGCCAATGCGATTCTGCGCGGGCTGCGTGCGGTTTCCGATTTCGAGTTTGAATTTCAATTGGCCGGGATGAATCGTCATCTGGCTCCGGAGATCGAGACACTGTTTCTCACACCGGCACAGGAGTATGGTTATCTCTCCTCCAGCATGGTGCGGGAGATTGCTCGCCTGGGAGGCGATGTGGCGGCCTTTGTCGAGAAAAATGTACAATTGGCGCTGGAAGATAAATTCTGCCGTGGTATACAATAGAAATAGTAGTTTTCAAGCAATTACGTGACAACTGTAAGGGTGAAAAAGAATGGCGCTGTATATAACGGATGAATGTATCAACTGCGATGTTTGTGAGCCTGAGTGCCCGAATGAGGCGATCTACCAGGGTGACGAGATCTATGAGATCAACCCGGACCTCTGTACGGAGTGTAAGGGGCACTATGATGAGCCGCAGTGTGTTGAGGTCTGTCCGGTTGATTGCTGCCTGCCCGATCCCAATCATGAAGAGAGTGAGGACGAGTTGCGTGCCAAATATGAGCGCCTGACCGCGTAGTTTGCATCGTTATCGAGCAGAGAAGGCCGGTTATTCCGGCCTTTTTTGTTTCTGCTATGTAGTGGCAGATGCTTTCTGTTTTCTGCGTCTGCGGCTGCTCTCTTGGCGGTCAATCACTCCATCTTTCGGATATTCATAGTGAATAATGGTGCGTCGATGGTTCTGCTGGGTGATCGCACCAATGATCTGATAGTAGCCCTCTAGCTCCAGCGAGTGAAAGCTGGGGTTGAGGGGAACCAGATAGGATTTCTCATTTCGGTGTACCAACTGTCTGAAGTGATACTCTTTTTTGTAGAGGGCCAGAACGTAGGTACCGTTGACGATGGGGTAGCCTGGGTCAATGATGATAATGGCCCCGTCTTCGAATTCCGGGGTCATGCTCTCACCGATCACCTGGAGGGCAAACGGCTCCTTTTCTTCACATCCGGTGGGGTTCTGGATATCCATGGCGAAATTCTATCAAATCTTGACTGCAACGGTCGATAATAGGTATATAGGCATAGTTAATGCATGTTTCTCTGTGACAACCATTAGGAGAAGTGCCATGAATACTATCTGTGTTGCATCGACCGCTACCGAGATCTGGCATGATCTGGTCGAAGAGGCGGAGCAGGCGGCTCAACTCTCGCTCGGACACGAGATGGAGGGGTATCTGGTGATGACCCTGATCCGCTATCAGGACTATGCAGCACTGCAATCACATGTGCTTGCACTCGACTACTTCAATGCCCACCAAAGTTGGGGTGGAGTGCGCAGAGAGCGTCTGCAGCAGTTGGGTGACATCAGTCTGCTCTATAGCGGGCTCTATCCCGAACAGGCGGACCGGCGCATGGTTGGGCATGACTACTTTATCAAGATGGGAAGAAGTGCCTACTCTGCTGCATCGGAGATGGCAACCAAAGGGGTTTCCGAGATGTTTGCCAGTCTTTCGGACGGCTTTATTTCACTGAGCAGGGTATTGCGCGCAGTCCATGACTGTACGGCTGAAAAGCGCCCCGACTTGTTGGAGGCTTGGGATATCTGGTCAGGTACCGGAGATCAGGAGGCGTGGCAGCGGTTGAGTCGTGGTGGTTCGGCCATACCGGTCAATATGGTGGGGCGTGCCTGATCCGGGGTTGAATCAGTGCTGACAGCTCGTGCAGTACCAGGTTGAGCGCTGGCTCTGCTGTACTCGTCGGATTGGCGTTTCACAGTGGAGACAGGGTTCTCCTTCTCTGCCATAGACATGGAGCTGCTGCTGAAAATAACCGGGCTTTCCTTCACTGTTTCGAAAATCCTGCAGGGTGGTTCCACCCTGTTCAATGGCCCGGTTGAGTGTGCGCTGAATGGCATCGGCCAGTGTCTGATATCGGTTCAGGGAGATACGGTTGCAGCGGCGTTGCGGGTGAATGCCGCTCAGAAAGAGTGCTTCACAGGCGTAGATATTGCCGACCCCACAGACAACCTTCTGGTCCATGATCAGATTCTTGATGGGGACCGTGCGCCCCTGGGCCATATCGTGGAGCTGTGATGTCAGCTCCGGGACCGTGGTGCTGCCGACCGGTTCGATGCCGAGGGGTGC
This sequence comes from uncultured Piscirickettsiaceae bacterium, assembly GCA_964344785.1. Taxonomy (GTDB): domain Bacteria; phylum Pseudomonadota; class Gammaproteobacteria; genus Thiopontia. The sequence goes on from CAYFOR010000048.1 coordinate 16,974, forward strand.
CAGCAGCGGATGTTGCTCACCAGGTCCGTCTGACCATAGTATGGCCCCGAAGCGACGAGGGTCCCGAAAGCGCAGGATTTGTCCGGAGGCAAGGATGATATCAACATGGTCATGCTTCTCTGCGGGGGTTTCGCTGTCCAGTATTCGAAGTGTTCCGGTCATACCGAGGTGGATGAGTGCTGTCCCGTGGTCACACTCCAACAGCAGATATTTTGCGCGGCGGCGAACGGCATGAAAGGTGGTGCCGGGCAGATGGTTGTCGATCTCGTTCGGTATCGACCAGCGTAGCTGTCGCTGTCTGATGATCACGCCAGACACGGTTTTGTTCAGCAGGACAGGCTCAATACCCCGTCTGGTGGTCTCTACTTCGGGTAGTTCCGGCATCGGCGAAGTATATACTCAAAGCAGTTGAGATTTCCGCCAGGCGGAAGGTGAGTGCAGCCAACAGCGCGGAAATTTCAAGTGCGAAGAGTATAATGTCCAGATGATATTGGGTGTAGATACAGGCGGAACCTTTACCGACTTTGTGTTGTGGGATGGCACACGGCTGAAGATCCACAAGGTCTTGTCTACTCCAGATGCACCGGAGCGGGCAATCCTGCAGGGGATTGAGGAGATGGAGGTTGTGGTGGATGGCATGACCATTATCCATGGTTCGACTGTGGCGACCAATGCGGTGTTGGAGGGGAAGGGGGTGCGGACCCTGTTGATCACCAACCGGGGCTTTGCCGACCTGCTGACCATTGGCAGGCAGGCAAGGGATGAGCTCTATAATCTGCAGTCCGTTCCACCGGCTCCACCGGTTCCGGCAGAGGACTGTCTTGAGGTGGATGCCAGAGTGGCGGCAGATGGTGCAGTGGTGAAGCCGCTGACCCAACAGGATCTGCAGCAGTTGCGTCGTGAAGTGGAGGCAAGCGGAGCAGAGGCGGTGGCGATCAATCTGCTCTTCTCTTTTCTCGATGGTGAGATGGAGAAGCAGATTGAATCTGTGATCCCCGAAGGTTTTTTTATCTCTCGATCCTCCAGCGTGCTGCCGGAATATCGTGAGTACGAACGGGGGATCGCAACCTGGCTGAACAGCTATGTCGGGCCGCTGGTGGCAGGCTATCTCCAGAGACTTGAATGGGGCGTTGATGGTGCAAACCTCTCTGTGATGCAGTCCTCAGCCAACACCATTGCTGCAGGCCAGGCCGGTGCAGAGGCGGTCAAGCTGTTGCTATCCGGACCTGCCGGTGGACTTGCAGCGGCCCGTTTTATGGGCCAACAGGTGGGGCGAAAGCGATTGTTGACGTTTGATATGGGGGGCACATCGACCGATGTGGCCCTGATCGATGGTGTGGTCAAGCTGACCCCCGAAGGGCGGATTGGGCGATACCCGGTTGCGGTGCCGATGGTGGACATGCATACCATTGGCGCGGGAGGGGGGTCGATTGCCCATCTTGACCCCGGAGGAATGCTGCAGGTGGGACCGGAGTCGGCCGGGGCATCTCCTGGGCCTGCCTGTTACGGGAGAGGAGGAACGCAACCAACGGTAACCGATGCCAATCTGTTGCTGGGGCGCCTACGTATGGATGCCTTTCTTGGTGGAGAGATGGTGCTTGACATTGAGGCCAGTAGAGGTGCCATGGCGCCGCTCGCCAAGGCGATGGATTGTACCGTTGAAGAGGCGGCAGAAGGGGTGATCCGTGTCGCCAATGAGCGTATGTCACATGCACTGCGTGTGATTTCGGTCCAGCGGGGGATTGATCCGCGTGGGCATACCCTCGTCTCCTTCGGCGGGGCCGGTGGGCTGCATGTCTGTGCATTGGCGGAATCACTGGATATGAACCATGCGATGATACCGGTTCATGGAGGAGTGCTCTCGGCACTTGGAATGCTGGTGGCACCACGTGGACGGGAACTCTCTCATTCGATGATCGGTCTGCTCGACAGTTTTGATCCGGAGGGTATTGAGTATGAGTTTGAGCAATTGGAGCGCCAGGGGAGAGCGGCGCTGGTTGCAGAAGGGGTCGTGCTCGAGGCGATCAGAACGGATCGGGTGGTGGATCTTCGCTATCGGGGACAATCCTATACGCTCGGGCTCTCCTGGAATGGTGACAGGAAGAGGGTGGTCGAAGATTTTCATCGGGCGCATGCGGATCGCTACGGGCACTGCTTCGATTTTCCGGTTGAGCTGGTAAATCTGAGAGTGGCTGTGAGAGAAGAGATCACTACCCCGATCTCTCTGCAGCATGTTGCGTCAGATCAGTATACGGATGTGAAACCTGCCAGGCTGGTTGGTCTCGGAGAGGTGCCGCTCTATCGGCGAGAGCGATTGGAGATTGGGCAGTGGCTGTTGGGCCCTGCGCTGGTTACAGAGCGGGTCTCTACCTCCTACATCGCACCTGGCTGGTGTGCCGTGGTCGATCCAACCGGGATACTGTTGCTGGAACACCTGCAATAAAAAAGGCCTGCATCTGCAGACCTTTTGGGCAGCCGGTACAATTCGGGTTACTTGATTTTCGCCTCTTTGAACATCACATGCTTGCGAACCTTGGGATCAAATTTCTTGATCTCCATTTTTCCCGGCATGCTGCGCTTGTTCTTGGTGGTGGTGTAGTAGTATCCGGTTCCGGCTGAAGATACCAGTTTGATTTTGTCACGCATGATCGATCTCCTTGTTATACCTTTTCACCACGGGCGCGCATATCAGCAAGCACGGTATCAATCCCTTTTTTGTCGATGATGCGCATTCCCTTGCTGGAAACGCGGAGCTTGACCCAACGATTCTCACTCTCGACCCAAAAGCGGTGGGAGTGCAGGTTGGGCAGAAAACGACGACGGGTCTTGTTGTGAGCGTGTGACACATTATTCCCTACTGCAGGGCGCTTACCGGTCACTTGACAGACTCTTGACATGGTTACTCTCCAACGAAAAACTATAGGCTGCTTACAGAAAAGAGCGCGAATTTTGCCAGAGAATCGGATCGGGTTCAACTGTTAGTCTTGTCCAATATGAAATGGCCCTGAAGCGAGGCCGTCATTCCAACGTGAA
>CAYFOR010000049.1:0-19955 GCA_964344785.1 uncultured Piscirickettsiaceae bacterium
CTCACTCTTACCCTCTCTGTTCAGGGCCATTTATGGATTGGAATAGACTTCAATATGCCCAGGATGAATGGTGTGGATACCCTGCGCAAGATCCGTGAACAGGATATGGACTCGTTTATCTGCATGATCAGTGCAGACACCTTTCCTGAAGTAATTCGTGAAGTGGCTGGGTTGAAGGTTTCCGGGTTTATTGTGAAGCCGCTAACCCAGAGCAAGCTCCATCCCATTTTTGAGAAGTATCACAGAGCACACGGTTGAAACCTGTCAGAGCCGCATGTGGTCGGTGGAGCACTAGCGGTTGTTTTGCTGAGAAGGGTGGAGTGCCTTTTTCCCCTTCTTGGACTGGTCAACCAGATAGCTGTCCTCGATATGTTGAATGCTATTCTTCAATGCCCTGATGGCGCCTTCGATATCACCGAGATCCAGCATATCTTTTCTGATCTTCTGTGATGCTCGCTGGTTTGCCTTGCGGGCCATCTTGTCGACAATGGTTTTTTGCTTTTTGTTCATCGTATCATCTGCATTGGTTGTTATAACATATTTCAACAGTTGCCATTTTTTTGTCACTGGACCGTTTCATGACTGCTTCGAGCAATAGCTGTGCCAGGCTTTTTTATTCAGCAACTTAATGGGGCAAATCGTTTGCAGTTATGATTTGAGAGGTATATATTAATCATGGACTTCTAGTAGATTGACAGAGTCTTGATTCATTAGGGGAGTTAAGTGGACAGAATTCTCGTTGTCAGCTTTCAGCAGCAATCCGGAAAAAGTACATTGGCACTACAGCTTGCCCTGGCCTACCAGGCTCAGGAGCGGTCGGTAGTGCTGATGGACTACAGCAGTGACCAGTACGCATTGGAGGCACTGCAACAGCCACAATACAAGCATATTCGTGGGGTCTCGGGAGGAAAGGGGGGCGTGCTTTCCAAGGTGTGGGCTCAAGAGATCAGGGATGATGAGACTGTGGTGATCGATACTTCACTGCGTATGGAGCAATCTCGTCTGGATTACCTGTTTCGTCAGGTCAACAGCGTGCTGTTTCTGATCGATATCGGCAAGGTGGATCTTGAGTTGTTTGAGGAGCAGTTCGGAGAGTGGATCAAGCGTGTGAGAATGGTGCGCAGCCGTCTGGTTGTGGTTGCGACGCACTGCCCCCATAAACAGTTGATGCAGGTGGTCCGGTTACGGCAACAGCTGGATCAGTTTCAGATTCCGTTGGTCATGAAGTTGGAGGGGGCTGCCGATAAGGAGCAGGTCAAGTCACTGGCACACATGTTGCTGAGTGATGAAATGCGTGTGGATTCTACGTCGGGAAACCGTCTAGGGAGAGCATTGCATACCGCAACGGCCAGAGCGGCTTCAATGGTTGGAGCCATTGAGACGCTGTCGGGTGTTGCGGAGGAGGTAAAACAAGCTGGTATCATAGAGGGGATTGAGGAAGAGATGTCCTACAGTGACAAGCGTTCAGAGCCTGTGCAGAAACGGACCTCCCCGCTAGAGCACTTGCGGAAGAAAAACGAGATGCTTAAAGAGATAAATGATCGGCTGAGACGCTTGTAGGCGCGGCCGGTGACCGAACTTTGATAGGAGAAGAGATCATGGCAAACGTAGCGCCAGTAACTGTAATTGAAGGGAGTAACAGCTCTACAAAGGAGGCAGAGCGGGAACTGCAGCAGGCTGTCCAGCAGACAGGGCAGGAAGAGGGGGTTCAAGAGTCCCCATCCACCGAGAGAATGGCGGTTGACGCCAACGTTGCCGCACGTGATGCGGATGAAGCGTCATCAGTATCGATCCTGACCGCCGAGATTCTGTCGGAGGCAGCGATGGTTGCCAAGGAGCAGACAGAGTACGCCGAAGAGGTAACCGAGTTGACTCAACGGGTAACCGAGTTGGCCAAGGAGGCGACTGAGCGTGCTCATCACGCAAGAACCCGGGCAGAAGAGTCAACCGCAGAGATGCGGAAGTTGATTCAGCGAGAGCAGCAGATTGCCAGCAGAGCCAATCAGGCTGCCCTGGCTGCAGAGCAGATCACATCTCAGGCCAGGCAGGCGACCGAAGATGCACAAAATGCGATCGAGCAGGCAAGAGCAGCGACGACAGAGGCCAATACCACCATTGGTGAGGCGCAGCAGATTGCAGAGGAGACCCAGAAGGCGACTGAAAAGGCGAGTCAGGCAACCCGCAAGGCGGTTACGATGGTTCGAGGCATGGACAAGATCAACAGTGATGTCGAGAAGGTCAGTGAAGAGGTGAGCAAAACCATCAATTCAGCCTTTACCGAGGACCCATCTCAGAAACATATCATCCGTACCAAGACAGATAACCTCAAACTGCGTGCCGAACAGCTCAGAATGCATACACAGAGCATGCGCGAGAAGATCACTTCTGCTCGCAAGGGCTGATATTTCATATCAGGTGTTGAGCCTGGAGTGGGGATTCCTGCTCCGGGCTTTTTTTCGTGTTCATGTTTTCAGGGATGCACCATGCACCGGAATGAGTGGTACTTCAGTCCAGGATCAGCTTTATTTATCATGTGTCTGCTTCCATAAAAACCTGGGCAATAATTTTGCTTCTCATTCAATAAATCTCCACTAGAATACTTTACTGATTAACTTGGTTTTTAGGGGAATGGTGATGAGAAGAAGGCTCTATTTTCTTTTTCCGGATGTGGGTCATGCTCAGGAAGCGGTGAATGAGTTACGTGAAGCCCATGTTTCTGATACTGACATGCATGTTCTGGCACAGCGCGTTGAAGATGAGCAGGTACTCCTTTCCCGGGGGGTCCCAATGGCAACGCCGGAGCAACGCAGGGATCGCCTTCACCAGTTGGAGCATCGGCTGTGGGGGTACAACATGACCCTATTTTTTGTGGCGGCTGGAGGTGCGGTTTTCAGTGCTGTGATGGGGTGGGGTGTGGTGGCCGTCATTCTGGCACTGATCGCCATTGCTGATTTTGTTACAGGCGCGATCTGGGCAAATGTACCGGATACCTCCCTTGCAGAGTTCACGGATGCACTGAGTCATGGAGATCTGTTGCTGATGGTGGATATGGAGCGGCAGAGTCTGTGCAGAGTTGAGAGTCTGGTGACACGCAGGCACCCGGAAGCAGTATTGGGTGGCAGTACCTTTCTTCCAACATAATCGTAGTGGACCTGTAAATTATTAATTGGAGAAGATCAATGAATACGTTTATCCAAAATCAGAAGGATGGGGCCTGGATCATGCACACCAGCGTGGACCCCATCAGTATGCACGAAGTAGATAGTGACCAGTATTGTGTCTATGATGGTGATGAAAGTGGTGGTGTCGAGATTCTTTTTGAGTCGGAAACGAACCGTCAGGCCTATCTCAATCTGGGCCGTGACCACCGTATAACAGTGGAAAGCAATAGTTCCGCGGACTATATTCCTGAGGGGTAAGCTGTGCCTTGGTGCCTGCAGCGAGGTGTATGGCTTATCTCTATATAGATGTCATTCTTGGTTGCCAGGCAAGTCCTGGCTTAATGAACGATTCTCGTGCTTTTGCCGATATTGAAAAGACCCCTGTCAGATTGGCAGGGGTCAATAGTCAGGGGTGCTGCCTCTTCCAGCAACTATGTCGTTACTGATCAAGAAATCCGAGGATTCTGTTTTGATCTTCATTGACGGTTTTCATCACTTCTGAGACCACGCCACCCATCAGACCACCCACTCTCCCGGCTTTCATGCTGGAAACATAGGTATTTCCATCCGATTTCTGATAGACAGCGACTGCACATGGCATCAGCAGAGCAGAGTAGCGTCCCTCATCTTCTGACAGGATGTCACTTGCATATCGTGGATTACATAACTCAACGATTCGCACCGGGTAATCAATCTTCTTACCACCATGTTTTGCAATCGACTTGTTCATGTTTTTCACACCAGGAACAACCCAGCCCGCCTCGGCAGCATTGGTGCGGATTTTCTCAACGGTTGCCTCGACATCATAGGGGCTTACCCGCTCATCAATCATCACTGGCCTGAATGAGCATCCTGATAAGAGCACTGCAGCCAATGATGCAAATATCATTGTTGTCATCAGCCTTTTCATCGTCTTTCTCCTGTGGTTCAAAATATTAACGATACCTTTATTGTTAAGTATATTATGTAATTCTTATATTAAAAGAGTGATGATTTGGGGCAACATAAAAAAACCCGCCCCAAGCATGTAGCAATAGGGCGGGCCGAGGGATCCCCCTTGGCGAGGGGGTGACTGTGAATTGTTATGGGAAGCGATAGTACTTCTTCACGCTCTTTTTGGGTTTCGTCTTCGGTTTGCTGATGACTGTTCTCTGTCCGTTGTCGATATTCGCTTCTTTCGTGATCTGCCTGGTCATTCTGGTGGCCTGTTCGGAGATGTGGGTCTCAACGGATTTCAAGGTGTTGTGGAGTGGGGTGATCTCTTCTTTCAGGGTGGTCCGCAAGGTTTCAATGGTGATCGCATCGGCTACCGGAGTGATGGCTGGGGTCGGAGCCGGTGTGGTTGTTGTCGGCACTGTTGAAGCGACTGCTTCAGCAGGAGGGGCAACTGCGGCCTCTTCCGTCTCCGCCAGCTTTTCCTGGATTGCAAGGGTAGCTATCGCAGTTGTTATTGGTTCAATCTGTGCTGACTGCTTGTCGATTGTTCCATTTAATGTCTCGACCTGTTGCGATAACTGCTCAAGGGCTGCAATCTGCACACTGTTGTCGACAGGGGTTGCAGGTTGAATGGTTCCAATCTTTCCTTCCAGTACCTTGACGTTCTCCTCCGTCCTGACGCCCTGATCGGCCAGAATCATCATCTGGGTCATGTTTTCAGCAGAGCTGACCTGTAGCTGTTCCTCAAGTCGGGCCACGGTTTCGGACTGCTGCTCGACCTGCTCGGTCAGCATGATGTTCTGCATCGCCAGATAACCGACACCACAGAGGGTCAGGGTGCTGACGACCAGCGGTAGCTTGTCGAGCAGGGATGATGAATTCGAAGCGGATTCTGCCTCCTGCTCATCAAGGAAGCGCTGTTTGGGTTGAGCGGATGATTTAAGCGCCTGCTGGACCGCACTCCGCACTTCGTCACTGACCCGAGTACTCAGCGCAATCACCCCCTCGGAGGCAAGCAGCGCAGTCTCTGCTGCCTCGTTGGCGGTTTCTGCACTCTCGGTCAGTGTCTCTATGCTTTTGGAAAGGTCCACGGTAGATCTCGCATCCGTTTAGTTTGAGAGAGACTGAATGCGCTCACGCAGCTGGTCGGTACGCTCACGGATGGCATCACTATGCTTTTTCAGCTCATCCATGTACTCACTCATCTCTTCACTGACCATTACGGCTGCACTGGCCTCAGATTGAGACTCTTCGATCTGCTTGAGTGCGTCATGAATCAGTTCACGCATCTCGACAGTAGTATTGGTAGCAACCTCTGTTACATCATTTGCCAGGTCGGCAGCCTCATGTGCCAGCTCAACGGCATTGAGAATGGACTCTTCAAGGCGGTTTACCGGAGTGTCCTCACCGGCCTGCGGGGTGCTCTCAGAGACAGCTTCATCTGCAGTGCTGTCCACATCCTCATCGGAGCCGCCGCCGGAGATTGCTTGGGCGATAAAGTCGGTCTCGGGTTCTTCATCTCCATCTTCGTCATCCATCTCTTCAGGAATCTCGATCTCCTCTCCTTCGCCGGCACCACCGATGAAGTCGACCTCTTCTTCCTCTTCCATTACTTCAGACAGAGGGTCGTGCATCTCTTCGACTGGAGGTTCCGGTTCAGCAACGGCATCAGCCGATTCGCTTCCCTCATCCTCTTCCATGGCTGCACGGGCGAACATCGCCTCCAGCTCGTCACCATCTGGCTCGTTCATGCTGTTCTCGTCACTCATCGTCTACTCCTCGCGGTTGATTTGTTGGGTTTTTGACGCCAATAACTGCTGCTACATAGGCCCTAGCAGAAAGTATGCCAACAGCTTGATTAGTGGTGGATGCTGCTGTTGGCAGGGCATGCCTGGTCATATCGTCATCAATACTGAAGATAGCCTGCTGTTGCAGAAAGGAGTGGTGTCTCATTAATGTATAAAACGGTTCACTGTCACCATATCTATCTGAAAATTGGCGGGGCACTATCTATTATAGTGGCCGTTCTCGACAGTTCTTCCATTCCGGATATGACATATAATCGGTGGTCGAATGGATCATGCTGTTTTCTGAACAGAGAGATAGTGCAGCTGACAAAAAACTGTCGTTTGTTTGTGGCACAGAAATTGAATTGCTGATGGCATACAGGTTGTTTGATGTTTGATCGATCAGATGACCAAAAGTTTTTCAATACTATTTACAAACAAATGCAGGAGAAAAGGAATGGACAAGTTGGTTGATGCGGTAGACTGGTTGGGTGGAGAGTGGCTGCGCTTTCTGGTGTGGTTCTCCATTGGGCTGTTCCTGCTGCCGATTGGTGTGTCAACGCTGACAGGCTGGATCAATCTTGACCGTTTCTATGACGGTTTGGTGCCAGGCAATATGAATATCGGTGTGGTGATGCTGGTGACTGCGCCCTATCTGATCTATCTGGTTTATCGGATTGTGCAAAACGGGCACTCGAAAGAGCAGCATGCTCAGGAAGCCGAATTTTTCTAGGCGGAATACTGAATAACGAAAAAAGCCTCTGGGTTGAATGGCCCAGAGGCTTTTTTTGTGTCGTGTGCCGGTGCTCAGGAAGCGGCCTGCTGTGTGGCGCGTTTCATGCTGCGTCTCTCTAATTGACCGACGATCACACCGGAAAAGCCGAGTGATAGCAATATATATTGTTGCTCAGGATAGAGAAAAGATGCGGTAATCAAGCCCGCACCCAATGCGGTCCAGTGTATAGGCGGTCTTGAAGCACTCTTCTTCTGCTTCATGGAGCCATTTTTTGTTCTCGTATTCATGGTCTTTCCTGTATTGAAGTGTCCACCATGATTAGCGGAAAGATCGATGGAATCTGAATATAGGATTGCTCCTATTTTGATTGGGCGGCTTTGAACCGCAATGTTCCTGTTGCCAAAGTCGCAGGTAACAGGGAAGGCAGATAGGTTCGAAAGGTTGCAGGCTGGGTGCTAATTGCGTGAAACCAAATAGGTGCCTGCAGCCACCATGATCGAGCCGGCACTGCGATTCAGTCGCTTGACGGCTGCTTCAGACTGAAACCATCGACGCGCTTGTGAAGCAAAGCCTGCAATGGACATCAAACCGATCATCAACCCAATCAGGGCGAGCAGTGAGGCCCACAGAATATCACTGCCAGTCAAAACGGTTAGATCGATAAAGGTGGGCAGAAAGGCGATGTAAAACAGGATCACTTTCGGGTTGGATGCCGAGATCAGGAATCCCTGGAGAAAACCAAGTGACATGTTTGTATTGCCTTCAGATGAGTCAAGATTCAGTGGGGCATTCCACATCTTCCAGCCAAGATAAACCAGATAGATGGCTCCCAGAATGCGAATTATTGTAAAGGCTTCGCCCCAGTGGGTGGCAATGGTCGCCAGTCCGTAGCAAGCCGCAATCAAGTAGAGAATATCGCTGATGGTCATGCCTAGCGCCAGCATGAAACAGGCACTGGCACCTTTTACCAATGCGCGTGCCATGATGGCAAACACCCCTGGACCGGGCGTGATGGCAAATATGAGGATCGCCAAAAAAAAGGATATGGCACTTTCGATTGACATGATCATCAAATGAGCTGTGACTGCAGCGGTTTGCCGACTCTATCACAGCCATCTGCACGGTGTCTGTGATGTGCTGAACGTGATATGGAATGCCTTAAGCTCGGTGGCGACTCTGATATGGAAAACATGCCACCTATGCGCAATCGGAACCAGCCGGGTATTGATCAGAGGAGGCTGGCGTCTGACTGCTTCTCCGTGTCATGTTTGCAATCACGTAATATAGCGATTCATGTGAGGGTAAAGGTTTTATTTGTAAAGATTTTTTCTGTATTGAAGTGGTGCTTTCAGAGGCGTATTTGAGGAGCGGATGAAGAGATTTGTGATGGTTGTGCATTCTTACGCCTCCACTTATACTGCTGAACATGAAGTTAGATTCTTCAATCAGCTTCCAGGTGTTGGACCGTCTAAAAGACAGTTCAGACCGTTTGGAGGAGACCATCAATCAACCTGGGGAGGATCGCTGCTACCAGGGGGACCCTTTGGCTCATTTGACAAAGGCTGAGGGTGGGGAGAAGGCCGGTTTGAAACCATCGCCTGCATTTGAATCTGGTGGTGGAATAGAGCCCGAACCGGTTTTCCAGCAGAGTATCGAGGCTGGAATGTTGGTAGAGAAGCTACCGGATGCCCCTGATGAATCTGTCTCTGAGAGAGCGGTTCCGCAACAGGTTGAAGTGTCGGATCAGGGGCAAGCTGTCGAAGATGTTGAGGAGAGCACTGAAACTGCTGAGAGGGCTGCTGAAAATGCTGAGGAGAAAGTTGCTGACGTACCGGAAACCGAATGGGTGGAAGAGCAGCTCAATCCCATTCATCAACAACTAAGTGCGTTGCAGGAGGCTTCTCTACAGTCCCAGGACCTGGTTGATGAACTGCATGAACAGGTTGGCAAGCTGGTTGTGACCAGTCGGCGTGATCTGATGCGGATGAAGAAACGTCTTGATGAGTTGGAGCAGAGTGGTACGTCGCAGTCTGTTCCAGACAATACCGAGCAGGTTAATGAGATCGTGAGTGAGTTGCAACAGCAACTGGAGACGCTCGGTGGCCGGTTTGACCAGTTTATGGGGGAGCGAGGAGATTCGGTAAAGGGAATGGAGGGGGATGTGTGGCTGCCTCGCTTGAATCAGCTTGAAGAGGCAATGGCACATCTGGAACAGCGTCATGACCGACTCGAGCAACAGCAGGCCGCACTGCTGGACCAGCAACTCACCCAGCTGGAGGAACGGATTGTCCGGTTGGAGTCGTCTCCGGAGCGGGATCAGGCGGTGAAGGGAGTGTCGCCAACAGAGGATGGTCGGGTCAGCAGTATTGCAGAGGAGTTGCGTTACGAGATCGCTGAAGTGAAGAAGAGAAGTCTGCGTGATATCGAAACAATCAACAGCAAGGTCGGCACGCTTGCCACTTCCGGTGATGTCCAACAGATTGTGAGACAGGCGGTTGCCTTGCTGGAGAACAGGATAGAGGGTATTGAGAAGCAGCAGAAATCAACACCGATGAATTCCGCCTCAATTCGATTCTGACATTAGAGACAGCGTTTTACTATGTTAATAAGCCAAAGTATTTTATTAGCCAAAGATAGATAAGGATTTAGAGTATGGTTGATCAGAACCTGTCAGAGAAAGAGCAGTTAAGGAGTGTTGGCCTCAAGGTTACTCATCCACGAATCAGGATTCTTTCGTTGTTGGAGGAGTGTACCAAGTCCCACCTCAGTGCCGAGGAGGTCTACCGAATGCTCATTGATCAGGAGGAGGAGATTGGGCTGGCAACGGTCTACCGGGTGTTGACTCAGTTTGAGCAGGCCGGAATTCTCAAGCGCCACAACTTCGAAACGGGGCACTCTGTCTTTGAGTTGGACCGTGGAGAGCACCATGACCACCTGCTCTGTACCAAATGTGGAAAGGTTGAGGAGTTTCATAATCATGAGATCGAGCGGTTGCAACAGCAGATTGCCGACAAGCATGGATTTGAGATCATGGACCATTCGCTGACCCTGTATGGTATCTGCAGGCAGTGTGGATAGACTTTGTCCGGTGCTTGCTGGTTGTGTGAATTTCACCATGATAGAATCCTTGCCATCTCTCAATTTTCCATGAGTATCCCGTTATGAATGATGTCAATGCCTCAACTGCGGATAAGCCTGATCTGGACTGGAGCCAGGTGCGTGAGACGGTTCGGATGTTCCAGATGGGGGTCTCTGCCATCGAGTTTTCGATGTCGACCGGGGATGAGTCGATTACTACCCTGATTGAAGGTTTTGCCCAGATGAACGGGGTTGCCGAGGAGGTCAAGGGGATTATGCAGGAGGCATCAGACAGCGGTTATAGTGATGAACTGCATCATCGGATGTCGGAAAAACTGGATCTGATGGTGTTTGATCTGAAGCGGGCCGTGATCAGCTTTCAGTTCTATGATCGTCTGACACAACAGCTTGATTCGATTGCGCTGGGTCTGGATAAGACGGCAGATCTTGTTGGTGATCAGGAACGCCTCTATAACCCTATCGAATGGAAGCAGTTGCAGAGTCAGATCATTGACTCCTTCACCATGGAAGAGCCCAAAGTACTGTTCAGGGCGCTGATGCGGGGAGCCACCAAGGAGGAGGCTCTTCGAGAGGCGATAGAGTACGGCAACAAGGATGCCGACCATCTGGAGCTGTTTTAGGGGGAGGGCTCTCTCCAGTTCTGATGCTGGTTTACAGATTGCTTAAGCCAGTTTCTCTCTGATAAAGGCAGCTGCACTGTCGAGCGGGATCTCCACGCTCTCCTTGTCGGTACGTCCCCTGTATTCGATCACTCCGTTATCCAGACCTCGATCACCCAGAACCAGGCGGTGGGGAATGCCGACCAGCTCCATGTCGGCGAACATGATACCCGCACGCTCTTTTCGATCATCAAGGAGGACATCGATCCCGGCCGCCAGCAGCTCCTGATAGAGCTTCTCCACCGCCTCGCGCAGCCGGTGTGACTTGTGCATGTTCATCGGCAGCAATGCCAGGGTGAACGGTGCGATCGCCTCGGGCCAGATGATGCCGTGTTTATCATGGTTCTGCTCAATGGCGGCCGCTACTACCCGGGTCACGCCAATGCCGTAACAACCCATGGTCATGGTTCGTGCCTTGCCCTGCTCATCCAGTACGGTGGCCTTCATCGCTTCACTATATTTTGTGCCGAGCTGGAAGATGTGGCCGACCTCGATCCCACGGGCAATCTGCAGAGAACCAGCACCATCCGGGCTGGGGTCGCCATCCACCACATTGCGGAGATCGCTGACCTCGGCAGGTTCCGGCAGGTCGCGCCCCCAGTTGACACCGGTCAGGTGGTAGCCATCTTCATTGGCACCACAGACAAAATCGGAGAGCTGGGCCACAGCCCGGTCAACCACAAGAGGAATTTCCAGTTCCAGCGGACCCAGAGAACCTGCACTTGCCCCTGTGGCTGCACGAATCTCCTCATGTTCAGCCATCCGTATCGGGGATGCCACCAGTGGATGTTTTTCTGCCTTGATTGCATTGAGTTCATGGTCACCACGAATCAGCAGCGCAACCACAGCGGATTCACTACCGGCAACCAGCAAGGTCTTGACAGTCCGGTCTGGAGAAATCCGAAGGGCATTGCAGACCTCTTCGATGGTTCTGATATCCGGTGTGGCGACCTTTTCGAGTGGTTGTGTCGCTGCGTTCCGGGGAGCAGCGGGTGGCAGTGCCTCGGCCAGTTCCACATTGGCGGCAAAATCGCTCTGATCGGAAAAGGCGATGGCATCTTCACCAGATGCGGCCAGCACATGAAATTCATGTGACGTACTGCCGCCGATTGCGCCGGTGTCGGCGTCGACCGGGCGGAAGTGCAGCCCCATGCGGCTGAAGATGCGGCTGTAGGTCTCATACATCACCTGATAGGTCTCTTCCACGGATGGCTGATCGAGGTGGAACGAGTAGCCATCCTTCATGATGAATTCACGGGAGCGCATCACCCCGAAACGGGGGCGGATCTCATCACGGAATTTGGTCTGGATCTGGTAGAGATTGACAGGCAGTTGGCGATAGCTGCGAATCTCCTTGCGGGCGATCTCGGTGATGACCTCTTCGTGCGTGGGGCCCAAAAGAAAATCACGATGGTGACGATCCTTGAGGCGCAGCAACTCCGGTCCATACTGCTCCCAACGTCCCGACTCCTCCCACAGTTCAGCCGGTTGTACAACCGGCATCAACAGCTCCTGAGCACCGGAGCGGTTCATCTCTTCACGAATGATCGCCTCTACCTTGCGCAGTGTTCGCAGCCCCATCGGCAGCCAGGAGTAGAGTCCGGAGGCCAGTTTGCGGATCAGCCCGGCACGAATCATCAACTGATGGCTGATGATCTCTGCCTCGGCGGGGGTCTCCTTGACGGTAGCTAACAGGAATTGGGAGGTACGCATGGTGTTTCTATCTCATTCAAAATGTACGGTGTAGCGGAGAGGGGCAGTGGCTGCTCTATCAGGATTGGAAAGTGGCGCCATTCCACCCCCACAGGTGTCTCTGGGGAGCAGAAAACTCGATATAGATTCGGCCTTTGTCGACACCGGTCTGACGATTGATCAATTGGCTGATCGCATCGGAAAAGGCCGGGGTGGATGACTCCGGCAGCCCCAGGCTCTTGAACTCCAGATAGGCGCACGGGTCGGTATTCCCGGCAAACAGCATGTGGGCACCGGTACGGATAGAGACCATTACATAGCTTTCCGGCTTCTGCAGCAGTTGTGATAGCAGTTGCGAGGCTGCAGCCATCAGTTCCTCTTTCTGTTCATAGGAAAGCGTTACGTTGGTATCGATCTTCAGGAAGGGCATGAAAATAACCTGATGTTATGTATGGGGAAAAAATCGATAAATTATCGAAAAAAGTCAAATTCTATCTTGTTTCAGTTTTGTGAAACAGGCAATATAAGTGTCTCATGAATTAAACGCTGAAAGGCGGATGATCATACGGAAAACAGCTTGATTTTTACAGTGCAGAGGCGAAGAAGTGGAATTAACGGGTGCAGAGATCGTAACGGAGTTCCTCAAGGATGAGGGGGTTGAGTATGTTTTTGGTTACCCTGGCGGCGCTGTGCTGCACATCTACGATGCCCTCTATCGTCAGGATCGTGTAAAACATATCCTGACCCGTCATGAACAGGGTGCAGTGCATGCCGCAGATGGCTATTCCCGCTCTACCGGAAAGCCCGGTGTAGTACTGGTCACCTCGGGGCCTGGTGCGACCAATGCGGTAACCGGTATTGCCACGGCCTATATGGACTCCATTCCGATGGTGGTCATTACCGGTCAGGTACCCCGGCCACTGATTGGCAATGACGCCTTTCAGGAGGTGGATACCGTCGGTATCACTCGCTCCTGTGTGAAGCACAACTTTCTGGTCACCGATATCGAGAGCCTGGCGACAACGCTGAAGAAGGCCTTTGTCATCGCGACCACAGGTCGCCCTGGTCCGGTCGTGGTGGATATCCCGAAAGATATTACCGGATTCAAGACCGACTATTCCCATCCCGAGCGGGTCGAAATCCGCTCATATGTCCAGCATCTAACGGTTCCACCAGAGCAGATGAAGGCGGCGGTCGAGATGGTGATGAGTGCCGAACAGCCGGTTATCTATACCGGTGGAGGTATCATCCTGGGAGATGCGGCAGCAGAGTTGACCGAATTTGCCCAACTCACCAAAATCCCGGTGACCAATACCTCAATGGGGTTGGGTGGCTATCCGGCAACCGACAAGCAGTTTATCGGGATGTTGGGAATGCATGGGACCTATGAGGCCAATATGGCGATGCACAACACCGATATGCTGATTGCGATTGGTGCCCGCTTTGATGACCGGGTGACCGGCAATATCGAGAAGTTCTGTCCACAGGCAAAGATCATCCATATTGATGTCGATCCCTCCTCAATCTCCAAGAATGTCCAGGTCGATCTGGCTATTGTGGGCGAGGTGAAGGAGGTACTGTCCGGGATGGTCGCGCAGTTGAAGCAGCGACCGGCGGTTGAGGATGCCCGTTTTGCCAACTGGTGGTCGCAGATCGATGAGTGGCGGTCGGAGGATTGTCTTGCCTATGAAAACAGTGGCGGTATCATCCGTCCGCAGTATGTGTTGCAGACACTCTATGAGGTGACCAGCGGAGATGCCTTTGTCGCTTCGGATGTGGGGCAGCATCAGATGTTTGCGGCACAATACTACAAGTTCGACAAACCACGTCGATGGATCAATTCCGGAGGGTTGGGCACCATGGGGTTTGGGTTGCCGGCCGCGATGGGCGCGCAGTTTGCACATCCCGACGCAACGGTCTGTACCGTCACCGGGGATGGCAGTATCCAGATGAACATTCAGGAGCTGGCGACCTGCAAGGAGTTTGAGCTACCCATCAAGGTGATCAATCTCAACAACCACTTCCTTGGGATGGTTCGACAGTGGCAGGAATTTTTCTATGAGCGCCGCTATTCGGAAGTGACACTGGAGGCCCACAATCAACCCGATTTTGTCAAGTTGGCAGAGAGTTACGGTCATGTGGGAATGCAGATCACCAACCCGGATGACGTGCGTCCGGCACTGGAAGAGGCGCTGGCGATGAAGGACCGGCTGGTCTTCATGGACTTTATCACCAGTCAGGAAGAGAACGTCTATCCGATGGTACCCGCTGGTGCAGGGTTGAATGAGATGATTTTGGTGTAAGGAGAGAACGATGGCTAGACATATCATCTCACTGCTGCTGGAAAATGAATCAGGTGCACTGTCGCGGGTTGCCGGACTCTTTTCGGCTCGGGGTTTCAATATCGAAACACTGACGGTGGCGCCAACCAATGATCCGACACTCTCCAGAATGACCATTGTGACTTCTGGCACCGAGGCGATCATCGAGCAGATCAACAAACAGCTCAACAAGCTGATTGATGTGGTCAAGATCCAGGACCTGACCGAAGGAGAGCACATCGAGCGGGAGCTGGTGATGCTGAAGGTCTCGACTGAAGGGCAGGATTGTGACCAGATCCGCAGTGTGATCAGCGAACATGGTGCCGATGTGGTCGATGAGCAGGATGGTAGCTGTGTCATTGAGCTTTTGGGCAACAGTGAGAAGATCAATGGCCTGATCCAGGCGATGGAGCGCTACGATCTGCTGGAGGTGGTGCGTTCGGGCGTATCCGGCATCGCCCGGGGCAGTGAAATCCTTTCAATCTGATACTGTTAACGCACTCTTAATTGATGGATAATCCTCTTCGAGGGCCCGTTGTGGAACGGCGGACCCGTTTTGAATGAACTTAAGTAACTAGGATGTAGAGAAATAAGACAATGAGTATTAACGTTTACTACGACAAGGATGCGGACCTCTCCATTATTCGGGGCATGAAAGTGGCCATCATCGGTTATGGCTCCCAGGGTAATGCCCATGCAAACAACCTGAAGGACTCAGGAGTAGACGTTATCGTTGGACTTCGCCCAGGCTCACCTTCAGCACACAAGGCGGAGTCTGCAGGACTGACGGTGAAGAGCGTGCCGGAGGCCGTGTCGGCCTCTGATCTGGTGATGATCCTGACTCCGGATGAGTTCCAGTCTCAGCTCTACAAGAACGAGGTGGAGCCATCACTGAAAGAGGGTGCGACACTCGCCTTTGCCCATGGCTTCAGTATCCACTATAACCAGATCGTTCCGCGTGAGGATCTGAACGTGATCATGATTGCGCCGAAGGCGCCGGGTCATACCGTGCGTAACGAGTTTGTGAAGGGCGGCGGGATTCCTGATCTGATTGCGATCGAGCAGGATGCCAGTGGCAACGCCAAGGATATTGCGCTCTCCTATGCCTCCGCCATTGGTGGTGGCCGTAGCGGTATCATCGAGACTACCTTTAAAGATGAGACCGAGACGGACCTGTTCGGTGAACAGGCAGTTCTCTGTGGTGGGGCGGTTGAGCTGGTCAAGGCTGGCTTCGAAACGCTGGTCGATGCCGGTTATGCGCCGGAGATGGCCTATTTCGAGTGCCTGCATGAGCTGAAATTGATCGTTGATCTGATGTACGAGGGTGGTGTCGCCAATATGAACTACTCCATCTCCAATAATGCGGAGTATGGTGAGTATGTGACCGGACCCAAGGTGATTAACGATGAGAGTCGTTGGGCAATGAAAGAGGCGCTGGATAATATTCAGAATGGTGAGTATGCCAAGCGCTTTATCCTTGAAGGACAGGCCAACTACCCGGAAATGACCGCGCATCGTCGCAATAATGCGGCCCATGGGATTGAGGTGGTGGGTGAGAAGCTACGCTCCATGATGCCCTGGATCAGTGCCAACAAGATCGTCGACAAGACTGTAAACTGATTGTTTTCCGCGACAGCGCGGAGAACAGAAGTTCAGGAGACGCCAGCACTGGTCAACGGTGCTGGCGTTTCTTTTGTAGCTGCCCCGTTCACCGAACAGCTACAATCCAGTGTTGAGGATTCGTTTTAATCAATTAGGGGTTGGGAAAGTAGAAGGACCATGAGCAAGGATGAGAACAGACAGCGCAGAAAGGGGATCTATCTGCTCCCCAATCTGTTTACTACAGCAGCGCTGTTTGCCGGCTTCTATGCCATTATTGCGGCCATCAAGGGGCAGTTTGCTGATGCCGCCACTGCGGTCTTTATCGCCATGATTCTGGATGGTCTGGATGGTCGGGTTGCAAGAATGACCAATACCGAGAGTGCTTTTGGCGCACAGTACGACAGCCTTTCCGACATGCTCTCGTTTGGTATGGCCCCATCACTGGTGGTCTATTTGTGGGGGCTCTCGACACTGGGAAAACTGGGATGGCTGGCAGCGTTTGTCTATACGGCAGGTGCTGCATTGAGATTGGCTCGCTTCAATACACAGGTGGGAGTATCCGATAAACGCTATTTTCAGGGACTGCCCAGCCCGGCGGCGGCTGCAGTGGTGGGTGGCATGGTCTGGGTGCTGGTTGATAATGGTTATACCGGGGAGGCGTTGACACTTCAGTTACAGGTGATTGCAGCCTTTGTAACCGCCGTGATCGGCATCCTGATGGTCAGCAATGTCCGATACTACAGCTTCAAGGTGTTCAACCCCAAGGACCGTATTCCATTCATGGCGATGATCCTGATGGTCGCCGTGATTGTTCTGATTTCGGTAGACCCGCCACAGGTGCTGTTTGCTTCCTTTCTGATCTATGCACTCTGGGGACCGATCTCCAATCTGGTGCAGCTCAGGAGGCACCGCGCAGATCGTCTGGCCAGAGAGAGTCGGACCACAGATTACACTATCAACCACAACCACGCAGGAGAGAGCAGCCATGAGCAGTAGCGAGCAGTTGATTATCTTCGATACCACCTTGCGTGACGGGGAGCAGAGCCCCGGCGCATCCATGAACATGGAGGAGAAGCTGCGGATTGCTCGCGCCCTCGAGAAGCTGCGAGTGGATGTGATCGAGGCCGGTTTTCCGGTGGCGAGCCCGGGGGATTTCGAGTCGGTCAAGGCGGTAGCCTCTGCAGTCCGTGAGAGTACGGTCTGCGGGCTTGCCCGCGCACTGGAGAAGGATATTGCCGTCGCCGGTGATGCCCTGAAACCGGCAGCCCGGGGGCGCATCCACACCTTTATCGCCACCTCGCCCATCCATATGGAGAAGAAGTTGCGGATGTCTCCGGATCAGGTGGTGGAACAGGCAGTCAAGGCGGTCCGGTGGGCGCGCCAGTACACCGATGATGTCGAATTCTCACCGGAAGATGCGGGGCGTTCAGATCCTGATTTTCTCTGCAGGGTGCTGGAGGCGGTGATCGATGCAGGGGCCTCTACCCTGAACATTCCAGATACCGTGGGGTACAACCTGCCTCACCAGTTTGGTGCCTTGATCGCGGAGCTGATCGAGCGTATTCCCAATGCCGACAAGGCAGTCTTTTCGGTCCATTGTCATAACGATCTGGGGTTGGCGGTTGGAAACTCGCTTTCAGCCGTGTTGAATGGTGCACGTCAGGTGGAGTGTACGATCAACGGGCTGGGAGAACGGGCAGGCAATGCCTCGCTGGAAGAGGTGGTGATGGCGGTGCGTACCCGACAGGATATATTCAGTTGCGATACCCGCCTGGATACCACCCAGATCGTCCCCTGCTCCCGTCTGGTCTCCAGTATTACCGGATTCCCTGTACAGCCCAACAAGGCAGTGGTCGGCACGAACGCCTTTGCCCATGAGTCTGGCATTCACCAGGATGGTGTACTGAAGCAGCGAGAGACCTATGAGATCATGCGCGCTGAGGATGTGGGTTGGAAGGCCAATCGGATGGTGTTGGGCAAACACTCCGGGCGTAATGCCTTCAAGAGCCGTCTGTTGGAACTGGGTTACGAGTTTGAAACCCAGGATGAGTTGAACGAGGCTTTTGCCCGTTTCAAGGATCTTGCCGACAAGAAGCATGAGATCTACGACGAAGATCTGCACGCCTTGGTGAATGAGACAGCCACCAGTGCAGATCATGAACACTTCCGTCTGGTCACTTTGCGGGTCTGTTCCGAGACCGGTGAAACGCCGCAGGCTGAGGTGACGATGATGGTACATGGTGAGGAGCGCAGTGGACAGGCTGCAGGTGCCGGGCCGGTCGATGCCGTCTTTGGAGCCATTGCCGGGCTGACCGGCAGTGATGCGAAGCTGGATCTCTATTCGGTCAGCAACATCACCGAGGGAACCGACTCACAGGGAGAAGTAACGGTGCGACTGGAGCAGGAGGGCGTGGTGATCAACGGCCAGGGGTCGGACACCGATATCGTAACCGCTTCGGCCAAGGCTTATATCCATGCACTCAATCGGGCGGAAGAACCGGGCCAGCGGGAGCATCCACAATTGTGAGCGGGCCTGCCTCTATTCCTCCTCCAGTCAAATGGGGGAGGAGGATTGAAACCCGGGTAGTCAGCCCAGAAAGGGGGGGCTGATGTCCTGGTTTGCCTTTGTCGAGCTGTTTATCCTGCTCGCAATTTTTGGCTGGGTGATCTGGATGTTGCGCAAGTGATGGTGCTCCGTTCGCCGCATCTGGAGCTGATGGACATCGAACAGTGGGTTCCTCGTGCTGCATCGGATGCAGCCCATACAGCCGTCGATTATGAAGATCTGGTTGAGCAGAGTGGGACTGCAGAACACCCGCTGGTATTGATTACACCTCTACTGTCACAGCAGGCACAGGGGCTGCTGGAGAGGTTGGTGCGATCTATTGGGATGGATTATCCTGGCTGTGTTCATCTGAGATTGCTGGATCGGCAGCTCTATTCCAATTCCGGTTTCTGCAGCTACCTACAGCAGCGGTTAGGGGAGTGGCCTGACAGTGAAGTAGTGCAGTTGGGCGGTGCGCCATTGCCGTTGCAGGGGGTGATGAGTACCGATGACCCGGATGAACTGTTACGCCAACCCGGGAACAAGCGGAAGGTGTGGCAGCTACTTAAACAGCTGTACACCCGGCTTGCGCAGTAGTGGCTATCTCGATTCGTCCCATGATCCGGGGAGATCTTGGGGCAGTACTGGAGATTGAGCAGCAGGTCTACCCCTTCCCATGGTCGGAGCAGATCTTCATCGACTCGATGGAAGCGGCTGCACAGTTGGTGGTGATGGAGCGTGAATGCAGGCTGATAGGCTATGCAGTGCAGTCGACTGCAGTGGGTGAGACACAACTGTTGAACATCGCCATCACCCCGACAGAGCAGGGCAGAGGATTGGGCAAAGTGATGCTGGAGTGGCTGATTGAAGAGGCTCGCAAGCAGGGTTCCGAAATGGTGTTTTTGGAGGTAAGGGCCTCCAATGTGACTGCGCAGGGGCTCTACCAGGATATGGGGTTCAACGAAATCGGAGAGCGTAAGGGTTACTACCGTGTGAAGGGGGGAAGGCGTGAGGATGCGCTGGTCTATGCACTTCAGTTGCTGCTGTAAGGCACAAGCCTGTGAAAAGGCTGTATGCATACATGGCTGGAAATGAATGGTGGTTAATGGCTCAAACCAGACGTTGGAGCCCTATGATCAGACAGATATTCTCCACACAGAACGGTCATTGGCTTTTCAGAGATGAAGGTGCGGGCTTGTATTTCATATCTACAAACAGGATATGATTCATCCACCATTCGGACAGGAACTGGTTGATTTTCTCTAGCTTGCAATCAATCCCCTCATCCACGGAGATCTGAATCACTTTTTTGTTGTAGGCATCGTGCGTTTTGATATGCTCCTCCAAGTCGTCTATACCAAGTTTAGTTCTACTTTGTCAGATTGTTATCATAAGAAAACAGTCTGTTACGGTATAA
>CAYFOR010000050.1:0-8205 GCA_964344785.1 uncultured Piscirickettsiaceae bacterium
GCAACGACTCTGATATACAGCTCCCTTCGGTTACCTTTTTCTATGAGTCAACGCGGCATTCTAAAATGGTCATTTATACGTGTAAACTCACATTTTCTTCCTTGAACTGACGACTTTCAGGGGCAACATGAATCAGTTAACAGCTCCGTTAACAATTACTACTGATGAGAAATATAATGAATTTACCCCCGATTTCCAGACTTGCTTTCGTCCTTCTATTCAGCTCATCTCTCCATGCAGAGGCGGACACCGAGCTACTACAACAGCGGTTATCCGAGCTTGAGCAACGTGTGGCCGCACTTGAAACCGCCATGGAGGAACAACAGGATGTGACTCTGTGGAAAGATGCGATCCTGTGGAAGCGGATCAAAAAAGAGATGACCAAACAGGATGTTTCAAAAATTCTTGGCAAGGCGGGACGGATTGACAACCAGATATTCACCACCTGGTACTATCACCCCACCTCAAAACTACATAGTTATGTCTGGTTTGATGAAGACAAGGTATTGGGGTGGGAGGCTCCAAAATAGGCGCATGCAGTGAGCAGGCCATCCAGTCTCACCCCCACAAAACTATAGAAATATAGAAAAGGGCCGCTATCCCATTCAGGATAGCGGCCCTGTTTTACTCAATCTACGTTAGCAGATATATGCACTCTCTCTCGATTAGTGCTTGACCGTATAACGCTTCTTGAAGTCAGCCTGACGAGCCTTGCGCTCCGCGGCCTTGGCAGGGTCTTCCTTGCCGAGGAACCACTTATGAGAATCGGAGTTGAGCACCTCATGCAACAGGTTCTCCAGATTCTTTGCAGCAGCCTTGTCTTCCGCACTACCGTGCTTACCATGCTCGATCAGCTCACGCAACTCAGGCACATACTCGGTATAGAAGTTCTTGCCCAGATCGTAGGTACCTTCCCAGTGGGTGATATCGGGTCCCATCATGGAAGCCGCCATACGGGCACGACGTCCTTCATGGTGCCAAATTTCAAACCAGACAAAATCGATCTTGTTGGCGAACTTCGGCCCCTTGATCAGCGGCTTGGCTGCATTATAGAGCTTCACGCCCGGTATGCCGTACTTGCGGTTATACATCTCAACCAGACCATCATACTGGACATACCAGTTATCGACCCAGCCTTCTTCGTGACAGGAAGTACAGACATCCTTCATGTTGTCTCGACGCTCTTCCCAGCCCATGGTACCTTCCACCCAACCCTGCTTCTTGGAGACAGGAGGACGGTTATTCCAGCTCAGACGATCACCCACATCATGCGTGATCTCCTGCTTGCGCGTGGCACTCATGTGGCAAGTAGAACAGGTTGGTGCCACCCAGTAATCCTCACCCACGACCCACTTGGCGTTATCCATGTTCATCTTCTCACGGTTTGCACGATAGGCAATACCATGTTTGGACTCGTTGAATATCTCCATCTGGGGGTGATCAGGACCCATGTGGCACTTACCGCAGTTTTCCGGCTGACGCGCCTGCGCTGCAGAGAACTGGTGACGCGAGTGACACGCTGCACAGGTACCTTTGGAGCCATCCGGGTTGATACGACCAATACCAGTATTTGGCCAAGTCGCAGGATCCAACATACCAGGCTCACCTGGAATCATCTGGACATGAGAACCGTGACATTGCCAGCAACCATTCACCGCTGCAGCAGAAATACCGTCAGGGAAGGCAGGTGTAACCATGCCATTATCGCCCTCAATCACCTCAGCCAGCAGGTTATCCAATGACCCCATGATCTTGCCTGCCTCGGAATGGTGAGACTTCTTCATCTCAACCGCTTCCTTCTCATGGCAATTCGCACAGTCGGCTGGAGAAACAATAATCGAGATATGTTTCTTCACCTTCTTCTCATCATGGATAAAGGCATCGGCATCATTGGCATCTGCCGCATGACACTCGTAACAGCCCACGTTTGCACCGTAGTGCTTACTGGAACCCCACATCTGGACCAGACCAGGGTTATTCTTTTTATGACACGCAACACACTCTTTGGTTTCCGCTGACATCTCATTCGGAATCTCACTGACTGCCGAAATTGCTGCAGTTGAACCAAGAAGGAGCAGTGCGCCGGATAACGCTCTCAGGAACATATAGTTTCCTCCCAAAAAATTGAACAATAGATCTAAAGTTGACCCACTCAGAGAGGGAGAGATGCTCAGAACAAACCATGCTTGACTAAGAAACACCCCCTCCCATCACGAGCAGACGCATAATACCCCCAAAGCCCACAAAATATCACTTGACCTAAGTCACACGATCTAAAAAGTTCCATCTCACACCCCTCAAAAATTGACTTAGATCACACTTATGCAGATTGATAACAGACATGTGACTTTCCTGTTGACAGCCCGGATGGGTTCTGGGGTACATTTGCCTTTGTGTAACTAGTTTGTGTTAACTGCACATTGGGGGATGGCTGTTTTTTCTCATAATCAGCCTCATCCTGGAAATAGCTCTTTGAATCAATCTCTATTTATTGGAGGAGAACAATATATGGGAATCTCTAGAAGGGACTTTATCAAGTCCAATGCTGTCGCTGCTACGGCTGCAGCAGTAGGCATCAATATTCCGGTGACAACTGCCGTCGCCAAGGATGGTTATGACAGTGATGGAATTCGCTGGGACAAGGCCCCCTGCCGCTTTTGTGGTACCGGCTGCAGTGTTCTTGTCGGCACCAAGAATGGCCGAGTGGTTGCCACTCAGGGTGACCCGGACGCACCAGTAAACAAGGGTCTTAACTGCATCAAAGGGTATTTCCTCTCCAAGATCATGTATGGTAGTGATCGCCTCACTACGCCGCTGCTTCGCATGAAGGATGGCAAATTCGACAAGAATGGCGAGTTCACACCCATCAGTTGGGATGAAGCCCTCGACATCATGGCCAACAAGTGGAAGGCCGCAATGTATAATGACAGGAAGCGCAACGATGGCAAGTCAACCGTTGGTATGTTTGGCTCGGGTCAGTGGACTGTACTGGAAGGGTATGCCGCATCCAAGCTCTACAAGGCCGGATTCCGCTCCAATAATATCGATCCCAATGCCCGTCACTGCATGGCCTCAGCAGTAGGTGCATTCATGCGTACTTTCGGCTCGGATGAGCCGATGGGCTGCTACGACGACTTTGAGCATGGCGAGAACTTTGTACTCTGGGGCTCGAATATGGCAGAGATGCATCCGATCCTCTGGTCCCGGATTACCGACACCCGTCTCTCCAAGGAGAACGCTTCCGTTCACGTACTCTCCACCTACACGCATCGTAGCTGTGACCTGGCTGACAATGTGATGATCTTCGAACCTCAAACCGATCTGGTCATTGCAAACTACATCGCCAACTATATCATCCAGAACGATGCGGTCAATCACGACTTCGTGAAAAGACATACCAACTTCCGTCTGGCCAATACCGACATCGGTTATGGCCTGCGCCCGGATGACCCACGCGAGAAGAACGCCAAAAACAGTTCACCACGCAAGGCTCAGGTTGGCTCCAAGCCAATGACCTTCGAGGAATACAAGGCATTTGTCTCCGAGTACACACTGGAGAAGGCCTCCAAGATGTCTGGTGTACCGGAGGAGAACCTGTTGGCACTGGCCAAGGTCTATGCAGACCCCAATGCCAAGGTGATGTCACTCTGGACCATGGGTACCAACCAGCACGTCCGCGGCGTCTGGATGAACCACTTGATGTACAACCTCCACCTGCTGACCGGCAAGATCTCCGAGCCGGGCAACAGCCCATTCTCGCTGACCGGCCAGCCTTCTGCCTGTGGTACCGCCCGTGAAGTAGGTACCTTTGCCCATCGCCTGCCTGCCGATCTGGTTGTGATGAAAGAGGGGCACCGTCGCTTTGCCGAGAAGGTCTGGAATATTCCGGAGGGTACCATCCCCGGCAAACCGGGCTACCACGCAGTATTGCAGAACCGCATGCTGAAGGATGGCAAGCTCAATGCCTATTGGGTGATGTGTAACAATAATGTGCAGGCTGCACCCAACCTGAATGATGAAACACTGCCTGGTTATCGTAATCCAGCAAACTTTGTGGTTACCTCAGACCCCTATCCCACTGTGACAGCGATGGCTTCCGATCTGATCCTGCCAACCGCAATGTGGGTCGAGAAGGAGGGTGTATACGGCAATGCAGAGCGCCGTTCTCAGGCTTGGCGCCAGCAGGTTCCACCTGTTGAAGGGGCAAAGTCCGACCTTTGGCAGTTGATGGAGTTTTCCAAGCGCTTCACTGTGGAAGAGGCATGGGGAAAGGCACATGTGGATGCCAACCCCCAGTATGCCGGCAAGACTTTGTTTGATGTACTTTATGCCAACGGTGCTGTTGACCGCTATTCTCTTGATGAGCTGGAGACCGGGTTCGACAACGAGGAGGCGTTCCACTTCGGATTCTACCCACAGAAGGGGCTGTACGAAGAGTATCGCCGCTTTGGACTGGAGGGGCCCAAGAAAGGACATGAACTGGGTGAATACTCACAGTATCACAAGGTACGCGGCATGCGCTGGCCGGTACTCAACGGCAAGGAGACACTCTGGCGCTACCGTGAAGGCTATGATCCACTGGTTCGACAGTCCAACCCGACCGTCGCCAAAGGGGACGTCTACTTCTATGGAAAACCGGATGGTAAGGCCAACATTTTCTGTTGCCCGTATGAGCCACCCGCAGAGTCTCCAGATAATGAGTATCCATTCTGGATGACTACCGGCCGCGTATTGGAGCACTGGCATTCAGCCTCGATGACACAGCGTGTACCTGAACTCTATCGTGCTGTACCGGATGCAGAGATCTTCATGCACCCGGATGACGCCAAAGCACTGGGGCTTTACCATGGTTCAGCAGCCAAGGTGGAATCCCGTCGCGGCAGCATTAGTGGGCGCGTAACCACCAAGGGTAGAAACAAGGTACCGAAAGGGTTGATCTTTGTTCCATGGTTTGATGCAAGGAGGCTGGTCAACAAGCTGGTTCTTGACGCAACCGATCCACTGTCAAAAGAGACCGACTTCAAGAAGACTGCGGTCAAGATCGTCAAGGCATAAGGGAGGAATAAGATGAAAAAATACATTACTTTACTGTTTGCTGTCGGAGCCTCTCTGGTTGTGATGATAGCGGGTCAAACACCGGCAGTCGCCGATGTCACCTCCTTGCGTGGCGTTGCCGGTATTGATGCGGACTCGGCGATTCATAATCGTCGAAACCGTTTCAAGGACGCTGACCCATTCGAGCGCACCTGGAAGGAGCAGCCTCCAGTCATGCCGCACAGGGATTACTCCATATCCTTGAAGGAGAATGAGTGTATGGAGTGCCATAGTGATGAAAATTATGCAGAGGAGGAGGCCACACAGATTGGCCGGAGCCACTTTGTAGATCGTAACGGCAACTCGACGCAGAACATTGCGGGCAACCGTTTCTTCTGTAACCAGTGTCACGCGCCGCAGTACAGGGTCAACCCACTGGTAGGAAACAACTTTGCTACCTCTCGAAGACGTTAATTAACATCGACGCCATACCGCCTGGGTCCTTTACAAACCCAGGCGGTTTTTTTTCGCTCCCCCAGGAGAATAAAGACATGCAGATATCCGGTATCGCCATCCAGTTAAATCCAGAAAATTCGGAGACCGTGCAACAGCAGCTACAGTCTATCAATGACCTGGAGATCCATGCACAGGAAGGCAGCAAAATAGTGGCCACCCTGGAGAACCGAACCCCCGGCGAGATGTCCAACACACTTGAGCAGATTCAGGATATTGATGGCGTATTACTGGTTAATCCTGTATACATCTATGATGATGCAGCAGTAGATCCTGCCGAAATGATTACCACCACTTAAAAAGAACGGAGTTGAATATGAAAAAAACCATCCAGGGAGTGTTGCTTGCGACGCTGATCACCTTCTCATCAAGCACGCTATATGCAGCGACTACCGAACCAGGGACGGGCACTGCCACTATAGAAGAGGCATCCCAGCTCTATCTACAGGCCAGTAAACTGCCAACGGACTCACTGCAGCGAGCACAACTTCTTGACCAGGCCATTGCGATACTACAAGGACTCACCAAACAGGACAGCAAGAATCTGGAGGCTTATCGTCGTCTGTTTGGTGTCTATCTGCTGCAACAGGACTATGGCAACAGCATCAAAACCATTCAACGTGCCATTACTCTCTCTCCGGAAGATCCCAAATTATTCATTACCCTCGCATTCCTCTATGAACATACCGGGGATCTGGAGTACTCAAAGGAGATGCTGAAACATGCCATTGAACTGGCCCCCACCAATGAGCTGGCACTCAGTTACCTACCCGTAGTAGAGAAAAAACTGAAAGCACTACTGGACCAGACCTCATCCATGCAGCAACACCCGGGGGGAACGCCCTCTACTCCACACCCATCATCAGCCACACAGATGCCGGTAGCGCATCCACCACTCCATTAAACACGGCTGAGAACGACAAAAAACCACAAGGGGGCTTTCTTCCCCCTTGTGGTTTTTTTATGAACAGCCTACTCCAGTTATTTACGATAGGAAGGGCCGTTAAACTCCAGCCCATTACTCATATAAGTGTGGAAGTACTCCAGATTTCGATACTCACGACTCTGCGGCTTGAATGCCTTGGCCCGTACCTGCTTGTTACATCCACCAAAACGGCGGTGAAGTGTCCCCATACCATCCCCGGAAGTCGACTTGCCTGACCACTTCGCACGGAACACAGGCCATCCGGTCGTTTGCCCCAAAGCAGGTGAGAGCAAATCGGCACGAATGTGCTGGCCGGCCTGATAGACATGACAGTCAGCACAGGCAAGGTTGAGCTGCCCACGCTTGGCATAGAAGAAACGCTTGCCCTCTTCATAGGCCTCGAGCGCCTTGGGGTCATCTGGAATCACCACATTGACCGTTTCTCCACGAGCCTGATAGCTGATAAAGGCCGACAGATATGCCATGGTGCCTGTCTTCCACTTCAGCTTCTTCTCGCCATTGTCGGTACGACACTTGTTGATATCACCCTCCAGTGTCACCACCTCCTCCTTGGCTGCATCCCAGTGTGGATAGCGTGGACGAATCTTGGAAAGCTCTTCACCAAAGCAGCTGGCGTACCCCTTTCCATTGGCAAATGGCTTGTTCCACTCCTCTTCGCCTTTCTCTACATAGTTCTCATAGGGAGGAAATTCTTCAATGGCCTCCCACTGCTGCCGAAAACTCTCATTAATGGAGTAGACCCCATTTCTGAAGTCAGACAGCTCTGTTTTCGGGAATTTCTTCACGAAATGGGCCTGAAAGGCCTTTCGATCTTCCTCTGGTGAGGCCTTTGCCGTGGTCATACCGAGCACTGCGCTAGCCATTCCTATAACCAGTATGGTTTTCATACTTTTCTTGATCATCAACTATTCTCCTCTGAATTCCTTGATCTCAGTCGACGCTATTTCGCCGCCTTGGCACCGCTTGCCGTATCACCTTTGTTGTCAGTCCAGGTTACCTTGATTTCATCCCCCTTCGCCCCTTCCACCTGAAGACGCAGGTAGGGGTTTTTGGAGATTGTGGAGTTGAAGTCGGCCTCCATGAATACAACCCCATTCTTCTCGGCAACCACCGTCTGGATGAAGTGTGCGGGGATAGTCTCACCGGTCTTCTTGTCTTTTCTCAAACCGGTCTCCATTGGATGGCTCATCAGACATTTGATATCGACGATGCCATTTTTCACCTTGGCTCTCAGTTTTACTGCACTCTTTGCCATTGATTCGTCCTCTTCGTATTCTGTTCAGTTAGCCGCCACAACCACCGATCGTGACCTTGACCTGTGTCTTGGCATGTGAGGCACCCGCCCCGCTATTCACTACGCCATAGACCTCACCCGTCTTACCCATCTTCAATCGGGTAGAGACAAAAGCCACGGCCCCCTCTTTCATATGGTAAGTCGCCGCGATTGGCCGCTGGTTGGAGGCCGCCACAATGGTAATGCTCTTGACGCCATCCACAGCGGTAGCATCCACCGTGACCGGTACGACAGCACCATTCTCGGCAATTTCAGGAGCCTTGATCTTGATGGCGCTGTTTGCACTTCCGGCATCCCCGGCCTCACTGGATTCCATGACCGCCTTTGGCCAGGCTGCCAATACACTTTGAGGCGCCAGCAGACCTGCACCAATGGCCGTTCCTGCCATACTTCCCTTGATAAATAGTCTTCTTTTCAT
>CAYFOR010000050.1:8305-19524 GCA_964344785.1 uncultured Piscirickettsiaceae bacterium
CTGCACCAATGGCCGTTCCTGCCATACTTCCCTTGATAAATAGTCTTCTTTTCATGTTTGGCTACTCCAGATTCACAGACTGTGGATAAATTCGGTTACCTTGTCGATCTCTGACTCCGTCAGAATGTTGTGACGCCCAAAAGGGGGCATTACGGAATGCTGGTTCTTGATCGAGGCATCCCAGATCTGGGTGCGCAGATCTTCCTTGTTGGGATAGCGCACCTTCATCAGAATGATGGGCGGAGCAATATCACCAGCCATCGCCCCACCTTCAATGCGGTGGCAGGCCAGACAGTTGCCCTTCTTCTTATCAAAGGCAATCGCTTTGCCTTCCGCAATCACATCGGCTGCAGCCGTTGTTGCACCAGCCACTGTCATCAATGCCGCAACCACGCCATTGGAAAACCATTTATTCATTTTCATCTTCTCTTCCTCTCGAATGCTATACGGTTAGAAACGGGGGCCAGCATGCTGTTGTGCCAATGCCTGCGCCTGTGCACTTTCCCCTTGGCGTTTGGCTCTGACAGCCAGCTTTAACGCCTTCTCGAACTCAAAATTGGCTTCAGCCTCTTTCGCCTTCTTGATCAGTTTGCCGGTATCGCGCCACTCAAAACCGAGGCTGGCTGCATCTTTCCTGGCTGCATCGGCTGCAGCAATCTCATACCTTGTTCGACGAATCGTCTCTACAATGTCATCAAAGCGCGGCCCTGCATCGGCCTGCGCCTTGGCCTGAGCCAGTGCATGCTCTGCTTGTTGGCGAGCCCTGTCAGCCAGACTCTTTGCCTTGGCCAGAGCCTTTTCAGCCTGCTTGATAAGCTTTCCTGTATCTCGCCATTCAAAGCCAACACTGTTGGCCATCTTCTGTGCCTGTTTTGCTGCCTGGATTGCGCTGTCTACCGAGCCTGCATCTTGCGCCAAGACCGGTGCAGCAGAGGCTGCCAGCACAACAGATAGCGCAAAGCATACGCCGTTAAAGCGTTTTCTTGCCTTCATACTTCATCACCCTCCTGTTATGGTTATTACCTGTAATTCAGTCCCAAAACCTAGCTGACCACCTTACCAGGGTAGTTGCTCAAGCCGGGGTTGCCTTTTGCGTGTTTGAGTGTGGGCACGTTCATTTTGTTCACCTTGACCACCTTCTGGTCTCGCAAATACCCAGCCACCACATCCCAGATTGCGGGCCCTGGAGACTGTGAGCCCACGGTTGCCCAACCCGACACCTTGTAGTGTTTGTTGGCCTCTATCTTTTCACCACTATCCAACGTCATCTCACTGATTCGCTGTCCCATCGATGCCGTTGGGTCACAAACATAATCCAACCCACCAACACGTACCATGTCCCCCCCCTGCTGATAGTAGGGGTCCTTGTTGAAGAGGTTGTCGCAAACATCTTCCAGAATGCTCTTGAGATCACTTCCCTTCATCTCTCTTGAGTAGGTCTCGGGATAGGTGATACAGGTCTGGTCCAGCACATTGTCCATGGTGATTTTCTGCCCCTCCATCACCGTTGTTCCCCAACGGAACCCGGGGGAGAGAGAGACCTGTGAATCATAGTGTGTATTCAGCGCATCACAGATCACCTGGTCAAAAGTCCCGTTGAAGTTTCCTCTACGGTAAAGAAGCTGATCCGCAGTTGCCAGCTCTTCACCCAGCCACTCCTGATAGGGCTCACGAACCTGTTGAATCAGTTGCTGCATGGCTGTGTCAGGCTCCAGCAGGTTGGAGAAGACCGGGAGCAGCGAATACTCATACCCTTCAACACGACCATTGCGGATATCGAAGTCCATGACCCCGACAAACTTGCCGTTGGAACCCGCGTTGGTCACCAGGGTCTTCCCGCCCGGGTTCGAGACCACAGTCGGTGCAGGCATACCGTCATGGGTATGACCACCAAATATTGCATCGATACCGGTCACCACCGAGGCCATCTTGAGATCGACATCCATGCCATTGTGTGAAATCACAAATACGGCATCCGGACGCTCTTGCTCACGAACCTCATCAACGATCTCCTGCATCGCATCGTCACTGATACCAAAGGTCCACTCCGGAATAAAGCGGCTCGGATTGGCAATCGGAGTATATGGGAAGGCCTGGCCAATCACCGCAATCCGAACACCATTGAGTTCCTTGATGACATACGGTTTGAAAGCGTGACCACTGTCTTCACTGAACCCTTCAAAGTCTGCAAACCGATAATCAAACAGGGACTCATCCCGAACCTTGACATTCTGGGCAACAAAATCCCCATTGAATGCGTCAACGTTAGCCAGCACCTCATGGTCCAGATAGGTATATTCCCAGTGCCCCGTCATCACGTCGACACCCAACAGATTACATGCCTTCACCATATCCATCCCACGTGTCTTGTAGGATGTGCCACTTCCCTGCCAGGTATCCCCACCATCCAGCAACAGGCTTCTTCCGTCCCCCGCCTCGGCCCGCAACCGATCAATCAGCGTTTTCAGATGGGCAAACCCTCCCACCTTGCCGTAACGGCGTGCAGCCTCATCAAAGCCCAGATAGGTAAAGGCGTGGCTCTCTATACTGCCGCCGCGTACACCGAAGTGGTTCAATAGCCGTTCGCCAACCAGATGCGGGGCCTTGCCATAACCAAAACCAAACCCCATATTGACATTGGGCTCCCTGAAATAGATCGGCAGCAGCTGGGCATGGGTATCAGTGATATGCATGATCCGGACATTCCCTTTCATCGGGCGCCGGTAAAGTGTTTCAGATGGGTTTTTGTCAGCCAGCGCTGCAGTCGGTACCAGCCCGGCTGCACCAGCCATTCCCATCAGACGAATAAACTCCCGCCTATCCAGTGACATTGGCAATCATCTCCTGTCTGTTTAAGCCCTTGGAGCGTGATCCTCCAATGTGCTTGTATTCAGTTACGACCCGGACGGTCTCTGCATGTGGCTACACCTGATATCGGTTCATCACTGATCTCAAAGCAGTGTGAACCACCTGCAGCAATCCGGGCAGAAAACTATGTCGTTCCGCCTCTCCCCACAAGAAGCAAATCAGCAATCACTTTGACTGGGCAACCATGTAGTCGACGACAGCCTTGACCGCCTCGTCGCTCAATGCAGAACCACCTTTGGGCATCATCACAGGATTTACTGTAGAACCATTCAATGCAACGTCATACAGCGCATCCATACCTTTGGCAATTCGAGCCGCCCATGCCCCTTTGTCACCCACCCCTGGTGCACCCAATGCTGGAGCGATGGCCGCATCGTGACAGCTCTTGCAGCTGGCAGCATAGTCGGCAGCAGCATCCGCAGAGGCATTTGCAGAGAGTGATGCAGTAGCAACGGCAGCCAATACCATCAACAGGTTCTTTTTCATACTCTTATTCCTTATCCTTACAGTAAATCAATAAAACAAACACAACCTAAAACTAACTATTCAGAGTTGCGCAGAGTTGATGCCAATAGCCTCGCTGCCTTACTCTTAATATGACCCACCACTATACTTGGATATTCCAAACTAAGGAAGATTTTTTTATTGCAATGGGCGCGGGCCAAGCATGAACCGCGAGTGTACAAGTGCGAACATCCAGTTTGCAATGCACAGATCATCAACGCCTGTTATTTGGCACCAACCACTGTCTATAAAGACTCAATGCCTTGTCACATAGGGGATGTATGCATACCCCTGGCGCTCCAGTATTACCAGCGTCAGAATTGCATTGTCGATCCAGCTCTCGTCTGTAATCACACGCCCTACTACTGGCAGGGTCGATCTCAACCTGCTTTTTTCAGCAGCCTCAACCAGAAACTGCACCCCCTGATCAGATAGCCGCTCCATCCTCCGCAAGAGCGCCTGCTCTGATGCAGCCATGACAAGCAGTGAAACCCCCTCATCTTCCAGTATGACCTTGATGGTTGCAGTCCTGCCCCTCTGCTGAAGGTCGAGCAACTGATTCTCCAGATTCAGCAGCGCAAAGTTCTGATGATGGCGATCTGACACCGCAACATGGTAGACAGCCCGATCGACAGTCTGCGCCTGTTCGTTGGCCCCTGCCGCAAACGGGAGCAGAATGATCCAGGCAATCAGCGCTCTATGGATCATATCTGAATATAAGACCACCCTTGTTGCTGCCGCTGTATCACCTGGGATATTCCAGAGCCAGCCCGGATCACATCAGGGAGCAGACGAACCTTCCCTTCACCACCGGATTCCAGCTGATCAATGGTCCTCTGACAGGCAATGAAGCTGAGGTTACGGTTATCCCGGCTCATCTCATGGATACGATCCGCAAATGAGCTGGCCCCTTCACGAAACAGACTCAACCCCTCGCCATTGGCAATCACCTCAATCGATGCGGTCTGCCCACTCTGGTCTGCATGTTGTAGCAGCAGATCCACGTTATCCAGAAGCCTCTCAATTCTCAGCGGATTGGATGAGGTCAGATGAAAGATGATTTGCAACGGTTCACTCTCCGCCTCCTGATGCGCAACCTGCCTGAAAGAGGAGGGCTGCGAGGACTGCTTGGCCACGGTCACCTCTCCTACCTCCTGTGGCTGTGAAAAGAGTATAAAACCGACCAGCAGCGAAGCTGCCAGTGCACCTGCACCACCTATTTTCCGGATCGTCGTACCATGTGTCGTAGCCGGCTGCCGACGATGTTCGGGAGCCGGTATTTCAGTATCCCGATAGGCTGATCGAAGCAGCTCCTTGGTACGTATCAACTGGCATACCCGCTGCGTCATTTCAGGATTACCACTGAGTTGACGGAGTAGTTCAATCTTCTCTTCCGAATCGATCTCTCCGTCTACAAATGCATTCAGCATCTCTTCAGAAATTTGACCTTGACGATTCATCACATTCATCTCCAGTTATCTATTTCATCACTTTCAAATGAGAACGCTTTTGGGCATACCTGGATGCATCTGCCTGGCACGCTTCAACACTTTTACAGAGCGCATCCCTTGCCCTCGCCAAACGACTCATCACCGTGCCGATGGGGATATCCAGAATCTCGGCGGTATCCTTGTAGCTGAAGCCCTCGATATCAACCAGTGTGATCACCATCCGCTGCCCCTCTTTCAGTCTCTTGAGCCCATTTCTTATCTGCATGATCTCTTCTGCACGCTCGATATCACGCTCTGCCGGTGCCTCATCTTCCATATGGTCTTCAATACAATCGACCTCAACCTGAAATTTTGAAGTTCTGAACTGCTTTCGGAAGGCATTTTGCAGAATCCTGAAGAGCCAGGCATTCAGTGCATCCTCGGAGCGCAACTGCCCCACCTTCTCAAGCGCTGTAATGATTGTCTCCTGACACAGGTCGTCTGCCAGGTGACAGTCATGACACCAGGAATAGGCAACCCGATAGAGCCGCTCTCTAGATGCAACGATTCGCTCTTTCAGTGTTGGTGTTTTATCAAACAGGTGGACAATCTTCACACTACTTCTCCTCTCAGCATTATAATAGTTGATGTCACAACACCTCTGTTTATTCCACTAGCTTACAGACAATCAGATGCGGGAACTATTTGAAACGCTTCTTCTGATCGGAACACCGCTTCTTGTTGTTTTATTCTGGCACAGCAGCATGCAAGCCAGGGAGCGGGCCGTTACCGTATGCCGACGAACCTGCGAGAATTACGGCGCGCAGCTCCTGGATCAGACCGTCTCTCTCCACCGTATCGGCTTCAGTCGATCAGCCAGTGGTCGTCTCCAGTTTGATCGTAGCTACCATTTTGACTATAGCTATGATGGTATTGACCGCCTACAGGGAGAGGTTATCATGCACGGTATCCATGCTGAGTTAATCACTCTTTCGCCCAGGCCAGAGCCGGTTGAATCAGCCGAGAAATCAAAACAAGACATTGTTTCTTAAGAAAATTATTTCTTGGGAACCACATGACATTGCACCAGTAGAACACAAACAATCATTAATCAATTATTGAATAAAATAGTTGAATATGTTACAGTTTGTAAATTATTGCCAGCACAGCAAAAGCTAACTAAACAGGATTGAAGTAAGATGTTTTCGATGAATATCAGTTGCGAGGATGCACACCGTTTACTGAAAGAAGAGGATGGGCAGCTTGTCGATGTACGAACCCCTATGGAGTATGCCCAAGGGTGTCTGCCAAATGCAGTCAATGTCCCGCTACAGTCGATCCAATCTGCCGTCGACATTCTCGACCGCGAGCGGCCGATTATTCTCTATTGTGTAACAGGTACCCGTACCCGTATGGCGAAAGGATATCTGGAATCGATGGGTTTTGATGATGTCCATGACCTTGGATCGTTTCGCAACTACATGAGCTGTCAGTGACACAATAGCCTGAACAGGCTACGTGCTCAGTACCCGATCACCAGCCGATACAGATCTAGTACTATCAGGCTGCCTGCACAGGAATAGTGTGGGCGGTTCTCTTGACTGTATTGTCCTCAGCCAGGTAGATCAGGCGTGGCTTGAACTGACGTGCTTCTGCCTGATCCAGTACTGCATAGGCACAGATAATGACCCGATCTCCGGGGTCGGCCTTGTGTGCGGCCGCACCGTTTACCGAGATGATGCCTGAACGCTCCTCTGCCCGAATTGCGTAGGTAATGAAGCGCTCACCATTATCGACATTGTAGATATGGATCTGCTCATACTCCATGATTCCGGAAAGGTCCAGCAATGCACCATCAATCGCACATGAACCTTCATACTCCAACTCGGAGTGGGTCACGGTGGCGCGGTGAAGCTTGGTTTTTAGTAAGGTAACTTGCATGATGGCTAATATTATCGCAGATCAACCTGACAGTTATCAATGAGCCGCGTCGTCCCCAGGCGGGCTGCAGCCAGGACCACCAGTTTGGAATCATGTTCATCAGCGGCTTCCAGGTCTGAACGGCGAATAGCCAGATACTCCGGCTCAAAGCCGTCAACAGACAGCTGCCGAACCCCTTCCTCTTCAATATTCGCGTAGTCTCGACGCCCTTGCTGGAGTTGCCGGGATATCGACTGCAACAGTGTATAAATCTTCGATGCAACACCTCTCTCTTCGTCAGAGAGATACCCATTACGTGAACTCATCGCCAAGCCATCCGACTCACGCACAATCGGTACACCAACAATATCAACGGGAAAGTTCAATTCACTCACGAGCCGTCGGATCACCAACAGTTGCTGATAATCCTTTTCACCAAAAAACGCCACATGTGGCTGTACAATGTTAAACAGCTTGGTCACCACGGTAGCCACACCAGTGAAGTGACCAGGGCGCGACAACCCGCAAAGCATATCCGAGATGCCGGGCACCACCACATGACTCAATCCATCACGCTCCTTGTCGCCGTACATCATCCGGTCTGAAGGGACAAAAAGGAGATCACATGCTCCCGTCTCGGCAAGAAGGTCTCGATCCCTCTCCAAAGTACGTGGATAGGCATCAAAGTCCTCTCCTGCCCCAAACTGGACAGGGTTGACATAGATTGACACAACCACCTGGTCAGCAACCTCTTTTGCCCTGCGCACCAATTCAAGATGGCCCTGATGGAGGTTACCCATTGTTGGCACAAAACCAATCCGTCCATCACACTTACGGCCTTGTGCAAGTGCCGCGCGCAACGGATCAATCTGCTCGATCAGACGCATCAGGTAAAACTCTCTTCGGATGAAGGGAAGGTACCGTTTCTGACCTCATCGACATACCCTCTCAATGCAGATGCGACCGAGTGATGCTGATCCATGAAATTGCGCACAAAACGGGGGATCTTTCCACTTGTGACACCCAGCATGTCATACAGCACCAGTACCTGCCCATCACATGCAACACCTGCCCCGATACCAATCACGGGTATCTGTAGAGCAGCGGTAATCTCTGCCGCCAATGCACCGGGCACGCACTCCAGAATCAACATGGAGGCACCCGCCTGTTCCAGTGCAAGTGCATCCGCCATCATCTCACGTGCATGGTCCAGCTCGCGCCCCTGAACCCGATACCCACCCAGCCGATGAATGGATTGTGGCTGCAACCCCAAGTGTGCACAGACCGGAATATTCTGCCCAACCAGTTGATGAACCGTCTTCACCTGATCGGCGCCCCCCTCCAGCTTGACCATTTGTGCCCCTCCTTCCTTCATCAGCCGCCCCGCACTGTAGAGCCCCTCTTCTGCAGTGGCATAGCTCATGAATGGAAGATCCGCAATCAACATGGAATGTTTCAAACCTCTGCCGACCATACGAGTGTGGTAGACCATCTCCTCTACTGTTACCGGAATCGTGGTCTCATTTCCCTGAATGACCATACCGAGCGAGTCCCCAACTAGTACGACATCGATCTCTGC
Source organism: uncultured Piscirickettsiaceae bacterium (assembly GCA_964344785.1). GTDB lineage: Bacteria > Pseudomonadota > Gammaproteobacteria > Thiopontia. The sequence goes on from CAYFOR010000050.1 coordinate 16,607, forward strand.
AGCATCCAGCTGCCGCGCAAAGCTATAGTCATAGGCCGTCAACATTGCAATCTTCTGCTGTTGACGCTTCATCTCCATCAGGGTTGAAATGGTCACCCGCCCAGGCTTGTCACTCATGCTATTTTCCTTATCCCTGCCCGATCACATCTTGCAGTCAATTGACCAAGCCTCCCTACACCTGGAACCTGCAATCCCGAACCTGCAATCTCCTGTAGTGGAACAAGCACGAATGCTCGCTCGGCCATTCCGGGGTGAGGAATGCTCAGATGAGGCAGATTGATCACCATTTGACCATAGAGGAGCAGGTCAAGATCAAGGGTCCGCTCCCCCCAGTGGCGCGTCCTCACTCTCCCCTGGTCAAGCTCAATCTGTTGAAGCTGCTCCAGCATCTCCTCTGGACTTAATGCAGTCTCCAGTTGTACTACGGCATTCACAAAGTCCGGTTGATCTTTGGGCCCCATCGGTGGGGTCACATAAAGCGATGAGACCCGGACCAATCGGCTCTTCTCAACCACCTTCAGTGCCTCAATTGCCTGCGTAACCTGCTGTTCCGGCTGATCAAGGTTACTCCCTAATCCAATATAGGCCGACACCACTACCCCGCCTGTACCGGAGAGCTCTTTTTCCTGCGTCTGCGTCTTCGTTTTGCCTTCCCATTACCTGGCGCCTCATTCGACATCATTTCCCGTGTATGTGCGTCCACCTGCTGAAATTCCGTCCACCACTGCGCGAGTGCCGGGTCCATCTCACCAACTTCGGCCCTCAACAGTAAAAAGTCATACGCCGCACGAAAGCGCGGGTGCTCCATGAAGCGGTAGGCCTGACGCCCTCTCCGTCTGTTAAAACGGGGTTGTAGCTCCCAAATTTCCTGAGCCATGATGGCAAACCGTTTCGGCATCGACAGACTTTTTCGCTGCTCCTTCAATATCGCCGACCCCGCACGATGTAGCCGAACGTTCTCCGGAAGCGGATCATCACTCTCGGTACGCTGCTCCTCTATCAACTCATCTGCCCTCCGGCGCACATTTTCCCACAACAGTGCCGCAATCAGAAAGGCAGGGGTAACGGGCTTGTTCTCTGCTACCCGCTGATCCGTGTTACCCAACGCCCGAAACAGAAACTGATGAGGAAAACCCTCCTCCTGATCCAGCATTCGGTCTGTCAACGGGAAGAGATAACGGAACAGGTCATAATGTCGCAGCCGCTCGAAGGTCTCCAACGCCTGCCCTGACTGAAACATCTTCACAAACTCTTCATACAACCGTGCCTGTGGAATCTGCTCCAACAAGTTGCCCATTCGACCAATCGGCTCCTCTGTTGTTGCCTCAATCTGAAAACCCAGCTTCACTGCAAACCGAACCGCTCTCAGCATTCGCACAGGGTCCTCACGGTAACGCTGTTCAGGGTCACCAATCAAACGCAGTTGCCCCTGCTGCAGGTCATCCACTCCTCCCGTATGATCCACCACAGAGAAATCACTGATATCGTAGTAGAGAGCATTGACCGTGAAATCACGGCGCCAGGCATCCTCCTCCAGTGTCCCGAACTCGTTATCACGCAGAATCATTCCATCTTCACTCTGCACCGCGCCCCCCTCCTGAGAAGAGCGGAAGGTGGCGACCTCGATGATCTCACGCCCGAAGTGGACATGTGCCAGACGAAAGCGACGCCCAATCAGTCGACAGTTACGAAACAGTGCCCGCACCTCTTCGGGAGTCGCGTTGGTTGCAACATCAAAATCCTTTGGCTCTCTCTCCAACATCAGGTCACGCACACCGCCACCCACCAGATAGGCACCATATCCTGACTGATGAAGACGATTGAGAACCTTCACCGCGTTCCGGCTCATCTGCGAACGTGAGACCGGATGCTCATTTCGCATCAACACACGAGGTCCTTCCGCGGCAGAGAGATCCCTTGTTGAACTGGCAGACGAAAAGAGCTTCCGCAGCCATCCGCTTTTGTTACTTTGCTCCTGATGACTGTCAGGACTATTCGATCCACCTTTTTTCATGGGCTGTATTGTACTTGTTTTAGGGGCGTGGCAGAATACGCACCCGTTCTTAAAAGCGAACGTGAATGCTCTCTTCGTCTAGCGGTTAGGACGCTGGCCTCTCACGCCGGTAACAGGGGTTCGATTCCCCTAGGGAGTACCATAAAAGCAACATCAAGCCACCGGTAGTGATCACATCGGTGGTTTTTTGTTTCTGCCTTCAAGTGGTCCGGAGCCACACTTCTCACTTACTGCACCATCGTTTCCCACATCACTTCATGCAACCGCTGCAGCTGGATCGGCTTCTGCAGCACCTCATCCGCCCCTGCTGCCAGTGCCGAAAGTCGCTCCTCTTCCTCCGCCGAAGCGGTGAGAATGATTACAGGAAGTGACAACCCCATCTCGCGGATCTTTCGAGTGGCATCCAACCCATCCATCTCGGGCATATGCAGGTCCATCAGCACCACATCAAAAGCGCGATCTCTATCCAGCGTCTCCACTGCCTGAACACCATTCAGTGCCACTTCCACCTCGCATCCGCACTGCCCCAGTATACCTCGCACAACCATAAGGTTTGCCTTGACATCATCCACAACCAGAAAACGTTTACCCTCTGTCAGCCGCTCCGGTATCTCAACATGCTCATCACTCATTAAATATTCCCAACCTGGAGTCTCGAAGTAAGTTCAAATGAGAAACTGCTTCCCTGCCCCATTATACTATCTAACTTGATCACAGCACTCATCAACAGCACAAGGGTTCGAGCAACATTGTGAAGCATCTGTCTTGACATGAAACCGTCATGCTAAAGACCCAGGAATTCCTCCCGCCACCTGGTCCTTCCTCTCACCACACGAAGAACTGATTGATCATATCACTGGTGTCCCAACGTTTAATCGAATAAATTCAATTGGTTATTGATGAC
>CAYFOR010000051.1:0-19426 GCA_964344785.1 uncultured Piscirickettsiaceae bacterium
AGGAGAAAGAACAATGTTTGGAATCAAGGCAGATTGGTCTCTCGATATTCAGGAGCGTTATTTCACGCTGGACGATTACGAAGGCAACGAGGCACGTTGGTGCTCCGGTTGTGGTGACCATGCGGTACTCGCCACCGCCCACCGTGTGTTGCGTGATGCACAACTTCCTCCAGAGAAGAGCGTATTCGTTTCCGGTATCGGCTGTTCCAGCCGTATGCCCCACTACATGGCCACCTACGGCCTGCACGGTATCCATGGTCGCGCGCTGCCGCTCGCCTGTGGTGTAAAGTCACGCCGTCCTGATCTCGATGTATGGGTGGCCACCGGTGACGGTGACTGCTACTCGATTGGTGGTGGCCACTGGCTCCATGCGGTCCGCTACAACATGGACATGACCGTACTGGTATTCGATAACCAGATCTACGGTCTGACCAAGAAGCAGACCTCACCCACTACACCACTGGAATTCAAGACCAGCACCCACCCGAATGGTGCTGTAATCGACATGATGAACCCCAACACGGTCACCATGGCGATCACCAACGCCTCATTTGTGGCACAGGTTGCGGATTGGAATCCACCGTTGCTCTACGAGACCATCAAGGCGGCCCATCAGCATAAGGGAAGCAGCTTTGTACGTATTATCCAGCGTTGCCCTGTCTTCAGTGACAGCATCACCAAGGAGTTGCAGGAAGACAGCTCCCGCCTGTTGCTGTTGACCCATGAGAACGGTATTCCAGTGGCTCCTGGTGTCGACCGTCTCTTCCCCGAAAGGCGTGAACATGACCCATCTGATTTCAATGAGGCGATGGCCATTGCCCGTGACGAGACCGAAAAGGGGATCATCCCGGTAGGCCTGCTCTATCAGGACAGCAGCCGTCCCTGTTACGACGAGCTCTCATGTCAAGGGCATGACGCCACCGACGAGCAGAAGATCAAGGCCACCAACGATGCCCTTGATGCCTTTGCCATCTGACAGCACATTCACCATGAAGGCCATGAAGCATATAAAAATGCTCCAATCTACAGATCGGCCATTACTTCATACCCTTCATGGCAAGAAATCTCAGTGAGTAGATACTGATGAGTAGCGCACCTCCTCTGCCGACCCTGCATGCCACCCAGTCCAATCCGGAGACTGAAGCGGCCACCCTGCGAACCCTCCACCACTTTCACCTTGGTGACCCCAGTGTGGAGCGTGAGACACTCGCCATCGACAGTGAGCACCTGCCCGCACTGTTGAGCCCTTTTCGAGATGCCTCCAAGATTCGCTATGAATATCCGCTGATTCTCTTCTCCCGCCACTCGCCATACCAGGAGCAGTATGCACAGCCACTCTCCACCTTCCTCAAGGAGCATATCGAATCATTTGCCCCGGCAGAGAACAGTGCCCGCATACTCAAGGACAATATCGACTGGCTGGAGTATGCCATTCGCAAGGAGATCTGCGAGCTGGAGGGTCCTCAACCGCTATTGCCGTTGATGCAGCAGGCGAACCAGGCACTGCAGCAGCATCTCTCTCTTGCGGAAGAGAACCGAACAACCCTGCAGAGCGACCTTGAACAACTGCTGGAGGGGGTGGGCGAAAAGGATCAACTGCTCCCCTATGATCGCTACAGTGCCATCCACCTGATGATCCACCTGGTACACAGCCGCTCGGAAAAACGCTGGGACCAGTTCGAGCAGGAGCTGAGCGAACTTCACTATCAGCTCGACCAGTTGCTGGAGATCGAACGTCAGCGGGAGCGTGACAGCAGTGCCGATGCCCTCGGACGCAGTGTCGGTAATAGTGCGATCCATATCAACACCGACATCCTCTCTACTGTACTGTCGCAACGCAGCAGTGCCACGGTAGAGATGCCAAAGGAGCGGCGTGAGCGGATTGAACAGGCCGCTGCTGTCCTTGAACAGTATCAGCGTGACCCGGTGCAGGTCCGCTTTATTCATAGCGGTGATTTTTCAGGCCCCTGGAGCGAGGGTGAACACCCGAACCATTTCGAGACGATTGTCGACGCCAACCCCTGTGGTAAGGCCTCCGAGCTGTTTGATGTCGCGGCCAGTGAGCTGGCCCAACTCTTTGCAGCCTGTCGCATCGCAAAACTGGAAATCGACAACCACTACGATCCGGTGGTACATGATCCCTGGTTTTCCAACTTCAATTGGGAGGCGTTCTCCGAACAGGAGTTGCTGCTGGTACCCGCGACCGTGGCACTGGAGTCGGCCAATCGGCTGGCCCGTGAAGGGATGAATGACTTCTCCCGGCTTCTCAACTCCGGCCGTCCCATCCAGATATTGAGCCGCATCAAGGGACATGGCAATCCGGCCGCTACCGATGATGAGTCCCCATTTCACGATTTTCGACTGGAGCTGGGATATCTCTCTGCAGCCCATCGCCAATGTTATGTGAACCAGTCATCAGCTGCCCGCTATCGCCATCTGATGGATGGTTTTCTGGAGGCTACCGAACTTCCTCGGAGTGGCGTCCACCTGATCAACACCGGTGTTCAGAATGAGATCATCCTGCAAGAGGCCGACCCCCATCTGATCGGCTCCGAGGTACAGAAGGCGCGCAAGCAGTTTCTGATGGACCCGTGGATGGTCGCCAGTGCCGCACTGGAGGGGCGTGTACATCCGTTTTACCGCATCAATCCCAGCAAGGGAGACAGCTATGCCGAGCGGATGGACTTCACGGTCAATCCACAACCGGACCGGGACTGGGCAATCCACCCCTTCAGCTATCGTGATGAGCATGGCGAGATGGTCCACACCGAACTGGCCTTTACCTTTGCCGATTACGCCCTGCTGATCCCCCGTCTACGCAATCACTTTCGCCTGATTCCCGCAACATTCATATCGGACAAGCTGACACCGATTGCCGAATATCTCGACTGCTCGGATGAGGAGGCCTTCTCACTGGTTCCATTTGTCTGGACCGTAAACAAGGAGAACGAACTCCACAGAGTGGTCGTCTCCCGTGAGCTGGTGCTTGCCTGCAAGGACCGCCTCAACTTCTGGCATACCCTTCAGGAGCTGGCCGGAGTGCGCAATCGCCATGTTGACCAGGCCGTTGCAGAGACCACTGTCAGGCAACAGACGGCACACGAAGAGGAGATCGCCGCCCTCAGCGCCAACCACCAGAAAGAGATGGAAGAGTTCAACCAGAACGCCACCACCGAAGTGATGGGAAAACTGGCACAGGTACTGATGGGGATGGATCTGCAACAGGGCATTTCCGCACCACCGGCAGCAACGTCCCAAAAAGCGGCTCCAAAAGAACCTGTTATTGAAGAGGCGGCAGAGGCAGAAACGGAAATTGAGCCCAAACCGGAACCAGAGCCAACAGTCAGCGAAGAGCCATGGATCGACTCCATTCTCTGCACCACCTGCAACGACTGTCTCAACATCAATCCTCAGCTCTTTGTCTACAACGACGACAAGCAGGCCTACATTACCGATCCCAAACTGGGCACCTATGCACAGATGGTCGAGGCGGCCGAGCTCTGCCCTTCCCGTTGCATCCATCCCGGAATGCCACTCGATCCGAATGAGCCCGACCTGGATGAGCTGATTGAACGTGCAGTACCATTTAATCAGTAACAAGGCACGCATCGATATCAGACCGCACTCATGCATATCTGTGTAAGCCGGATTCATTACAGATGAACACAGTCGTCGCTTCCCCCGTCATCATGACCGGTATCGGCCTCTTCTTCGGTGTGGTACTGGCGGTTGCCTATCGCCTGCTGAAGGTGGATGAAGACCCTCGTATCGATGAGACCGAAGCGATGCTGCCGGGCACCAACTGCGGTGCCTGTGGCGTTCCCGGATGTCGGGCATTTGCCGAGGAGCTGATTGCGGGAACGGTAGAGCCGAGCCAGTGTACCGTCGCCCCGAAGGAGGAAGTTGAGGAGATTGCCGATTTTCTGGGCGTGGATGCAGGCGCACAAGTCAAGCGGGTTGCCCGCCTCCACTGCGCCGGAGGCAAGGCCGAAGCGTGGCAGATCGCCGAATACCAGGGGTTTGAGAGTTGCCGCGCCGCAGCCACCGTATCCGGAGGTGGCAAGGGATGCTCCTGGGGCTGTCTGGGACTTGCCGACTGTGAAGTGGCATGTACCTTTGATGCCATCCATATGAACAGCAACGGGCTGCCGGTAGTCGACCCGGAGAAGTGCACTGCCTGCGAGGATTGCGTTGTCGCCTGCCCAAAGGATCTGTTCAAGATCCACCCGATCAATGAACACCTGCTGGTGCAGTGCAGTGCACCACTGGAGGGGGAGCGGATCACCATGCTCTGTCGCAGCGCCTGTGATGGATGCGGTAAATGCGCCGCAGATGCCGACAAGGGGCTGATCGAGATGGCCGATAATCTACCGCAGATCGACTACCACAGTGGTGCCAGTGAGAGCCCCGAAGCAACCTGGCGCTGCCCGACCGATGCCATTGTATGGCTTGACGGGCAGCAGTTTGATCAGAACAACCGCAACCGGACCGAAGGTCAGAAACGCTATGCCCAGCTTCACTGAAATCGCCAGCCGCCTCTACCGCCAACTGTTGGGAATCAAACCACCTGGCGGCGACGTGGATGGCATTACAACACTGCTTGAAGGGAGTGTTGCCGTTGCCGCCGTAGAGACCATTCTGTCCGAGGCCTCCACCAGCGGAGAGCGCTATCCGACAGAGGTGGGTGCCGTTGCCTGGCGTGGAGAACAGCAACGGCAGCAGTTCAACCTGTTTGGCCAACCCCTGTTGCAAATCGAAAATGAGAGCCCCCGTGCCGCACTCTCCAGCGCAATGGGGCTGGTGTTATCCGGCAAGCGGGCACACTGCCCACTCTGGGCCAGCGACCTGGTGGCAGCACAGGATCTGCTGCGTCGTGCCGTTGGGCTTCATCTGCCGCTGGTGATCCATACCGTCCTGCGGGGAGAACCATTACAGGGAGAAGGACTCGGTGGCAGCCACCAACCCCTCCACGCCCTGCGTGATAGTGGTGCCATCATTCTGCTCGCCTGTAATGGTCAGGAAGTGGTCGATATGACCCTGATTGCCCATGCCGTGGCGGAGCAGGTACTGCTGCCGGTCATCGTGGCAATGGAGGGGGAAGAGACCGCATTTTCCATGCAGCGCCTGCAGCTCCCCTCTCCCCAGCTGCTTGAAAAGATGGTGGGTGACAGCCGTGAATCGATCACCGTAGAAGATTCTGCCCAGCAGATGCTGTTTGGTACAACACGACAACGTATCCCCTGCTGGCACGACCTCGACCGTCCGGTCCTGAACGCCCCCTACCTTGACCGCTACAGTGCCGCGCTGGGAGAACTCTCCCACACCACTTTCTTCTCCAATAATGTGTCGAAAGTCATTGAGCAGACCTTTGAACGTTTCCAGCAACTAACCGAACGCAGCTATACCTCCGTTCGTCATCATGGCAGCCCAAAGAGCCGTCGATTCACTGTGGCATTGGGTGCTGTCAGTGAGCGTCTGCAGCCGATCATTGACCATCTGCAGCAACAGGAACGTAGCGATCTCTCTCTACTCACCATCCAGGTACTGGCGCCACTGCCAACCCGCTCACTACGCAAATGGCTGCGGCGTGCCGATGAGGTGACGGTATTCGACCAAGCCGAGCCTCCACTGGGTGATCCGCCACCGCTGTTTCAGCAGATACTCAGCTTCACTTCTCCCAGTTGCCGGACACACAGCATCATCGGTGGACACTTGGGAGTGCCGCTACGTGATCGTGATCTGTTGGCGGCCTGCAAGCTCCCGGTCAGTGCACCAACCCACCCGCTACGACTTGGGATTGACACACTGCCACGACAGGACAACCCCAAACAGCAGGTACAACACGACCTGCTGCTGCGGCACTACCCTGACCTGAAACAGCTCGGTCTGCAGGGAGCGGAGCGCTACTCGTCACTCTCCAAAGGGGCGGTTACGATCGCGGTGATTCACCAGAACCAGGCACATCAGCGTGCTCTGTTAACCGGCCTGGTCCAGCAACTTGATCAGACTGCCGACGGCTCTGTCCGCAGTTATCGTCAGGAGAACTGGTCCACCTGGGGCGAAAGCCAGACAGAGTGGCTGAGCTGGTGTGAACAACCAATCAGTGCCACCATCGACCCTGAACAGCCCATCGACTTTGCCCTGGTCACCGGCCTGCGACCACAACAACAGATCCCATCTCTGTCGCGGATGCATGATGGCACCATACTGCTGATTGACCCCGGTCCGGCCGGTGCAGCGGTTTTTCTGCAACAGATGCCGCCGGAACAGACCACTGCACTACACCAAACAGGGGCAACCATCTATTTTGCCTCCTATCGGGACGAGAGCTGTGAATCGACTGCGATCGCCAACGCACAAATTGTGGGAAACCTGTTCTCATTGATCAACCAGCGTGGCTCCATCCCGCTGCGTGAGAGCCGACTGGTCTCTGCCTATCACCCCGAACAACAGCGGGAAGACTTTCAGCAAGCGCTACTGGAACCTCTCAACCCCTACCCACTGCAACGCCCGGCAGAGCGCTCCGCTCTACCGCCGCAGACACCAATGGCGGTACGCCATCTGGGCAGCAGCGAAAATACAACAGAGGGCTACCAGCACCTCTCCCGCTTCTGGGACCAGACCGGTGTACTTTACCGCGACGGCATGCAATCACGTCAAGGGATCGACCCATTCCTGGCAGGGGCAAAGGTTCCTCCACTCTCCTCCACCTTTACCAACCATAGCCAACGTACCAGTCGGCTTCCTCGGTTCAGCCCGGCCGATTGTAGCGGCTGTGGGGCCTGCTGGAGCTTCTGCCCGGACAGTGCCATCGGCGCCACCGCATTAACCCCCACTCAACTGCTGGAGGCAGGGTTGAAGATGGGAGGTGCCAATGCACTGCGCCCTCATCTGTCAAAGCTTGCCAAGGTACTGGGAACCCTCACTACCAACGGAAGCAGCAGTGAACTGATTCGCCAGGGTTGGTCTGCACTGATGGAACAGGCACCGCTTGCAGAAGATCGACGAGCAACAGCGGATGAGGCGATTGATCAACTCTGCAATAACCTGAAGGACCTTCCGGTCGCCCACACCGAACGACTGTTCCATGAGCGGGAGCGGCAAAAGCCGCTGGCCGGAGAGCTACTGACCATTGTGGTCAACCCCGATAGCTGCAAGAGTTGTGGACTCTGCACCACCCTATGTGCACAAGAGGCCGAACGGCTGGATCAGGCACAGCCTGCACTCACTCTGGAACTGTCCACCGCAGAGACACTGCAGCAGGATTACCAACAGTGGCGTTGCTGGGAACAGTTACCGGATACCGCCTCCACCACTCTGATCGATTTTGCGGCCCGACCGGAGATCGGCTCACTACGCGCTACCCTGCTCTCCCGCTACGCCTCGATGGCGATTGGTGGTGGTGATCTGGCTGAACCGGGCGCAGGAGACAAACTGATTATCCGCCAGTTGCTGGGCATCACCGAGTATCGCCAGCAACCCCTGGTACGACAGCAGCTGGAGACCCTTGAGTCACTCTATCAGAAGTTGATGGCAGGCATTGAGGAGCAACTGGCGGCAGCCTCCCATATCGATGATCTCAAATCACTGTCGGAGGGGTTGAGTGAACTGACCAACCGTAACCTGACCCTGAAGACGCTGGCTGAAAAGACCGCCGACATTGATAGCGAGGGGGTTGACGCCTATCTGTTACGGGAGTGGATTGAACTGGCCGAAATGGTCCAGCAGGAGATTGAGCTGATCTCGACCGGGGAGCAATCCCTGGGACGTGCCCGCTATAGTCTGATATTTGCTTCCGGCAACACGGCAAGCTGGGCAGGTGCCTTCCCGCTCAATCCGTTTCAGGTACCGGTCACGATCACGGATGCAGCCGAGGCAGGTGCGCTTGCCTCAGGTGTGATTGAGGGACAGCTCGAACGGGCTACCCGAACCCACCGTCTGATTCGTCAGGCCAACAGCCTGCTGAAGAGTGGCCCGTTGGCAGAGCGCAAGGCACTACAGCAGCTTACCTGGCGTGACCTGACAGCAGATGAGCGGCAACAAACATCCCCCTTGCTACTGATCGGCAACGACACCACTCTGGGTGCTGCAGCCAGTGGTGGACTCTCCTGGCTGCTCAACAGTGACCTGCCGATCAAGGTGATTGTTTTGGCTGAACTGGACCTCGGCTTTGCCGGAGAATCCGGACTCCATGGAACCACCCACCACCACTGTGATGCCCGCAGTGAGCTGGCACTGGTTGCTCTGGCACAACGTAACGCCTACGTCGCACAATGTTCAATTGCCAACACGGAACAACTCAATCAATCCATGCGTGAGGCACTCCACTACCATGGACCGGCGCTACTGCGTATTCATGCACCCAGCCCTCTTCGCCACGGTTTTGCTTCCGATCAGACCCTGCAGCAGGCAGTCCATGCCGTAAACAGCCGCGCATTTCCGCTATTCCGTTACAACCCGGAGCATGCAGGCGTATTCGGAACCCGGATCTCACTGGAAGGCAACCCACCCAATGCAACCCCTATCGCTGACTGGGCCATTCGTGAAACACGCTTCGCAAGCCTCTTCTCGCTGCTTACCAGTGAGGACAAGAGCCCAACCGCACTGGAGCAGTGGCATACATTGGACTCACGAGCACAGGGCAATAAAACCCCTACCTGCGACTATCAGTTCGACACCCTGAAGCTTGAACCTTCCTTTGCCCGTCGCCTGGGCCAGCTACTGGACCAGTGGCAGCTTCTGCAGGAACTGGCAGGTGCAGTAACCCCTTTCACTGAACGAATTGAGGAAGAGGCCGCTGCTGCCGTTGCCGGTATTCATCGACAAGAGATCGAAGCTCTCAAACAGCAGCACCAACAGGAACTGCAGGCGTTGCGTGGACAGTTGGAGAGCGAGGTTACCGAACGGATTACCGGTCGCCTCTCATCGCTGGTTGAGCACTCCGTGAATCGATAGCTGTTCGATCTGATGAGACGCTGGCGCACCCTGGTCACCCAGCTACTGCTGTTTCTGCTGCTCTATCTGCTCCTGCGTACCTGGATGCAGGCCGATCTGGCAAGTGGCAATGCTCCAGCCCTGGAAGGTATCACCATGCAGGGGGAACACTTTTCACTACAGCAGCCGCGATCAGCACCGCTATTGATCCATTTCTGGGCCACCTGGTGCCCCATCTGCAAGCTGGAGCAGGATAGTATCGAGGCAATCAGCGCTGATCACCCCGTTATTACCGTTGCAATGCAGTCGGGAAACGGGCTCGAACTGGAGCATCACATGGCCGAACAGCACCTGAGGTTCCCCACATTGAATGATCCGGACGGAGCGATTGCCCAACGGTTTGGCGTTGAGGTCGTTCCAACCACCTTTATCCTCTCCACCGATAACCAGATCCGTTTTGCCGAACGTGGCTTTACCACCGAATGGGGACTGCGTTTACGCATGTGGATTACAAAATACCTTTATCGCCAAAATTGACTAAGTCATCTGACTAAGCTATATTAAAATCCATGCATACCGTCAATATTCATGAGGCCAAAACCCAGCTCTCCCGGCTGCTCAACCGGGCACACGCCGGGGATGAGATCATTATTGCCAAGGCCGGGGTTCCCTATGCCAAGCTGGTACCCATCGAGAAACCACTTGAACGGAGACCTGGAATTGCCAAGGGGGCCGTCACCGACGCCTTTTTCAAACCGCTACCGGATGATGAGTTGAATCGCTGGGAATAGAGCGTGTTACTGGATACCCATATCTTTCTCTGGTGGCTGTTTGACGACCCGCAGCTTTCACAACCATTGCGCATGGTCATTGGCAATCCTGAGCAACCCGTCTACATCAGTAGCGCCTCGGTCTGGGAGATTGCCACCAAATACCGTATCGGCAGACTGCCTGAGGCCAAATCGGTCGCACAAAATGTCCCCGCCTGGATTGATCAGGCCGGTTTCACCCCATTGGCAGTCACTCCAGAGCATGCCCAGCTTGCCGGAAGCTGGTCTCATCCGCACAGTGACCCGTTTGATCGCATGCTGGCAGCCCAGGCCAGGGTGGAAAAGTTACCCCTGGCAACAGCCGACCCGGTACTATCCGAGTTTGATATCGAAATCAGACAGTGAGCTGATTCATCTCGCACGGAAGCATACAGACAACGAATAACCAATCATCAACAGGAAGAGAATCGATGAACCTCCACGAATATCAGTCCAAACAGCTCTTTGAGCGGGTTGGCATTCCCATCCCGATGGGCATCACCATCCAGCAGGCCAGCGAGGTTTCTGCTGCAGCCAGTGAGATCGACAGCAAAGGCTGGGTTGCCAAGGCGCAGGTTCATGCCGGTGGCCGTGGCAAGGCAGGAGGCGTCAAGATTGCCTCGAACGGTGATGAGCTGACCGACATCATCCAGCAGATGCTCGGTGGCACTCTCAACACCCACCAGACCCATGGTCGGGAGTTACCGATCCACAGAGTACTGATTGAGCAGACCCTTGACATCCAACGTGAGCTCTACCTAAGTGCCCTGGTGGATCGTGACCAGGAGCAGATCGTCTACATGGCATCCTCTGCGGGAGGGATGGATATCGAACAGGTGGCCGCAACCTCACCGGAGAAGATCCTGACGGTACATGCCCACCCGGCAACCGGATTGCAGCCCTACCAGTGCCGCCAACTCGCTTTCGGTCTGGGGCTTGAAGGCAAGCAGATCGGCATGTTGACCAGGATTCTCTCTGGACTGCACCGTCTCTTTACCCACAATGACCTCAGTCTGGTGGAGATCAATCCGCTGATCGTCACCAATAGCGGCGAACTGCTGGCGCTCGATGCCAAGATCAATATCGATGACAACGCCCTCTATCGCCATCCCAAGCTTCAGGAGTTGCACGATCCGACCCAGGAAGATGCCACTGAGCTGGAGGCGAGCAAACACGACCTCAACTACATCACTCTGGATGGCAATATTGGCTGCATGGTCAATGGTGCAGGTCTGGCGATGGCAACGATGGATCTGATCAAACTGCACGGCGGCGACCCGGCCAATTTCCTCGATGTCGGTGGCGGTACCACCGCCGAGCGTGTGGCAGAGGCGTTCAAACTGATCCTGAGTGATAACAAGGTCAAGGCCATTCTGGTCAATATCTTCGGCGGCATCGTCCGCTGTGATCTGATTGCAGAAGGGATCATGACTGCCATCCAGGAGGTGGGAGTCACCATTCCGGTCATTGTGCGGCTGGAGGGGACCAACGCAGCCCAGGGCATGGAGATGCTGAAGAACAGCGACCTCAATGTCATTGTTGAAGATACATTGACCGGTGCTGCCCAGAAGGCGGTCGCCTCTGCACAATAAGGAGAACAGCAATGAGCGTATTGATCAACAAGGATACTCGAGTCATTGTTCAGGGCTTTACCGGCAAGCAGGGCACCTTTCACGCTGAACAATCCATCGCCTACGGTACCAATATCGTCGGCGGTGTCACTCCCGGCAAAGGGGGACAGACCCACCTCGACCGGCCGGTCTTCAATACAGTAGCCGAGGCGGTTGAGACGACCGGTGCCGATGCCTCGATGATCTACGTACCGGCCGCCTTCGCCGCCGATGCAATCTTTGAAGCGGCGGATGCCGGCATCAAGACCATTGTCTGCATCACCGAAGGAATTCCGGTGCAGGATATGATCAAGGTAAAGGCGTTTCTCAAGGAGCACCCGGAGGCGCGGCTGATCGGCCCCAACTGCCCCGGCATCATTACCCCCGGTGCCTGCAAGATCGGCATCATGCCGGGCAATATCCATCAGGAGGGTGCCATCGGTATCGTCTCCCGCTCCGGTACCCTCACCTATGAGGCGGTATTCCAGACCACCAACGCCGGACTGGGCCAGAGTACCTGTATCGGTATTGGTGGTGACCCGATCCATGGCATGAACTTTATCGACTGCCTGAAACTGTTTGAGGCCGACGATCAGACCAAAGGGATCATTCTGGTGGGCGAAATTGGCGGCAGCAAGGAAGAAGAGGCCGCAGCCTATATCCAGCAGCATGTCAGCAAACCGGTCGTTGCCTATATTGCCGGTGTCACTGCACCTCCAGGTCGCCGAATGGGCCATGCCGGAGCGGTGATCTCGGGCGGCAAAGGCACCGCAGAGGACAAGATTGCGGCGCTGGAGGCGGCCGGTGTCACCGTCTCCCGTTCACCAGCCGAAATCGGTCAGCATATGGCGGAGTTGTTGAAATGATGAACGCAACGCGGCTTATGTTTTCAACGCAACACCCCAGGGCACCTTCTCTTGCCACTACGCAGCAATTCACCTTGAGACGTGGGCGCAAAGCGGATAAGAGCTATTCTCTGCGTCCTTGGCGTCTTTGCGCCTCTGCGTTAAATTAGCTTTTATGGGTATGTTCTCTCTCTTCTCCAGCAGCTTTGCACACGGTGTTCATCCGGCACACCACAAGGGACAGACCGAGGATCTGGCGATCCAGCGGGTACCGTTTGGAAAACGCTTTGTGATGCCTCTGGGGCAACATATCGGCGCTCCGGCCATTGCAACCGTGAAGAAGGGACAGCCAGTGCGCCGTGGAGAGCAGATCGCCAGGCCCGGCGGTTTCATCTCTACCGCGCTCCACAGTCCGGTAACCGGCACTATAACCGAGATCAGCCCACAGCGTACCCTTGATGGTGCCCTGAAAGAGGCGATTGTGATCGAGGCCGACCCCTACTCTACTCAGCGGCTGGAGACCTCCCTCCCCCCTTCCTGGGAGCAGCTCTCACTGGAAGCGTTTATCGACACCGTGCAGCAGGCCGGTATTGTCGGCATGGGCGGCGCCGCCTTCCCCAGCCACGTCAAGTACTCGATACCTGAAGGGGCACAGATTGAGGACCTGCTGATCAATGGTGCCGAGTGCGAACCCTTCCTCACCAATGACCACCGGTTGATGGTGGAACGTCCTGATGCCGTCATTGAGGGAACCGAAATTCTGCGCAAGAAGCTGGGCGCCGAACGGGCCTGCATCGGCATCGAGCAGAACAAGCCGGAAGCGATCAAGGCGATCCGGCAGAAACTGGCCGAACAATCCGATCTGCCCATCACCGTTACCGCACTGGAAGTGAAGTATCCGCAAGGGGCAGAGAAGATGCTGATTCAGTCGGTCTACCGCAAGGAGGTTCCGGCTGGCCAATTGCCACGTGATATTGGAGTTGCCGTCAATAATGTAGGCACCATCGTTGCCATTGCCGACCTGTTTCGAAGCGGCAGTCCGCTGATCGAGCGTGTGGTTACCGTTTCCGGCCCCGGTGTCGACCAACCGGCCAATCTGTTGGTTCCGCTGGGCACTTCGGTACGGGATGTGCTGCGCTTCAGTGGCGGCCTCAATGACAAGACCCGTGAGATCATCATGGGCGGCCCAATGATGGGCTTTCCCATCGCCAGCCTCGACGTACCCATTCTGAAAGGGAGTTCCGGTATCCTTGCATTCACCGCAACAGAGACTGCGCGCCCACCTGAGTATCCCTGTATCCGTTGTGGACGCTGCCTGGAAGCATGTCCCTATTTCCTCAATCCTTCACGTCTGGCGTTATTGAGTCGGCACCGTCGCTATCAAGAGGCCACGGAGTATCATGTGATGGATTGTGTGGAGTGCGGTGCCTGCAGCTATGCCTGCCCTTCCAATATCCCGATCACCCAATTGATTCGTACGACAAAGGACAACCTGCGACAGCATCCGATCGAGCAGGTCGCTTGAGCCTAGAAAACGCGGTTGAGCGCGAAAAAGACGCGTAAGGTCTTCATGGCCCATCAACGTGTTGAATAACGTGGAATCCTTTCCATCAACCCCTTCAGAGAAGGGAGGGTTGGCAACGGCGGCAGTCCATCCACGCCACCCACCTCGGTCAATTGATTCACCACCCCCCACTGTACCGGTGGCACATGGTTGCCAAAACGCAAGGCGGCCTTCCTCATCATCTTGGCAGGGGCGCTCTCTGTGGTAAACAGCCGGACAATGCCATTGGTGGCGTGGTAGATTGGCCGACTTGCAAGCTGTTGCTGTCGATCATAGTGGCGCAGCACATCATCGCCATAGAACGGTTTACCACGTTCCAACGCCTGCTTCATCCGTTCAGCCAGGGTGTGCTGCCCTCGCAGCCCGAGGTTGAAGCCATGCGCAGTTACCGGATGCATCCCGACAGCTGCATCTCCCAGAAGGGCATAGCGGTTTCCCACCAATGTACGTGCATGCACGGCCACCAGTGGATACGAGAAGCGCTCGGTTGACAGCTTCATCTCTCCAAAACGATAACCCAGCCCCTCTTCGATACTATGATTGAACTCGGGTTCATCCATCTCCATATATCGGTTGGCCTGACTGGTCGGCACGGTAATCACTACGGAGGACTGATTCCCATTCAGTGGCAGTAGTGCCAGCGTACGCCCATAACGGAAACACTCCAGTGCCGTCGCCTCATTGGAGTGTTCATGCTCAGCCCGACAGACGATGGCGGTTCGCCCAAAGTCAAACATCTCGGCCGCCAGTCCCATCATCCGCCGGGTCGCCGAAAAGCGGGTATCGGCAGAGACCGCCATCTGTGCTTCGACCTCGCTGCCATCCTTTAAAGTGACGACTACACCGTCTGCCCCACTCCTGAGGCCCGCAACCTCCACATCCGTATTGAGTTCAACATTATCTGCCAGCTGCAACTGCTCGTAGGTCGCTTTGCGAATGACATGATTGGAAATCAAATAGCCCAACTCATCTACGGCACGCCCCCTGGTGTTGAACTCCAGGGTGTAGTCGGACTCACCGTCCAATACCTTGGCTTCACGCAGTGGTGCAATCTCATCCACTGGGATACGGTCCCAGATATCAAGTTGCTGCAGCAGTTTCTTGGAGAGATGGGTAATGGCAAAGTCCCGTCCATCGAATTGTGGCGCTGCCAGCGCCTGCAGGGACTGTCGCTCCAGAATAAGCACCCGTAGCCCTGAATCGGCGAGTGAGCAGCCGAAGCCCAGCCCTGCACTACCGCCTCCAATCACCACAACATCATACTGACTCATATTGCCCTCACCTTTTGCGCTGCCGTGGTGCCGCCATCCTGCCGACGACGAGCCAGTTCATCTTCCAGTGCATTGAGTACCTTCCATTTCTTGCTGCACCATTTGGGTGTAAGCAGAATAGCCTCCGAAGCCGTCGCCGTAAGGCGGTGGTAGATCATCTCGGATGGGGCCTGCTCGATCCAGTCTGCCACAATATTGATATACGCCTCTTGGGTAATCGGCTCAAATTCACCTCGCCGCCACTCGTTGGCCAGCATGGTGCCTTTAACCACGTGCAACGGATGAAACTTGAAGCCGTGGGTACCCAACTCCAGCACCCGCTCCATGGTCTCGTAGTAGTGGCGCGGCCCCTCACCCGGCAGCCCGGCAATCAGATGGGTACAGAGCTGCAGTCCGCGAAGTTGTGCAGCACGAACCGCCTGTCGATATTCCGAAAAGTAGTGGAGACGATTGACCCGGTCCAAGGTCTCATCAAAGGCCGACTGCAACCCCAACTCCAGCCAGACTTCATATCCTTCATCCCGGTATGCCACCAACAGATCAAGCACAGGGTCGGGAACGCAATCGGGACGGGTACCGATGGAGAGACCCACCACATCGGGCTCTGCCAGTGCCTCTCGATACATTTTGTCGAGCGCTACCGGGTCGGCATAGGTATTGGTATAGGCCTGGAAGTAGGCGATATAACGCTCGGCCCCAGTCCGCTTGCGAATCACCTGACGCCCGGACTCAATCTGTTCCGCCACCCCACGAGGTTTACGACCATTGGGACTGAAGGAGACATTGTTGCAAAAGGTGCAGCCACCACGCCCCTTGGTGCCATCAATATTGGGGCAAGTGAATCCAGCATCAATTGCAACTTTATGGACCCGCTGACCAAACTGCGCCTGCATGGCACTACCAAAAGTATGTATATAGTCTGTTAAAGCCATAACCGGTGAGTATAGCGGATCAGGCCACAGACCTTAACAGGATGATGAGGTTCTACCATTCGTGAACATCGATCCTCTTTAGTTGCCCCAAGCCGGGGCCATGACCGAATACTTCAACCGTTCCTATCCATCATTTCGGCTGGCCGTGATGGTACTAAAACTCTGCCCATTCATCCGATTCCGCAGGGGCACTTGGATGCAGTCCACTCACAGCTGCAGTCTGTACCTTTTTCTGCACCACAGGCTTTGCCGAAGGTGCCTTCGGCCTTTGTCTCCTGTCATGCTCATCTCGCATGATCTCACGATTGGAGATCGCCTCAATCTGGTTGAGTTGCTCGATCACCGCCAGCGAGAGTGGCTCGATCTCTTCAAAACGCTCTTCAGCCTCCTGAGACTTGCCGCTATTGTTCAGCGAGACAATGTCGCGAATCAACGTGTGCATCTGCTCATGAACCCGATCCAGCTCCTGCATTTCAGTCAAGTGGGCAAACCTTGCTCTCCCCTCCTTGTCCAGCCACTTTCCGAGCACACAGTCATGATGCGAGACGGCTTCCTCCTCACTCATCTCTACCAGTCCGTTCAGGAACCCTCTGACCTTGCCCTTCCAGGACAGATGTGCAGTCCGTGCCTTGCTGAAGGTGTCAGCAACCACCCGATTGGCTGAGCTCATGTTGGTGACCATCTCCTGAGCCTGCTCACTCAACTTGAAGATTGCAACCAAATTGGACAGTTCGTCAGCTTGATGACTTAACTGGGAGCTGGATGCTGCAGTCTCTTCCACCAGCGCGGCATTTTCCTGTGTTGCACTGTCCAATTGGGTTACAGCAGTATTGACCTGCTTGATTCCCTGAGTCTGCTCCTTGGTTGCCGACTCAATTTCACTGGTAATATCATTTACTTTCTGAACCGACTCTTCGATCGCCTCCAGCGCACTGCCGCTACGTTCAACCAGTGTAGCTCCCTGCTGAATCTTTGCAGTTGTATCTTCAATCAGTGATTTGATCTCCTTGGCGGCATCTGCAGAGCGTTGCGCCAGTGAACGTACTTCACCGGCCACTACCGCAAACCCTCGACCATGCTCACCTGCTCGGGCTGCCTCAACCGCTGCATTCAGTGCCAACAGATTGGTCTGAAACGCAATGCCATCAATCAGGCTAATGATTTCAGCAATCTTGTTGCTGGAGTCATTGATTCCAGCCATTGCCAACACCGCCTCGCTAACAACACCATTTCCTTCTCTTGCCCGCAGCAGTGACTCAGCCGATAACTGACTTGCCTGTGCTGCACTGTCGGCATTCATACTGACAGTACCCGCCATCTCTTCCATGCTGGCAGCGGTCTCCTCCAGGCTGGCAGCCTGTTCAGAAGTTCTGGATGAGAGATCCATACTGCCTCGCGATATCTCATCAGAACTACCTCTCACATGCTGTGCGGCAGCACGCACCTTGGCCACGATTCTGGAGAAATTGGCCTGAGTAGCATTGATTGAATCCTTGAGCACAGCCAGAGAGCCACTGTATTCTCCAGTAATCGTATGGCGGAGGTCACCATCACCAAGATGGTTACCTGCTACAACAACCTCTCGCAACGCTTCTTCCAGCGTCATCAACGACTGATTGAGATTCTGTTTCAGACGATCCAGATCACCGGATGCTTCAACGGAAACGCGTGCACCGAACTTGCCTCTTGCCACATTGTCCATTACACCGTTGACATCACTGATAATGGAGTCCATTGATGTCATCGCCTGCTCCAGTTCCTGACGGAACCCTCCTTCCATCTCAACACCCTCAAGGCGGTAGCCGAAATTCCCATCCGTAATGGCTCGCATTACCTGTGAAAGGGTATCCATTGTGCGTTGTACGCTCTCTGCGGAACCATTCACTCCCTCTTTCAGGGAGAGAAGTTCACCTCTGAGATCGGCCGTGACCCGGCTATCGAATATCCCGCGAGAGATATCACCTACCACACGGTTACTCTCCTGAATAGAAGTCTGCAAACTATCAAACAGCGTGTTGAGTGCCCGGCTCATATCGCCAATCTCATCTTCCTGCTCACTCTGAATACGGTGAGAGAAGTCGCCATTGTCCACAACTTCCTTGATAATTTGACACATTTGTTCAATTGGCCCACGGATGGCCTGCCCCATCTGAATAGAGACCCAAGAGGTAATGATTAACAGCAATGCCGCCCCTCCAAGGTAGAGCATAAAGAGTGTTGATACTGCATCGTGACGCAGGCTAGCCTGTACCACAACTTGCTCGGCCAGATAGTCATCAACCTTCTTGAGCTGGTTGATCTTGCCGGTAATCGTTTTAAACCAAAACTCCGCATCAATACCAAATCCCCCTGAGGCTGCATTTTCGAAGGCAGTTTCTCTCATCTGCTCAACCTTGCCGACCGACTCATGGCGCATGGCCTGTTGATAGAACCGCTTCTCCTCACTGCCTGCCAATGCATTAAAGACATGGAGATAGTTGTTCTGGGCGGTTACCAGCTCGATGAATTTCTTGTACATACCCGGAGCAAAGCGGTCCGCTCCAAATGTCGCACTCAATACCGCACGTTCAATGCCAGCACGCTCCTTGCTCTGCAGATAGTTTGCATAGGCCGTCAACCGTACAACCAGATCCGCATCGGTAATCTGCAGTGGCATCTGCTCAACTACCGCCAGCAGTTTGGTATTGGTTGCGGTGTACCAGCCTACAACCTTCGGCAGCGGCATCTCCAGTCGGCTGACCTGTTTACGAATCTGCTCAAGCTGTTCGAGATTACCGAGCAGATCTGCGACCTTCGCCTCAAAAGTTTTCCCAAAATCAGAAAGGTCGGTTGCTGTAAGCAGCGCCTCCAGCTGCTTGTATCTCTCATCAGTAAGCTTTCGCTGTTTCGGCAGCATCTCGGCAAACTTCTTTCCCTTGCTTCCGGTAAACCCTGCACTGGCACCACGCTCCTTTTGTGTTTCATGCACCAGCGCGCTGAGTGATGAAGCCAGCTTCGAGAGTATGACCAACCCCTCCATCTCCTGTTTCTTCCGGCTATTGTCAACCATCAGGTCCGTTGAAAAGAAAAGCATTGCAACCAAGGGAATTGCAATCATCACTGCCAGTTTGGTTCTCAGGCGAAAGTGGGAAAAAACGTGCATACCGGCCATCCTCATCACTCCACTGAATAGTTAACAATTAATATATCACTTAATGTATAAATCATTCAATAATATTACCATATAATGATTTAATTTAACTGTATGCACTGAGAAGAGAAGGACAGAAACAGATCGGCCAGTGAGGCCAAACCTCAATTGGAACAGCGATCAGTCTGGGCTCTCCCTCACCTGCCTCAGAACAGCCGCCACAGTATACACTATGGAGAAGTGAGCAATATCTTAAATATATGAGAAGATTCTGACGCGAATTGACTCACAAAAAAAGTAACCGAAGGAGATCGATGAAATAGGTCGTTGA
>CAYFOR010000052.1:0-19378 GCA_964344785.1 uncultured Piscirickettsiaceae bacterium
TCACGTTGGAATGACGGCCTCGCTTCAGGGCCATTTCATATTGGACAAGACTCCGACTTGACTTGATTATCAACCGGTATAGACTGGTTGATAATACACTTTCAATGTGAGACACGATCATGCTGACCATTCAATCCAACGAGGCCAAAACCCACTTTTCCGGTGTACTGAGAGAGGTTGAGGCGGGGCAGGAGGTTCTGATTACCCGGCATAAAAAAGTCATTGCCAAGATCATTCCCTACCAGGAGAACGAAACCGACGCCAAAGCAGCTGTGGAAGCGGTAAAGGCCTTGAAAAAGGCAGGGATCAACCAGAAGGAGATTGACGGATACCGTGCCATGGGACGCCGCTGATGTTTATCCTCGACTGCTCGGTTGCACTGGCCTGGTGCCTACCCGACGAGCAAGAATCCTACGCTGACCAGATATTGGATCTGCTGGTAGAACAACAGGGAATCGTTCCAGCACTCTGGCATCTGGAAGTAATGAATGTACTGTTGATCGCAGAACGGAAAAATCGGCTCACGGCTGACCATGCCTCTGAAATAATGAAAACCATTCAGTTGCTCAACATCACCACCTACAGCAAGCAACCTAAAATTGATAACCCGGCACTGATACAATTTTCTCGAGAACACCAGCTTACCAGCTATGATGCAGCCTATCTCTATCTGGCCCGACAAGAAAACCTACCACTGGCTACACTGGATAAAAAAATGAAAATGGTTGCGCAACAGCTTGACCTCTATCTGAATCCGTAGACCAACGTTTCATTACTGTCATGTGCTTTGGTATACCGATGCAGATCAAGAAAATCGATGGTTTCACCGCCCACTGTGAGGCCAAGGGGACGGTGCGCGAAGTCAATCTGTTCATGATGCAGCATGAAGAGTGGCAGATTGGCGACTATCTGGTCAGCCATCTGGGGCAGGCCATACAGAAGGTAACTTCTGAAGAGGCCGAAACCGCCTGGGCACTCTATGACGAGATGATGGCCAACACGCGCCCTCCTGAGCCGTGAACTCAAAAAATGCATGAGCTTTCGGTCTGCCAGTCGATCATCTCCCAGCTCAACACCATTGCTGCTGAACATCAGGCCCATGCAGTCATCCGGGTATTTGTACAGATCGGCCCCCTGTCCGGTGTCGAAGTACCGCTACTGAAAAATGCCTGGACGATTGCACGAAGTGGAACGATTGCCGCCACTGCAGACCTTGAAATTGAGGAGATGCCGATTACTATCCGGTGTAGTCGCTGTGGAAAAGAGAGCCAGGCCGTGGCCAATCGTATGGTATGTGACCACTGCGGAGAGTGGCGCACACAGTTGGTCAGTGGCGACGAAATGCTGCTGAAGAGTCTGGAGCTAGATAAGGAGTAAAACGGATGTGTGACACCTGTGGATGCAATATCACCCCCGGCAATGAGCACCTGATCAGGGAAGAGGGAAAACTCTCACGAACCAGCAGTGGTAGTAAAGCGGTCGAGGTGCTGCAGGGGCTACTTCATGAAAACGACCATCAGGCCATGCACAACCGGGAACACTTTGATCGCCATCAGGTGCTGGCGATCAACCTGATGTCCTCTCCCGGCAGCGGCAAGACCGCACTGCTGGAGGCGACCATAGAGCGGCTCGGCAGCACGTTGAAAATTGGGGTGGTGGAGGGTGATCTCGAGACCGAAAATGATGCCGACCGCATTCGCCAGAAAGGGGTTCCCGCCTGCCAGATCTCAACAGGTAGCGCCTGCCACCTCGATGCTCATATGGTGCATGACGCACTCCATCAACTCTCTCTGGAGACACTGGATATCCTCTTTATCGAAAATGTCGGCAATCTGGTCTGCCCAGCCAGCTTCGATTTGGGTCACCACCGCAATATCACCCTGCTCTCCGTGACCGAAGGCGACGACAAACCGGCAAAATACCCGGTCATCTTCCGTGCAGCCGATCTGGTACTGCTGACCAAGACCGACCTTCTCCCCTATCTGCCCGAATTCGATCCAACACGTGCCGAGCAGTATCTTCGTCAACTCTCCAACCCAGCAGAGGTGATGCCTCTCTCTTCCCGAAATGGTGACGGTCTGGAGCAGTGGATCGACTGGCTGCAGCTACAGGTAACCCACTATCGCAAGCATTTGGGTAACGGGACCACACTGACCCCCTCCCTGCAGCCGGAGGGCCGAGCACTGCACCAGCATGAACACCCACCCGCATGAACCTGGAGGGGCGCATCACCATCCAGCTGGATCGGCACGAAGGCAAGATAGCGGCCACAATCCGCTCCAACCGCCCGGTCCACGCCAGTCGAATTTTCCATGGCAAAAGTATTGATGAGACTCTTTATCAGCTCCCGCTGCTCTACAGTATCTGCGGTACCGCACAGGCATCAGCCGCAGTCAACGCGATTGAGAACGTCCTTGATATCACCCCTTCGGCAGCCACCCTGCTGATTCGGGATCAACTGCTCCGACTGGAGACCATACGCGAGCATCTCTGGCGCTCGCTGATCGGCTGGAACGAGTGGCTCCAACGACCCTCCCCTGCACACTCTCTGGCGGAAATGATGACTCTCAAGGAGCGCTTTCAGCAACGTATCACCGCCAATACCTCTCCTTTTCGATCTGCTGCGATGCTGGATGACCCGGACCCGGCAACGGTGCAGTCCACCCGAACCGCGTTGAACGGGCTGCTTCAGCGTGAACTCTTCGGCACTGCTCCTGATGCCTGGCTTGAACTGGAGACCATCCCTCAATTTGAACAGTGGCTGAAACGACATCAGACCATCGCCACAGCCTATTTCAACCGGCTGAAAGAGATGAATTGGAGTGATGCCGGCCGTTGCGATGCCCTTCCACTCCCCATACCGGATCTCGCCACCGTCGACCAGAGAATGTCAGACGACATGGCCTATATTGAGCAGCCACTGTGGGAGGGACGCCCCTGTGAAACCTCCCCCCTGACCCGCACTGAAACCCCACTACTACTGCAACTGAGTGAACAGCTTGGCAATGGCTTGTTGACCCGAGGTGTTGCGCGCCTGACCGAGACCGCACAACTGGTTGCAACGCTTGACCGCCCCATGCAACATGAAGCGCCCTATCAATCTGACCGCTGTGGCATCGGCACAGTACAGGCCGCACGGGGCCTGTTGATCCACCAGGTCGAGATCGAGCAGAGCACCATCCACCGATACCGGATTCTGGCACCGACTGAATGGAATTTTCACCCCAACGGTGTGGTTGCCCAATCCCTGTCACAGCTTGCCGCAAATGATGAACAATTGGAGCGGCAGGCCCACCTGATCATCCATGCAATCGACCCCTGTGTTGGTTATGATCTGATCAACAATATAGCCTACTAAACCTCACATGTGCCTTGCCATTCCCACCCGGATCATCTCCATCTCTGACGACCAGCAGAGCGCCACCGTTTCACTGGATGGCATCCGGAAAGAGATCTCGCTTGCACTCGTCGACGATGTCACCGTCGGGGATTATGTTCTGCTCCATGTCGGTTATGCCTTGAGCAAGGTCGACGAGGCCGAGGCCGAGAAGACGCTGGCGCTGTTTGCCGAGATGGGGGAACTGGATCATGGAACGGACAACCAATGAAATATATCGAAGAGTTCCGCTCCGGTGAGCTGGCACAAAAGCTGGCAAACAGGATTTCCCATGCCGTATCCCCTGAACGCGACTACAACCTGATGGAGTTTTGTGGTGGACACACCCACGCCATCTTCCGTTATGGCGTTCAGGATCTGATGCCGAAGAATGTTCACTTCATTCACGGGCCCGGCTGCCCGGTCTGTGTACTTCCGATCAGTCGCATCGACCAGGCACTCTACCTGCTGCAACACGAAGAGGTGATCCTCTGCAGCTATGGTGATCTCATGCGGGTGCCTGCAAGCAAGCGAAATTCACTGCTCAAGGCCAAGGCGGCCGGTGCCGATGTGCGGATGATCTACTCCACCCAGGATGCACTGAAGATTGCACGGGAACATCCTGATCGAGAAGTGGCCTTTTTCGCCATCGGTTTCGAAACCACCACCCCACCAACAGCCGTTGCCATTCAACAGGCGGAAGCAGAGGGATTGGAGAATTTCTCGGTCTTCTGCAACCACGTGCTCACCCCTGCAGCCATCCAGAACATTCTGGAGTCACCCGATGTACGCGATATTGGTACAGTTCAAATCGATGGTTTTCTCGGCCCCTCCCATGTCAGTGCAGTGATTGGCAGTCGCCCCTACGAGTTCTTTGCCGAAGAGTTTCAAAAGCCCGTGGTCATCGCCGGTTTTGAACCACTGGATGTGATGCAGTCCACCTGGATGCTGATACAGCAGATCAACCAGGGGCGCCATGAGGTGGAGAACGAGTATCATCGCGTGGTTACCCGGGACGGCAACCGCAAGGCACAGGAGCTGGTAGCAGCAGTATTCGAGTTGCGCCCTCTGTTTGAGTGGCGCGGATTGGGTCAGGTACCTTACAGTGCACTGAGAATCAAACAGCGTTATCAATCATTTGATGCCGAGCGGCGATTTGATATCCCTGATCTTCCCTCTCATGAGGTCAGAGGGTGTGAGTGCCCGGCGATTCTACGCGGCGCCAAACGCCCAAGTGACTGCAAGCTGTTTGGCACAATCTGTACACCCGAGAATCCAATGGGCTCCTGCATGGTCTCTTCCGAGGGGGCCTGTGCGGCCTACTGGAGCTATGGTCGTTTTCGTGAATCCGGGTAGTAGGTTCCAACCCGATGGATATGGATGTTATTTTGTGAACTACGTTGGTTACAAGGGAGCGTGCTCTGATGCCAACCCCTGCACCTCTCCACTACTGTTTCCACCAAAGCAGACACCATTCTCCAGACAGAGATAGTTTGAACCGCTCTGTACAGCGCTATTATGTTGTGGAGCCAACAGCGGCTGAATGGCCCCATTCACTTCTGCCGGTGCGGCAGTATCGGAAAAGAGGATCGCATCCAGTTCATACAGGTCCTTCGAGAACTGCTCTGTGGTCGCAGGCTCCACCGTAGCCAGGCCATCATCCACCATGGTTGATCCCAGAGCTGGTGATACGCCATGACCATCACCGACAGGATCTGCCATCGGACTGCTTGAAGCCAACCCCTTGTCCAGCGCATCAACTGTCCACCCCGGAATGGATGCCTGTGCGGATGAGACAACAACGCCACTCTCGAATTCAATCATTCTGGCATTCAGCACGACCCCGTCATTGTGCATCACATAGGTTCCGGTCAGCACCACGTTGATCTTGTGCCGGGTCACCAGCTCTTCAAGATCCCGACTCATCACAAAGTCACCTTTCGGAGTCACCTCGATGAACGGCATCAGCTTGAAGTCGATGACCTTATGACCACGAACCTGCAGCTCATGCACCATGTTCTGCGCAATGATCTCTCCTACACGGCTGGTCTCATCAAAATCCTCAAGATTGACAAATGAGGTCACGGCTACCGGTGTCTGCGAAAAATGCTTGATGTCGGTATTCCGAATCAACTGATCGGCCAGTGCATGGCTGATCTCATTGATATGACCGGCAATCGTAGGTTCAACCTTCGGCTCCACCTTCTTCTCAATCACGGCCTCTTCGACAACGGGTTTCTCGGCTACCATGCCAGAACAGCCGCTCAACAACAGGGCCGAAGAGCAAATCAGTCCAGCAAACAACTGCCGGAAACACCCCCCCTTCAACCTCATAATAAGACGATCATTCACACCCAAATCCTCATATCTGTAACCGTAAACAATAACACTCTACTTAGTAGCTGGGGCCGCGCAACTCAACCTCATGCTGGCGAACCGGCTTGGTAGTGTTATTCAGTCCCTTCTGCAAACGCAGATAATAGGCCTTCGAGATGTGCGCCTGTGCGGTCGAGGCAACAACGGAATCCTCCATGCTGACGATACGTGCATTGAAGGTCACGCCATCCGGATACTCGGTAAAGGTGCCGGTCACCACATAGTTGATGTTGTACTTGCCACGCAGCTCTTCCACCTTCTTGCTCATCACGAAGTCTCCTTCCGGAGTCACCTCAATGGCAGGCATCATCTTGAAGTCGATGGTCTTGAAACCACGAATCTGCAATTCATGAAGGATATTCTCTCCAAGCCAGAGACCAATCTTGTTGGTTGTCTTGAAGTTCTCCATCTCAACCAGAGAGGTTACCGCAATCGGGTTCTTGCTCAGGCTGTTGATATCCCGATTCTGGGTCAACTGATCCACCAGAAACCTTGAGATCTCGTTCAACTCTCCCGATACCGACACGCCTGAGGTCTGCTCATAAGGTGTGTTGATCCCGGAACGGACCATTGCAAAATCATTGAGCGCAAAGTCCTTCAGAGGGGTTGCCAGGGCAGTTGCCGAGAGGGTCACTCCCGCAACCAGTGATACTGTTTTGTATATTTTCATGTTCAGCTCCTAAACTCTCTTAACTTACATGCAAGTATCTTCCTGACCATAAGCGCGTACAGTCACCGGGAAGCGTCCACACAATTGACACCGGTCTGCATAGTTGACTACCGCTACACCCTTGGCACAGTCTGTCCTGGGGATTCTCGGCTCTACTAAACAGTTGGGGCACACTTCCTCTTTCACCTCTTCTTTAGGAGGGGGTGCGCTGGCTACTTTGGCTGGTGCAGTCTCTGCCGGCTGGGTAAACAGCGTACCCGCTGAGCATCCCGATAGCAGTGCTGCCATGACGATAGGCAACAGCCTCATCTTCTTTACATCGACAACAGTCATTTTCATTTCTCCTAAGTAATAAACAGTTATTACAGATAGAGGGCTCGTTACCCAAAATCATGTCTAAATTATCGGCCAACCGACTCCGAACTGGTCGCAGACCTTGCTTATTTATCACTAGGATTAATCTTAAATAGTGCGCTACTCACTCCAGATGACTCTATTTCTGCCTCTGGCATACCTCTTGCTCAATGGGGAACAGGGCCAGTTTGGCAGGACAATAACGACAATAAATTGACAGACAGCATCATGATCAACACCATCATCACTGACGACCAATCCCTCTTCCGCTCCACGCTGAAATACTCACTGGAGCAGACCAGAAAGATTCGCATCGTGGCGGAAGCCCGCAACGGTCAGGAGTTGCTGCAGCAGCTCCCTCATATTGATTTCGATATCATTCTTCTGGATATCATGATGCCGGTCATGGACGGAACGGAGACACTGCCCAAGATCCTGAAGCAACAACGGGATGCACGGGTCATTGTACTGAGTACATATGACCGCGAGCCACACCTCTCGCAGATGCTGAACATGGGGGCGACCGGCTACTTCTCGAAAAACTGCAAACTGGATGAACTGGTGACAGCCATGGAGAAGATCCACCGCGCTGACCAGGAAGAGCAACCGGTCGAAACCCAGCTCTCCAGCGATATCATGCAGCAGATGGCGCTCTCTTCAATCAACCCCGGCAGTGAGGATGTCAGCCCCAAGTTGAGTAAACGCGAGTTCCAGATTCTCTCCCAGATACTGAATGGAAAAAACGCCGCTGAAATTGCCGAGTCATTCTTCATCAGCCCCAAGACCGTATCCGTACATAAAACCAACATCATGAAAAAGATGGGGGTCTCCAGCAACCTGGATCTGTTCAAGAGTAGTCTGGAGTATGGCTTGATCCAGTGACCGGGATCAACTGACAACCGGCGCACCTTTCAGATAACATAGGACTCCTTACACTCGGTCAAGGAGTCCATCATGCTGGATGAAACACTCACTTTAATTCTTGCCGGTGGGCATGGCTCTCGCCTGCAACCGCTCACTGCAGAACGGGCCAAACCTGCTGTACCCTTTGGTGGCAAATACCGGATCATCGACTTCACCCTGGCCAACTGCCTCCACTCGGGGCTGCGCCAGATCCTGGTGCTGACACAGTACAAGTCTCATTCATTGCAAAAGCACCTGCGTGACGGCTGGTCTGTTTTCAATCCGGAGCTGGGGGACTATATCACTGCCATTCCACCTCAGATGCGCACTGGTGAGGGGTGGTACGGAGGCACGGCCGATGCGGTCTATCAAAACCTCTATCTGATTCGTCGCAGTGGTGTCAAATATGTGCTGATCCTCTCTGGAGATCATATCTATCGTATGGACTACGCCGCAATGCTGACCGCACATCAGCAGAAAGAAGCCGCAATGACGGTGGCCTGCATGGAGGTTCCGATTGACCAGGCCCACCAGTTTGGAGTGATGTCCATTAATGAACAGTCCCGCATCATCGAGTTTGCAGAGAAGCCGGAAAACCCAAAACCGGTTCCCGGCGACAACAACCATGCCCTGGCCTCGATGGGCATCTATATCTTCTCGATCGATCTGCTGATTGAAGAGCTGGAGGCCGACCATACTCGTGAAGGATCACGTCACGACTTCGGTATGGATATCATCCCGCGTCTGATCGATCAGGTGGGAGTGTATGCCTACCGTTTCGGCAGTGAACAGGGACGAGTCAGCTGTGACCGCTACTGGCGCGATGTCGGCACCATCGACAGCTACTATGAAGCCAACATGGATCTGTTGCGTCCTGTCCCCTCTCTTGATCTCTACCAGAGGGACTGGAACATCCGCACCTACCAGGGACAGCTTCCACCGGCACGCACCGTCGCCGGTGAGAAGGGAGATGAAGGACTGCTGCTCAATGCCATTGCTGCCGGTGGTGTGGTCGTCGCCGGAGGCAAGGTTCACCACTCCATCCTCTTCCCTGGCGTTCGCATCTGTGATGGTGCCTCCGTGGAGGACTCCATTCTGTTCCATGGTGTTCAGGTGGGGAAAGGAGCCAGACTGGGGCGCTGTATCGTCGACAAATATGTAGACATCCCCGATGGAGCGGAGATTGGACTGGACCCGGAACGGGATGCCAAGCATTTTACCGTTTCAGCAAACGGGGTGACAGTTGTTCCAAAAGGCTACCAGTTTCCCAAGAGCCCCCATTACTGAAAACGCCTGCAAAGGGCGTTAGGAGGTTGTCCGAGAATAGACAGCCTCCTCGGGCAGGACACCGAACAGACGACCAAAGTTGGCGGTGGTGATCTCATCCACCTTCTCCAGTGTCCACCCTCTCAGCTCGGCCATCTTCTCAGCCACATGACGGACATAGGCTGGTTGGTTGGGCTTGCCACGGTAAGGAACCGGTGCCAGGTAGGGTGCATCGGTCTCGATCAGCAGGCGATCCTCGGGCACCTGTCTGGCCACCTCACGCAGTGACTCGGCATTTCTGAAGGTGATGATCCCCGAAAAAGAGATGTAGAAGCCGAGATCAAGCGCTGCCTTTGCCATCTCCCAGTTTTCGGTAAAGCAGTGCATTACCCCACCACAGGCGGATGCCGCCTCCTCCTGCATGATCTCTATGGTATCCTGTCGCGCCTCCCGGGTGTGAATGATCAGCGGTTTGTGACACCGGGCAGCTACCTGAATGTGTGTGCGAAAACGTGCCCGCTGTTTCTCCAGCAGATCCTCATCCGTTACATAGTGATAGTCGAGGCCGGTCTCTCCGATCGCAATCACCCTGGGATGGTCGGCCCGCTGAAGCAGTGCATCCGCAGTAGGCTCCGGCTGTTCCATCTCGTTCGGATGGACTCCCACCGATGCCCAGATTTGTGGGTATTGTCGTGCAATATCCACCACGTCGTCATAGTTCTGCAGATCGATACAGACGTTGAGAAAACCGGTCACCCCCTGCTCTGTTGCATGCTGTATGAGATCGGCAAGCTGTTCACCTTCTGCAGGCTTCAACCGATCAAGATGACAATGTGAGTCGATCATCGAAAGTGGCTCCAGTCATAGAGGATCTCTTCAAACAGCAACTCCTTGTTGATGGGCGTGCCCGCCATGGAGATTGCCTCTGTAATCCTGTCATAGAAACGAAACAGCCTGCGGCGATCTATCCGGGAGCACTGTTGCAGTAACACATCAAACAGTTTTCCCTCGCCATCCTCCTTGATCAGATGGGTGACCCACTGCTGCAGCCAGCGCAAGGTAGTCAACGGCTCAAGTCGCTTGTCACTCCAGCGGTGTGCCACACGGATTGGATCAACGGCACCTTGCAGGAGCCCGACCAGCTCCTCAGCCATCTGCTGATGGTGCTGCAACAGCTCCGGCTGTGACAGTGCCAGTGCACGAAGTGGTGCTCCTTCTGCAAGTTGATCCGCCTGTTCCGCCGTGATCTCGGGAGGGAGCCGACTTTGCAACCAGGCAAGTGACTCGGCATGTGGCGGGGCGGGAAAGGCGAGCTGTTGACAGCGACTGCGGATCGTCGGCAACAACCTCGCCGGACTGTGTGAAACCAGCAGCATGACTGCCTCGCCCGGTGGTTCTTCCAGCGTCTTCAACAGACTGTTGGCCGCAAAGATATTCATGCTCTCTGCCGGGACCAGAGTGAGTACCTTTCTGCCTGCAATCTGTGCAGTAAAGCCAAACTGCTCTACCATCCCACGAACCTGATCCACCGCCAATACATGCTTCCCCTCCTCCGGCTGCAGCGCCATATAATCCGGATGCGTACCGGCCAGATACAATTTGCAGGAGTGGCAACGACCACAGCCAGAACCGGCTTCCGTCGGCTGCATGCAGAGCAATCGCTGTGCAAGCTGCCTTGCAAAAATCTCCTTGCCTGTCCCGGCAGGGCCATGCAGCAGCATCGCGTGCGGGATGCGCTGTTGCTGGAACGTCTCATGCAGACGTTCCCAGATCTGCTGCTGCCAGGGAAGAATCTCAGCCACGATGATCCTCGATGTAAGCAATCAGGTGTTGGTCGATCTCCTGTTGAACCTGTTCCAGTGGCTGACCGGCATCGATCCGATGAAAACGCTCGGGATACTGCTGTGCACGCAGCAGATATCGCTCCCGCACCCGTTGAAAAAATTCCAGTTTCTCACGCTCAAAGCGATCCAGTGCTCCCCGCTTGCCGGCCCGCTCCAGACCCACCTGTGGATCGATATCGAGCAGCAAGGTAAAGTCAGGCTGCAGCCCCTGCTGGACCCACACCTCCAACTGCTCAATTCTCTCAGCGGTAATGCCTCGCCCTCCCCCCTGATAGGCATGGCTGGCGTCGGTAAAGCGATCACATAACACCCACTTTCCAGACTCCAGTGCCGGCAGGATCACCTGGGCAAGATGCTCCGCCCGGGCCGCAAAGATCAGCAACAACTCGGTATCGTCCGACATCCCGGTGTGTCGATGATCCAGCAACAGCTCTCGCAGCTCTTCACCCAATGGCGTACCGCCGGGCTCTCTGGTCTCCACCACCTCGATTCCGTAGTGACGCAGTCGAGCATGGATATGTGCAATATTGGTACTCTTTCCGACCCCTTCGGAGCCTTCAACCGTGATAAATCTGCCTCGCTTCATACGCCCTATGATCCACGGTTCAATCGTTCAATACAATGCCGGGTTACCCGCCCTGGAGCAGAAAAATGATGCTCTCCAATCTGGCGGATGGGCCAGATGCCGATCAGACTGTTGCTGCAAAATGCCTCATCCATCTCCGCCAACTCACGTAGTTTCACCGGTCTGATTTGCACAGGATGATCCCGCTGCTGCAGTTGCTCAATCAGCACCTGCCGTACCACACCTGCCACCCCACAACGAGACAGATCGGGAGTAATGACAACCCCCTCCCGTGCAAAGAAGAGATTACTCATCACCCCTTCAATCAGGTGGTGTTCATGATCCATCATCGCCCCTTCTGCGATTTCATGATCATTCCACTCCCTTCGTGCCAACACCTGTTCCAGTCGATTGAGGTGCTTGATACCAGCCAGTTGGGGCTGCCACCCAAGACGGGTCTGACAGAGATGGAGGTGAACCCCATTCTCTATCGCCGCGCGTTGCTGTGCTTCGGTATAGGGCCATGCTTTGAGCATCAGGATTCTCTGTGGCCCGGCAGGATCAGGCAGACCATATCCTCTACCCCCGCTGCCATGGGTGTAGAGGATCTTCACCACCGCTCGTCTTTGCTCCCCGGCTTCGGTAATCAACTGTTCACATTCGCTCTGGAGCTGTTCCGGGTCAGGGTCCGGCAGCCCCAGCCGGGCAGCGCCACTGTTCAGTCGCTCCATATGTTGTCGCCACCGCTGGAGCCTGCCATCCACCACGGCGATGGTCTCAAACAGCCCGTCGCCGTAATGCAGGCCTCGATCAGAGGCCGCGATCCTCTCCTCCCGTTCACCATTGATCAATATCATTGTTCAACCCCCAGTGCCCGCAGCATCCCTTTTGCCTTGGCCCGGGTCTCCTCGATCTCACGCTCCGGGATAGAGTCATGAACGATCCCTGCACCGGCACGTAGCGTGACGTTGCTTCCGTCCACCATCAGGGTACGAATCAGAATATTGAGATCCATATCGCCATCACGATTGAGATAACCGAAGCTACCCGTATATCCACCTCTCGGCCCACTCTCCAACTCCTGAATGATCTCCATACAGCGCACCTTGGGGCACCCTGTAATGGTTCCACCGGGAAAGAGGGCACGAATGACCTGAGTCGGCGTCACCCCCACTCTCAGCTCTCCTCTCACATTGGAGACGATATGGTGAACATGAGCATAGCTCTCCAACACCATCAGCTCATCCACCTCTACCGTACCGGGAATGCAGACCCGCCCCAGGTCATTGCGTTCGAGGTCGATCAGCATGATATGTTCCGCCTGCTCTTTCGGGTGGGCCAGCAGGCGCTTTGAGAGCGCCTGATCCTCTTCACGGTTATCGTCACGCGGATGGGTACCGGCAATTGGGCGGGTTTCAGCAATATCGTCTCTGACCTTTACCAACCGCTCTGGAGATGAACTGATGATGGCATGCTCTCCATCCACTGCCAGACCTGAAAAAGGAGATGGATTGGCCTGTCGCAACCGCTGATAAATCTGATAAGGTTTGGGAACTGCCGTCAGTTCCATCTGCCACTGACGGGAGAGGTTCACCTGGAAGACATCGCCCTCCACAATGTACTGTTTGATCCGCTCCACCCCATTCAGGAAATCCTTGGCTGACTCTTCCATCACCGAGCCAATGCCGACCTCCTGCTGTTCAACCGGGATGCAATGGTCAAGATCCGCTCTCATCACCTCGATATGGCCTGTCCCCTCATCCACCAGCAGCAGACGCTGGTTCTGGTGGTCGATCATCAGTGCCGCCGGGATGCGGGTCGCGAAACTGCCGGAGGAGGGTACCGTGTCGAGGCTGCGGGTCAATACCGGCTCAATCTCATAGACCAGTTCATAATCGAGATAGAGAAACCACCCGCCACGAAAGGGGATGGTATGGTGGTCGTCATCACCTATTTGCTCACTGCCCCAGGCCCGCTCCAGTCGCGGCAGAAAGTTGCCCTCGACTGCATCAATCCGCTCCTGCGGAAAGGCGAACAGGATATCCCAACCATCACGCCTCTCATCAAGACCACGGCTTTCGAGCAGGTAGGGGTAACGTTCCGGATTGGCTGCATGCAGTGCCAGCAGATCGATATGATCTGCCGACATCTCCAATACACGAGTCATGAGTTGACTCGAAGAGTCTGGTTCAGATCTGCAACCCTATACCCTGTTGAACACCAACGTGCCATTGGTTCCACCAAATCCGAACGAGTTGGAGATCGCTGCATTGATCTCCATTTCACGTGCGGTATTGGCGACATAGTCGAGATCACACTCCGGGTCCTGATTGAAGATATTGATGGTCGGAGGGGAAACCTGGTCACGAATTGCCAGAATCGTGAAAATGGCCTCAATTCCACCGGCTGCACCGAGCAGATGGCCGGTCATCGATTTGGTTGAATTGACTGCGAGTTTGTACGCGTAATCACCAAAAGAGAGTTTGACTGCCGAGGTCTCTGCGATATCGCCAGCGGGAGTAGAGGTGCCATGTGCGTTGACGTACTGAATCTGGTCCGGATTCAACTCGGCATCGGCCAGCGCATTGTTCATGCAACGTGAAGCACCCTCACCACCGGGGGATGGAGAGGTCATGTGGTAGGCATCGCCACTCATGCCGAACCCGGACACCTCGGCATAGATCTGTGCACCACGCGCCTTCGCATGTTCATACTCTTCCAGCACCACAACACCCGCGCCATCACCCAATACAAAGCCATCACGATCCACATCCCAGGGTCGACTTGCTGCGGTGGGATCGTCATTGCGGGTCGAGAGCGCCTTGGCTGAAGCAAAGCCGCTTACACCGACCTCGGAGGTGGCATTCTCAGCACCGCCGGTAATCATCACATCGGCATCACCATAGGCAATCATACGGGCGGCATCACCAATGCTGTGCGTGGCCGTACTGCATGCGGTAACAATTGAGGTATTGGGCCCCTTTGTTCCCAGCATGATGGAGAGGTTGCCCGAGACCATATTGATGATATTTGCAGGCACAAAAAACGGAGAGACCTTTCGCGGCCCACCGTTGACCAGCGCATCACGCCCTCTCTCGATACCGGGAAGTCCGCCAATACCGGAACCGATGGAGATGCCGATCCGTTGTGCATTCTCTTCGGTCACTTCCAGACCGGAGTCACGAAATGCCTGTACACCCGCCGCCATGCCATAGTGAATAAAGCTATCCATCTTGCGCAGGTCTTTCTTGGTAAGGTATTGCAGCGGATCAAAGTCCTGATTCACCGAACAGGAGAACGTAACCGGGAAACCGGTGGCATCAAAATAGTGAATCGGTGCCGCACCACTCTTGCCTGCCAGGATATTCTCCCAGCTCTCATCCACGCTGTTACCGACCGGAGAGACCATACCCAGCCCGGTTACCACAATACGTCTATCACCCTTCATATCTTTCCGACCTTCTATTTAAAAAGCCGTACCTCCTGACAGAGATACGGCCTTTATGCAATCGTTATGAGACTGTTTTGCTGACGCTATGCCTGCGCCTTTCCAACGTAGTCAATCGCCTGCTGGACAGTCGTGATCTTCTCTGCCTCATCATCAGGGATCTCACAGCCAAATTCCTCTTCCAGCGCCATCACCAACTCTACCGTATCCAGTGAGTCTGCACCCAAATCATCAACGAAAGATGACTCATTCGTAATTTCCCCCTCTTCAACACCCAACTGCTCCGCAACAATTTTGGTGATTTGTGCTTGAATATCGCTCATTTGTTTCCTCTATTCTAGATTAATTTAAACAATAGCCACCCTAGGTGATCCGGCAATTCTACCATGATTCAGATGGATGAAAAATGAAAAAGAGACCGCTGCTCACATATACATTCCGCCATTCACATTCAGTGTCTGCCCGGTAATATAGCCCGCCTCATCCGAGGCGAGAAACGCGACCGCATGGGCAATATCTTCCACCTGACCGAGTGTACCGAGTGGTATCTGGGTCTTCAGCGCCGTCTTCTGCTCATCGGGAAGAGATCGGGTCATGTCGGTATCGATAAAACCGGGCGCAACGGTATTGACCGTGACACCACGCGAGGCAACCTCTCGCGCCAATGATTTGCTGAAGCCGATGACACCGGCCTTTGCCGCCGCATAATTACTCTGACCGGCATTTCCCATCACCCCAACCACGGAGGTGATGCTGATGATTCTGCCGAAGCGGGCCTTCATCATGCCTCTCAGACACGCCTTGGAGACCCTGAAGATCGAGGTGAGGTTGGTATCCATGATCGCCCCCCACTCATCCTCCTTCATCCGCATCAACAGATTGTCACGGGTGATCCCTGCATTATTGACCAGTACCGTCACTGCACCTTCGCGACCGGCAATCTCCTTGATGACCTGATCGATTGCCTCGGGGTCGGTTACATCCAGTCGAACGCCTCTACCCTCAACCGCTGCTTCCTGCATATAGGCCGTAATCTTATCGGCACCCGCATCCGAAGTGGCGGTACCGATCACACTTGCACCTGCTTTCCCCAACTGCAGCGCAATGGCTTGGCCAATGCCCCTGCTTGCACCGGTAACCAGTACCACCTTTCCTTTCATATCAACCATATCCAATCAGTCCTCAGTTACCAGTTGAAGGGCGGATTCCAGGCTTTTCCGGTCATGGACGGGAGCGACCTTCATTCCCTTGTCAATTCGCTTGTTCA
The DNA here is from genome assembly GCA_964344785.1 of uncultured Piscirickettsiaceae bacterium. Classification (GTDB taxonomy): domain Bacteria; phylum Pseudomonadota; class Gammaproteobacteria; genus Thiopontia. The sequence goes on from CAYFOR010000052.1 coordinate 16,070, forward strand.
ACCCCGCCAACACCTTTCCGGGCCCACACTCAATCAAAGTATCGACACCGGACTGCCCCATTTCACGAATCGTCTCGACCCATCGTACCGGACTGTGAAGTTGGCGAATCAGTGCCCCGCGAATCACCTCCGGCTCAATCTCTGCCATCACCTCTACATTATTGATGACCGGAATCTCCGGTGGATTGATCACGATGGGTTGCATAGACTGTGCAAAACGTTCGGCAGCCTCGCGCATCAATGAGGAGTGAGAGGGTACGCTTACCGGCAGCGGTAGCGCCCGCTTGGCACCCGCCTCCTTGGCGAACCCCGTGGCCTGCTCAACCGCAGAGGCCGCACCTGCAATCACCACCTGACCGGGGGCATTGAAGTTGACCGCCTCTACCACACCTTTTTCCGAAGCCTGCCGACAGACTGCCTGTACCTGTTCATCATCCAGTCCGAGAATGGCTGCCATGGCCCCTTCACCCGCTGGAACCGCCTCCTGCATCAGACGGCCACGCTCTGCCACCAGTTTTACCGCATCCGTAAAGTCGAGTGCCCCAGATGAGACCAGCGCACTATACTCACCCAGGCTGTGACCGGCCATCACCGATGGCTCTGCCCCATCCTGCTGCTGCCAAATACGCCAACAGGCAACACCGGCTGCCAGCATCGCCGGTTGGGTATTCACCGTTTCATTCAGCGACTCTTTCGGTCCATCGCTAACCAGTTGCCAGAGGTCGTATCCCAGTTGATCCGAGGCCTCTGCAAAGGTCTCGGTGACAACCGGATAGTCTGCTGCCAGCTCACCCAGCATCCCAACTGCCTGAGACCCCTGTCCCGGAAATACAATCGCCAGTTTCATGATAAATCCCTTGTTGTTCTCTCTACATCCTTGCCAGAGCAGATCCCCAGGTGAACCCGCCCCCGAACGCCTCCATCAATATGGTCTGACCCGGTAATATTCTTCCACTGCGCACTCCCTCATCCAGCGCCAACGGAACCGATGCCGCCGAGGTGTTTCCATGCTCCTTGACCGTCAGGATCACACGCTCCATCGGCATCTGCAGTTTTTTGGCGGTGGCCGCAATAATACGGACATTGGCCTGGTGTGGTACCAGCCAGTCCACCTCGGACTTGTCCATCCGGTTTGCCTCCAGGGTCTCATCAACGATCCGCCCCAGCGTGTTGACCGCCATCTTGAACACCTCGTTGCCCTTCATCTCCATATAGGGAATCTCTCCCGCCACCCCCGAGGAGACCCCCCCTGCGGGGACATGAAGCAACTCTTCGTATTGACCATCTGCATGAATATGAGTGGACAGGATACCAGCCTCATCCGATGCCTTGAGCACCACTGCGCCGGCACCATCTCCAAACAGAATGGCGGTTCCCCGGTCACTCCAGTCAACGATACGGGACATCGTCTCGGCGCCGACCACCAGCGCACACCTTGCAGAGCCTGCACGAATGAAGTTATCGGCAACCGACAGCGCATAGATGAAGCCTGTGCAGACCGCCTGCACATCAAATGCCGGACAGCCATGAATATCAAGACGCTGTTGCAGCAGACAGGCCGTGCTGGGAAAGATCTTGTCGGGAGTTGTGGTTGCAACAATGATCAGATCAATCTCATCCAGCGAGGTCCCGGCAGCCTCGATCGCCCTGCGCGCAGCCTGTTCGGCCAGATCACAGGTCGTCTCTCCTTCTGCCGCAATATGACGTCTGCTGATACCGGTGCGGGCGACAATCCACTCATCCGAGGTGTCCATCATCTTCTCCAGATCCGCATTGGTACGGATCTGCTCCGGCAGATAGCTACCGGTTCCTGCGATTCTGGAAAACATCACGCCTTCCCCTCAACAAATGTTCTATGCAAATGGGCATCGATCTTCTGTGGAACCGCATGTTCCACCTCTGCAACGGCCACCTGAATGGCATTGCTGAAGCCGATGACATCGGTCCCGCCATGACTCTTGACCACAATCCCTCGTAACCCCAGCAGACTGGCCCCATTGTAGTTGCGCGGGTCAATCCGTGATCGAAAGGCCCGCAACACCGGGAGGGCAACCATTCCTGCCAATCGGGTAATCAGATTCTTGAAAAACTCACGCTTGATATAGTGAACGACCATCTCTGCCAGCCCCTCACTCGCCTTGATGGCAACATTTCCAACAAAGCCGTCGCATACCACCACATCCACCGTTCCCTTGTAGATGTCATCCCCCTCGATAAAGCCAAAGTAATTGAGATCCGATCTGGAGAGAAGCTCTGCCGCCTGTTTGACAATCCCGTTCCCCTTGATCTCCTCTTCACCAATATTGAGCAGGCCAATCGATGGGTTGTCGATCCCTGAAACGGCCGATACCAGCTCGGCCCCCATCACCGCAAACTGGAAAAGGCTCTCCGGGGTAGCATCCACATTTGCCCCCAGATCGAGCATGTAGCTGGTCCCCTTGGTCGTTGGTATCATGCCGCAAATTGCCGGTCGATCAATCCCCGGCAACATCTTCAGCACAAACCGGGAGGTTGCCATCAGCGCACCGGTGTTACCCGCACTGACACAGGCTCCGGCCTCGCCCCGCTTCACCAGATCAAGTGCAACCCGCATCGAAGAGTCCTTCTTCTTGCGCATTGCCACCGACGGCGACTCATCCATTTCCACCCGCTCAGAGGCATGCTGGATATGGATACGCCCATGATGTGTCTTGTCTGTCTGCGCCAGATAGGAAGAGATCTGATCCTCGAAACCGACCAGAATCAGCTCCAGATTGGGGTTGTTTTCCAGTGCCTCCAGCGAGGCCGGCACGGTAACCTCCAGTCCGAAATCCCCTCCCATGGCATCAATGGAAATGGTGATCACCGCTCCAATCTGCCTCTGGACAACCACTCAGAGATGGTCATTGACCGCCGATCAATCTTCAGCAGCGTTATTGACCACCTTGCGGCCACGGTAATAGCCATCAGGTGTGATGTGATGACGCAGATGAGTCTCGCCAGTCTCCTCATCAACAGAGAGAGAGGGTGAGCGAAGCGAGTCGTGTGCCCGACGCATATTGCGCTTGGAACGGGTCTTCTTGTTTTGCTGTACAGCCATTGGGTGTGCTCCAAGAGTTCAATAAAAAAGAGCCGTTCGATTGAACGGCCTCAAGATGACGGCGCATTATACTGAAACATGGCCCCATTGGGCTAGCCATAAATAATCAGATTACCGACATTTTCATTGTATCCTCCTCCTAGCCCCCCTATAATGCCCGGCTTCTCAATGCCGAGGTGGCGGAATTGGTAGACGCAGCGGATTCAAAATCCGCCGCTGGCAACAGCTTG
>CAYFOR010000053.1:0-19120 GCA_964344785.1 uncultured Piscirickettsiaceae bacterium
AGAGTTGGGCGGTGCCACTGTCTCCTTGCTCACTCAATCATTCGGAGATGAGCCGACAAAGTAGAACTAAGGTAGCACCATGAACAACTGGTCGTTCCGACATCAAATTATCTTTATCAGCCTGGTCCCGGCACTACTGACGTGGGTTACCTTGACACTGAACACCGTCTACACCAGCTGGGACACGCTGTCACGCAGCTACACACACCATGGAAAGATGCTGGCTCAACAGATTGCGCCAAGCTGTGAATTTGCACTCTTTTCCGGAGATATGGAACCCCTCAATACGCTTCTTACGAGAAGCCTGACGGAAACCGATATTCTCACCATTGAAATCTATGACAGCCACTACCATCTGCTCTCAAGGATTGGAGACCCGCCCCCGCAACATAGCGAGACGGTACAGCAGTTAACTTTCAGCGCCCCCATCTACTCTTCCATCATCGACTTGGAACGTACCGACATTGGAGAACAGCATGGCGAATATCTGGGATCTGTCTCGATTACACTGTCACCGGACTCGATTATCAAGGCCCGTGAAACCATTATTGAGCAAGCCCTCTGGCTGGGCGGGATCGTTCTCATACTCACCGCCTCACTGGCTCTCTTTCTGACATACCGCTTTACACTCATCTTCTCTGCACTTCGCAGCGCCATGAGCAAGATTGCCCATGGGGATTTCAGCCCCCCCAGAGAAGAGTTACCCGCCAAAGGCGAGCTTGGAGATCTCAGCCATGATCTGCACAGAATGGCAGCAGCCCTGGAGCGCAACCGAAAGGAGGCCATTGCAGCCTATGAAGAGCTGGAGCTAAGGGCACTGGAGGCTGAACAGATGGTCACAGACCAGAATCTGCACCAAGGCAACAGACGGTAACGCACCACCAACTCATGCAGGATATACGGCACAATCGTAGCTGGAAGGCTTATCAAAACCCCATCCTGCTCTGGCTTGCCATCATCTTTTCTGCACTCCTCTGGTTGACCATATCCTACCAATTCAGCAACAGGGACCACTTCAACTATCTGTCAAACCAGATCAAGGCTGAAGCGGCTCACCATGCCGAAGACAATGAAGCGGTCCTCGAAACCCTCTCTGAGCTGATCGGTCCATCTGAACTCTTCCTGCAAGACCAGTTTCATACCATCGCAGATGCTCTGGCCCGCTCCCATCCACAGATTGAGGCAATCCTTCTTCTTCCAACCGTACCTGGCAAGGAGTTGGAAAACCTGGTGCGCCACTTCAAGAACCACAACCCGGAAACGGCCGTACAGCGGCACAACACCCCTACCGGAAACCTATCCTCTCCCATCATGGCCTATTACGGCAAAGAGGTATTTCTGCCACTTGGAATTGATGGCAGGCAGATTGATGCGCTTGCCCCTACCCTGGAACTGGTCTCCATCGTCAACCACCCCATGAGCACAACGCCGCATCAGATTGACGACCAGCTCTACTACTATCTGATTGGGAACAGCCGCAAGCCCGCCTCCACGATCGATACCCAGTTTCCCATATACACCGATATCCACATTGCCCTGATGATCAATCCGGAAAAGATGGTATCAACGGTACCGGATGCATCCATTGCACTCTCGCTGTTTGATCCTACAGCGGGGAGCAGGGTTGCGCTCTTTTCAAGCGGCCCCACCACAGACTCAAAACGTTCCACCCTCACCAGGATGCCACTTCAATTCCAGACCCGCCTCGACTCGATGAGCCAACCCTTTTTAGTCGATATCTCGACAGAGAAGCCACTGATCCACTTCTCATGGAACCAGCTTCTACTGCTGACAGCGTTCTCCATGCTCTACTTCTATCTTGTCCACCGCCAGATCATGCGAGAAACCGATGCACGAGTACGCCAGGAAAACAGTGAAAAGCGACTACTGCTCAACACAAAAAACCGTATCCAGATGCTCAATGCGATCTCACATGACATCCGAACGCCGTTGACCCGACTCCAGTTAAGGGTTGCAACCTACCTGGCCGATAGTGCAAGGGAACGCAGTATGTCAGACCTGAAAGAGATCGAGCTGCTGGTTGAGACCTCTTTGAATTATCTACGCGAAGAGGAGAAGCAGGAAGCTCCGATCATTACCAATATCAACGATCTCATGGCGACCATACAACAGGAGATGGCCGAACAGAAACTGCTGTTCAATCTGCAGGGGCGGGCTCGTTGGTCCTATCTCTGCCAGCGACTACAGCTCAAACGTGCAATCCAGAACCTGCTCAACAACGCCTTCCATTATGCCGAGCAGGTCGAAGTACAGATTCATGATCAGTACCGCAATCTGACCATTGAGATCCTGGATAACGGGCCCGGCATTGCCAATGAGCTGTTGGAGAAGGTGACACGTCCCTATTTTCGGGTTGAAGACTCCAGAAACAGTGAAACCGGAGGTGTCGGGCTGGGCCTGTCCATCGTGCGTGAGGTGAGTGAGGCCCATGACGGCACCTTGATATTGAGAAACCGCCCCAAAGGTGGGCTCAGTGCCTCCATTATCCTGCCCAGATAGCAAGCAGTTGCAGAGTGCAGCCTGCATAGGCACCTGCAATCAGATCATCCAACATCACCCCCAGCCCCCCACTCACTTGCCGATCCGCCCAATTGATCGGCCAGGGCTTCCAGATATCAAACAGCCGAAACAGCAGAAAACCGGCCACAATCCACTGCCAGCCAACCGGTGCCGCAATCATCGTGATCCAGAATCCGACAAATTCATCCCATACGATCCCGCCATGATCATGTATCCCCAAATCACTGCCGGCCTGGTCACAGACCCATATCCCAAATAGAAATGCCGCTGCCACTGCCGCCAGATAGAGCGGCAGATTGAGCGGCTGCAACAACAGATAGAGCGGAATGGCCGCTACGGTACCGAAGGTACCCGGTGCCACCGGAGCCAAACCGGAGCCAAAACCAAAAGCGAAGAAATGGGCGGGCCGTCCAAAGACCGTCTTGGCAGAGGGTTCCATCACCATGGACCTGATGAGCTATCTGCCCTGCTTGGCCCCAATCCGCAGGCGTAGCGAGTTGAGCCGGATAAATCCAGCGGCATCCTTCTGGTCATAGGCACCGTCATCATCCTCAAAGGTAGCGATCTCCTCATTGAAGAGGCTGTTGGTCTCGGACTTGCGCCCCACCACAATGACATTGCCCTTGTAGAGTTTCAGTCGAACGGTACCGTTGACCGTCTTCTGGGTCTCATCGATTGCTGCCTGCAGCATCTTTCTCTCGGGCGACCACCAGTAGCCGTTGTAGACCAGTTCTGCATAGCGCGGCATCATCTCATCCTTCAGATGAGCCGCATCACGATCCAGTGTCAGCGACTCCATCGCACGGTGCGCCTTCAGCAAGATGGTGCCTCCGGGAGTCTCGTAGCAGCCACGTGATTTCATCCCCACATAGCGGTTTTCGACAATATCGTCACGACCAATGCCGTTGTCGCCACCCAGCTTATTGAGGGTCTCCATGACTGTGGCCGGACTCATCTTCTCTCCGTCAATTGCAACCGGGTCACCCTGCTCAAAATCGACCTCAATGTAGGTGGGTTCATTGGGGGCATTCTCCGGGGAGACACTCCAGCGCCACATCTCCTCCTCCGGTTCCGCATAAGGATCTTCCAGAATATCTCCCTCATAGGAGATATGGAGCAAGTTTGCATCCATCGAGTAGGGAGATTTCTTTCCCTGCTGGGCAAAGTCGACCGGGATATTGTGTTCCTCCGCATAGGCCATCAGCTTGGCGCGTGAATTGAGATCCCACTCACGCCACGGTGCGATGATTTTTACATCCGGCATCAAGGCGTATGCTCCCAACTCAAAACGCACCTGATCATTGCCTTTACCAGTCGCGCCGTGGGCAATTGCATCGGCACCGGTCTCTTCGGCAATCTCCACCAACCGCTTGGAAATCAGGGGGCGCGCAATTGAAGTGCCCAACAGATACTCGCCCTCGTAGATCGCATTGGCACGGAACATCGGGAAGACAAAGTCACGCGCATACTCCTCCCGCAGGTCGTCGATATAGATCTCCTTCACCCCCATTGCCTCTGCCTTGGCACGCGCCGGTTCCACCTCTTCGCCCTGTCCGATATCGGCCGTAAAGGTGACCACTTCGCAGCCATAGGTATCCTCCAGCCACTTGAGAATGATGGAGGTATCCAACCCTCCTGAATAGGCAAGCACAACTTTTCTGATCTCTGACATAAACTTTTCCAAACTGACTCTACTATTAAACCCAACACACGAGGATACGAAGTGAATGACTTAAAGACACTACGCAGCCCTTCCAATCAACCTTGATGGATCACTTCCATTCTACCTCGCTTCATTAATCTTGGTCCCCACATCCAGTTGCAACTGTTCGTATGCACTGCCTTGATTGACGGCTATCTCAACAAGGCCAACCGAGTTCTGATACCAAAACGGAACCCCAGGCGGCAGATCAGAAAAAGTGGTTGCACCGTGCAGCTGGACATTGCCCACCCGCAGCACTCGATCACAGGACAGTGACGTCGCCTTGATCCCACTCATCAAATTGCCATAACAGTCAACATAGATCACTTGATACAGCTCCCTACCTGCAGCCTGGCCGAGGTGGAGCGGCACCGACCTGAGCATTTGACTGCACTCCTCTCCTTTTGAGAGGGCCGCTGCAACGGGTGCAAAAAGGTCTCGCCCATGAAAAGTGGCTGAGAGCTCCTGAGGTCGCCATTCAATAATCCACTTCTCCACCTGATCTGCACGCGCGGCAACTACATCAAACAGTCCATTTTCGGGTCCGACAAACCACTGGCTGTCTGCTCGCAGCACCATGGGGAGACGGTCTCCCCCAACATCTGGATCAACCACTCCCAGAAAGATTGACTCCTCTGGAAAGCAGTGTACCTGGCTGGCAAGAAAATGGGCTGCAGCCTGAATCTGGTATGGCGCCAGGTCGGCAACCAGATCAATCACTTCACTATCTGTCCCGTGTTGGCGAAGTGATGCACGCATCTGCCCCAGGTAGGGGCTGCCGACACCAAAATCTGAAACGGTCAGTATCATCGCAGCATGACACTCAAACAGCAAAAAGGCCGATCAATGTCGGCCTTTGAGTACCATCTGATTCTGCAAACAGATTTCTAGTTTTCAGAGTCATCCTCATAAGCCTCGTCATCCTCATACTCGGGAATCGGACGGTCAACCAGTTCGACCAAGGCCATCGGTGCCTTGTCACCTGCTCGGAACCCGGCCTTGAGAATCCGAACGTAACCACCGGGGCGATCACTATAGCGAGGGCCTAATTCATTGAATAATTTGGTGACCATGTCACGATCACGCATACGATCAAAGGCAAGACGACGGTTGGCGACAGTATCTTGCTTGGCCAGGGTAATCAGAGGCTCGGCAACACGACGCAGTTCTTTGGCCTTAGGCAGTGTTGTACGGATCAACTCATGATCAAACAGTGAGTTACTCATATTCCGGAACATGGCCTTACGATGGCTACTGTTACGGTTCAGTTGTCTTCCACTATGACGATGGCGCATAATTCTTCCCGTCTTTTATCTCTATTCAGATCCTGTTACGCAGACTGTTTGTTCTCGCGAATACTGGCGGGTGGCCAGTTCTCCAGGCGAACCCCAAGAGAGAGGCCGCGTGAGGCCAGCACATCCTTAATCTCATTCAGAGACTTCTTACCCAGGTTCGGTGTTCTCAGCAGCTCTGTCTCTGTACGCTGAATCAGATCACCGATATACATGATAGCCTCAGCCTTCAGGCAGTTGGCAGAACGTACAGTCAGTTCAAGGTCATCCACTGGACGTAGCAGGATCGGATCAACCTCTGGCTCATCCTGTGCTGCCACCTCTTCTTCATCTTCCGTATGCAGTTCAACGAATGATTCAAGCTGAGACTGCAGGATCGTCGCTGCACGACGAATGGCCTCTTCCGGATCGATCGTTCCATTGGTCTGAAGATCGATCACCAAACGATCAAGATCCGTCCGCTGCTTCAAACGTGCGGCCTCGACACTGTAACTGACACGGTCAATCGGGCTATAGGAGGCATCCAAACGCAACGCACCTATGGTTGCATTGTCATCATCTCCAGTACGCTCACTGGCAGGCTGATAGCCTCTGCCGGTGGTAGCCGTAAGTGTCATGTTAAGCACAGTCTTTTCATCAGTCACATTTGCAATCACATGGTCCGGATTGACAACCTCTACGTCGTCACCGGTAATGTCATCCGCTCTAACCGGGCCAACGCCGCTGCTTTTCAGGCTTAACTCAGCCTCGGGATGGGCCCCCAGTTTGATTGCAACCCCTTTAAGATTGAGCAGGATATCAATGACATCCTCCTGCACACCTTCGATCGCCGCATACTCATGGCTCACTCCATCAATCTGCACCTCGGTGATGGCGCTGCCATGCATTGAGGAGAGTAGGATACGGCGCAGTGCATTACCGAGCGTATGGCCAAAACCGCGCTCCAGCGGCTCAATTGCCACCTGAATATGATTGGTATCGATATTCTTGATATTGGCAAGCTTGGGCTTGAGAAAATCTTTTACAGAACCTTGCATCTCTAATGAGTCCTCAGGGATAACAGCTTTAGTGACTAGAATATTGTTACAGCTTACTTAGAGTAGAGCTCGACAATCAGATGCTCATTGATCTCGGAAGAGAGATCCGAACGCTCAGGAACACTCTTGAAAGTACCTTCCATCTTTTCACTGTTGACGTCAATCCAATCCACATCTTCGCGAGTCTGTGGTGCAATTTTGAGCGCCATCTGAATCCGATCCTGCTTTTTCGCCTTCTCGCGCACAGAGACAATATCACTGGGTCTGAGCTGATAGGAGGGAATACTCAACACCTCTCCGTTCACCAGGATTGATTTATGGTTGACCAATTGACGCGCTTCTGCACGAGTCGAACCGAATCCCATCCGATAGACAACATTGTCCAGACGAGACTCCAGAATCTGAAGTAGATTCTCGCCTGTTGAGCCTTTACGACGTGCGGCCTCCTTGTAATAACTACGAAACTGCTTTTCAAGCAGGCCATATATCCGGCGTACTTTCTGCTTCTCACGCAATTGCAGTGCATAGTCCGACATTCTGGGCATGCGACCGCCTGCACCATGTTGTCCAGGTAACTGATCGGGCTTGCACTTTGTTTCCAGTGCACGCATTCCACTCTTCAGTCCAAGATCCGTCCCTTCTCTTCGGGAAAGCTTACATTTAGGTCCTGTATATTTCGCCACAGTACTTTTCTCCTGCTAACCTGTTACCGTTATACGCGGCGTCTTTTGGGTGGGCGGCATCCATTATGGGGCAATGGAGTGACATCAGTAATGCTGGTAATACGAATACCGATATTGTTGAGCGCACGAACCGATGACTCACGCCCCGGTCCTGGCCCCTTGATCCGTACATCAACAGATTTGACTCCATACTCCTGAGCCTGGGTACCTGCACGCTCAGCCGCAACCTGTGCAGCAAACGGGGTACTCTTACGTGATCCACGGAAGCCACTACCACCTGCTGTTGCCCAGCAGAGCGTGTCTCCCTTGCGATCCGTGATCGTGATAATGGTGTTATTGAAGGTTGCATGTACGTGAACGACTCCCTCAGGAACGTTCTTCTTTACCTTCTTGCGCTTGGATGCTGCTGGATTTGCCATAATAGTAACAATAAAACCTGTATTAACTGACTCTCAATAATTTCTGCACAACAGTAGCCTATCTCTTGATCGGCTTCTTCGGCCCTTTCCGTGTACGGGCATTATTCTTTGTATTCTGACCACGAACCGGGAGGCCACGACGGTGACGGATGCCACGATTGGTACCCAGATCCATCAGGCGCTTGATATTCATTGAAACTTCACGTCGCAGATCACCCTCAATGGTATATTTGCCGACCTCAGTACGGATGCTCTCCAGTTGATTCTCCTGCAGATCACGGATCTTGGTCGATGCCTCAACTCCAACCGCACGGCAGATATCATAGGCGCGTGTACGCCCTATCCCATAAATTGAGGTCAACGCTATCCAAGCGTGTTTGTTATCCGGTACGTTTACACCCGCAATGCGTGCCATCTGGCTACTCTCCTAAATCTCTTTTGCTGTCTTTTCAGGCAGCTACCTTCACGCGGAAAGCGCGGAAGGATACCTATATCATTTTAAAAAATCAACCACAAATCTGCTTATATGGTATGCAGCTATCCTTGACGCTGCTTGTGCTTTGGATCCTTGCTGCAGATCACCCGCACGACACCATTACGGCGAATCACCTTGCAGTGTTGACACATCTTTTTCACTGAAGCGCGCACTTTCATCTTTGACTCCTAAATACAGTCTGTCTCTATCTAAATCCCACTCCGGCCATACCCTTTCAGGTTTGCCTTTTTCATCAGGCCATCATACTGATGTGATAACAGATGGGACTGAACCTGAGAGATAAAGTCCATGATGACGACCACAATAATCAGTAGCGAAGTGCCCCCAAAGTAGAAGGGTACGTTCCACTGGATAATCAAAAACTCTGGCAGCAGGCTGACTGCCGTGATGTAGGCCGCACCGATCAGCGTCAACCGGGTCATCACCTTGTCAATATATTTTGCAGTCTGCGCACCTGGACGAATCCCTGGAATAAACGCACCGGATCTTCTCAGGTTGTCCGCAGTCTCCTTCGGATTGAACACCAAAGCGGTATAGAAAAAGCAGAAGAAGATGATCGCTACCGCATAGAAGGTTACATACAGAGGCTGTCCGGGTGACAGTGTAGATGCAAGATCCTTCAGCCACTCCATCCCTTCACCACTACCGAACCAGCTCCCCATCGTGGCTGGAAAGAGGATGATACTGGAGGCAAAGATCGGTGGAATCACTCCAGCCATATTCACCTTCAGTGGAAGATGGCTGCTCTGACCTGCATAGACCCGGTTTCCACGTTGCTGTTTTGCATAGTTAACCGTGATACGGCGCTGCCCACGCTCGATGAATACCACAAAGGCGGTAACCAGAATCGCCGCAACGAAGAGCACCAGAACGGTAATCGGATGCATCTCACCAGTACGAGCCAGTTCCATGGTGCCACCCACTGCCGACGGCAGACCGGCAACGATACCAGCGAAAATGATCAGTGAAATACCATTGCCAATGCCACGCTCGGTAATCTGTTCTCCCAACCACATCAGAAACATGGTACCGGTAACCAGTGTAGTCACTGCTACGAAACGGAAACCCAGTCCGGGATCGATCACTACATTCATCCCGCCTGCCGACTGGGACTCCAGAGCAATGGAAATTCCAAGCGCCTGGAAGGTTGCCAATACCAGTGTGCCATAACGGGTGTACTGGGTAATCTTTCTGCGCCCGGCCTGCCCCTCTTTCTTCAGCTGCTCCAGCGTCGGTGAGGTCACCGTTAACAGGTTCATGATGATCGAGGCAGAGATGTAGGGCATCACACCCAATGCGAACAGGCTCAAGCGCATCAATGCACCACCTGAAAACATGTTGAACATGTCCAGAATAGTGCCGGACTGTGCATCAAACATGGCCTGCAGTGCAACTGGATTAATACCGGGAACCGGTACATGGGCTCCCATACGGTAGACGATGATGGCACCCAGTACAAACCAGAGCCTTGATTTCAGCTCAGCCAATTTGTCTGTATTTGCACCACCCATATTTTTAGCCATATCCAGGTCCGTCTGCTATTCGTAAAAATGGCTACTCTTCGATCTTGCCACCAGCAGCCTCAATGGCTGCTCGTGCACCCGCAGTCACACCCAACCCCGAAATGGTCACAGCCTGCGAGATCTCACCCGATGCAATCACCTTGGCCCGTTTGATCTCGTGACCAATGATGTTGGCGGCCTTCAAGGCGAGCAGGTCAATCGTCCCTTCATGGTTTGCAGCTACCTTGTCCAACTCATGAAGGCGGACTTCAGCGACGAACCGTGCCTTGCGGGAACTGAATCCAACCTTGGGTAGACGACGCTGCAATGGCTGCTGACCACCCTCAAAGCCCACCTTGTGGAAACCACCCGAGCGGGATTTTTGCCCCTTGTGGCCGCGACCACAGGTTTTACCCAGCCCAGATCCAATGCCGCGCCCCACTCGCTTGGCAGTCTTCTTTGCACCCGCACCGGGCTTGATTGTATTGAGATGCATCGATCAATCCTCAAACTTCAGCATATAGCTGATCTTGTTAATCATTCCACGATTCTCTGGCGTATCGGAAACCGCCACAGTCTGGTTGACACGACGAAAACCCAAGCCTGCGGCACACGCCTTATGTGCTGGCAGGCGACCAATCAGGCTCTTGACCAGTGTCACTTTGATGGTGTTGCTTTCACTCATGATGGACTACCCCAAAATCTCTTCAACCGTCTTACCGCGTTTTGCAGCGATCTGCTCCGGGCTGTTCATCTCTGTCAGTCCCTTGATCGTTGCGCGGACCACATTAACCGGATTGGACGAGCCATTACGCTTTGCCAAAACGTTATGCACACCCACCACCTCGAACACAGCACGCATCGCACCACCCGCAATAATACCGGTACCTTCGGATGCAGGCTGCATGTAGACGTCAGCGGCACCATGGCGAGCACGAATCGGATACTGCAAGGTGCCTCCATTCAGGTGAACCGCCTTCATGTTGCGACGAGCACGCTCCATCGCCTTCTGTATCGCCAAGGGCACTTCACGTGCCTTGCCATAACCAAATCCAACCTTGCCGTTTCCATCACCTACAACGGTAAGCGCAGTGAATGAGAAGATGCGTCCACCCTTCACGGTCTTGGCTACACGATTGACGGCAACCAACTTCTCCAGCATCTCATCTTCATTCTCTTTCTTGAACTGATTCTCTGCCATGTCCGATTTCCTAAATTTCTACTATGCGCTTGTTGTGTTAAAACTCGAGGCCGTTCTCGCGTGCTGCATCGGCCAGTGCCTTGATACGGCCATGGTATTTGAAGCCGGAGCGATCAAAGGCAACCCGGGTAACCCCAGCCTCCTTGGTGCGCTCCGCAATCAGCTTGCCCACAATCACTGCGGTTGCACTGTTTCCCGTTGCACCGGAACGAATATCCGCCAGCACGCTGGATGCGCTGGCAACCACTCTGGAGTCACCATCAATCACCTGGGCATAGATATGGCGAGGTGTACGGTGTACGGTCAAGCGGGGAACTCCCAACTCTTTGATCTTGGCACGTGCACGTCTGGCACGGCGCAGTCGAGACTGTTTCTTATCCATTGAACTATCCTATAACCAATCGAACCATCAACCAGATGGCTATTTCTTCTTCGCCTCTTTGCGGATCACATACTCATCCGCATAGCGAACGCCCTTGCCCTTGTATGGCTCAGGTGGACGGAAGGCCCGAATTTCGGCGGAAACCTGCCCAACCTGCTGCTTGTCTGCTCCCTTTACAATCACCTCAGTGGCTGAAGGAGTCTCAATCGTGATTCCTTCAGGAATGGGGTAGGTAATCGGATGGGAAAAGCCCAAGGTCAACTCCAGGTTCTTGCCTGCAGCCTTGGCACGATAGCCAACACCAATCAGCGTCAGCTTCTTCTCAAAGCCCTTGCTCACACCGACAACCATGTTGTTGATCAGCGCACGCATCGTCCCTGCCATTGCAACACCCTCCTTGCCGCCATGGTTGGCAACCCGGACCATGTTATCGGCAAACTCAACACCCACATTCTCATGGACCTGGTAGTCGAAGTTGCCATTGGCACCCTTGATCTTTATCTGCTGCCCACTCACCGACACCTCAACACCTGCAGGGATCTCAACCGGGGCATTTGCAACTCTAGACATGCTATATTCCTGAACTCAACAAATTAATAGACGTAACAGATCACTTCACCGCCCACACCGGCCGCCTTCGCAGCCCGGTCCGTCATCAACCCCTTGGGGGTCGATATGATTGCGATTCCCAAGCCACCATTGACTGAAGGCAGCTCATCCTTGCCCTTGTAGGTCCGAAGCCCAGGGCGACTGATCCGCTTCATCATCTCGATCACAGGGCGTCCCTGGAAATACTTCAGCTCAATCTTCAGCTCTGCCTTGCCACCCGCTTCCGACACAGAGTAATCGGAGATGTAACCTTCGCTCTTCATTACATCTGCTATTGCACTCTTCATGGTTGAAGAGGGCATTGCCACTACGGATTTTTCTACTGCCAAGGCATTGCGAATACGGGTCAACATATCCGCGATCGGGTCTTGCATACTCATTGTCTATATTTCCAAAACTGCCAAATACAAATGGAACGGTCAAACAGACAAGCCGGTTACCAGCTTGCCTTTCTTACTCCTGGAACATCGCCGCGCATGGTCGCCTCACGCAGCTTATTGCGGCTCAGCCCAAACTTGCGGTAGTAACCATGCGGGCGGCCCGTCAGATTACAACGGTTATGCTGCCGGCTTGGACTGGAGTCTCTTGGAAGCATATTGAATTTGCGTCTTGCAGCAGCACGCTCCTCAGTAGAAAGTTCAGGATCATACATCCTGCTCTTCAACTCAGCACGTTTTGCCACATACTTCTCAGCCAGTTTTTCCCGGCGCAACTCACGTTGAATCATTGAGACCTTTGCCATGCTACCTGTCCTATTCCTTACTTAAAACTTCATCAATTCTTGAACGGGAAGTTCATCGCCGCCAACAACGCCTTTCCTTCCTCATCACTCTTCGCAGTGGTCACCACACTGATATCCAGACCACGCAACGCATCCACCTTGTCATAATCAATCTCAGGGAAGATGATCTGCTCGGTCACGCCCATACTGTAGTTACCGCGACCATCAAAAGATTTCCCATTGAGTCCACGAAAATCGCGGATACGCGGAATCGCAATATTGATCAAGCGATCCAGGAAGTCATACATCCGGTCCTTGCGAAGTGTCACCTTGCAGCCAATGGGCCAGCCATCACGAATCTTGAAACCGGCAATCGACAGGCGAGCCAGCGTCTTCACTGGTTTCTGCCCAGCAATCTTCTCCATGTCAGCCATCGCATGCTCAAGGATCTTCTTGTCACCAACGGCCTCACCGACACCCATGTTGAGTGTAATTTTGCTGATCTTTGGAACTTCCATCGAGCTCTTGTAACCAAACTGATCCTTCAGCTGATTGACGACGGTCTCATTGTAATGTTGCTTACTGATACTCATGACCTTCTCCTAACCTTATGCGTCAACCGCCTCGCCATTGGATTTGAAGTAACGAACCTTCTTGCCGTCTTCAAGTGTCTTGAAGCCGATGCGGTCAGCCTTGCCTGTTTCACTGTTGAAGACAGCAACATTTGAGATATGGATCGGCATCTCCTTATCGACAATACCACCAGCCACTCCAAGGTTCGGATTGGGCTTGGTGTGCTTTTTAACCAGGTTGACACCATCCACAATCACTCGATCCTTTTCAGGAATCACACGAGCGACTGTTCCTCTCCGCCCTTTGTCCTTACCTGTCAGGACGATAACTTCATCACCTTTTCTGATCTTGCGCATCTTGTTATCTCTACAATCTCGATTAAATCACTTCCGGGGCCAGCGAAACGATCTTCATAAAGTTCTTGCCTCGAAGCTCACGGGTGACCGGTCCGAAGATACGTGTACCAATCGGTTCCAGCTTGTTATTGAGCATGACGGCCGCATTGCCATCAAAACGGATCAGTGAACCGTCCGGGCGGCGTACCCCCTTGCGGGTACGAACCACAACCGCATTGAATACATCACCTTTCTTCACCTTGCCACGGGGCATCGCCTCCTTGACACTCACCTTGATTACATCACCAATACCGGCATAACGACGCTTGGACCCACCCAGCACCTTGATGCACATAACCTTTTTTGCGCCACTGTTATCAGCAACACTCAATGTAGACTGCATCTGTATCATTGGTTACTCTCCAACAAAAATTCTTCCATTTTATTTTTTTCTACTGCCAGAACATGCAACGATATTGTTATGCCAGAGTGGCTCGCTCTACCACCTCAACCAAGCGGAATGACTTGGTTTTGGAGATCGGGCGACACTCCTCTATCGTAACCACATCACCTTCCTGGCACTGGTTCTCCTCATCATGCGCACGCATCTTGGTTGAACGCTTAATGAACTTCTTGTAGATCGGGTGCTTGACCTGCCGCTCAACCAGTACAGTAATGCTCTTGTCAGCCTTGTTTGATACCACACGACCGGTAATGGTACGTGCACTTGTTGTCTGCTCTGTCATGATGCGGCACCCTTCATCTCATTCATAATGGTCTTCACCCGTGCGATATCACGGCGGACCTTCTTCATCTGACTGTTATCACTCAGCTGGTTCGTCGCCTTCTGCATTCTCAGGTTAAACTGCTCACGAAGCATATCCTGCAACTCTTTTTGCAGTTCAGCCTCACTCTTTGTTCTCAGTTCACTCGCTTTCATCACCATCACCTTTTACAGTGGAGTCCGTGCCACAAAGGCTGTTGGCACCGGTAGTTTTGCAGCCGCCAGCTTGAATGCCTCACGCGCCTGATCCTCGGATACACCCTCAATCTCATACAGCATCTTGCCGGGCTGAATCTGGGCCACCCAGTACTCGACATTACCCTTACCCTTACCTTGTCTGACCTCAAGCGGCTTCTTGGTAATAGGTTTGTCCGGGAATATGCGAATGGTCAACTTACCACCACGCTTCACCTGGCGGGTGATGGTACGACGGGCAGCCTCAATCTGGCGGGCAGTAATACGGCCACGACCAGTCGCCTTCAGCCCAAACTCACCAAAGCTGACTGCATTTCCATTCTGTGCAAGCCCACGGTTCCTACCCTTGTGCTGCTTGCGAAATTTTGTTCTTTTCGGTTGAAGCATTGCCCTTCTTCCTTATTCTGCTATCTACAATTACTTTGTTCCATTCTCAGCAGAGGTCTCACTCTCTTCCACAGCAGCAGAAGTATCAAACACCTCTCCCTTAAAGAGCCACACCTTGATCCCGATCACACCGTATGTGGTTTCAGCTTCGGCGAAACCGTAATCGATATCAGCCCGCAGTGTGTGCAGAGGCACCCGCCCTTCGCGATACCACTCGGTACGGGCGATCTCGGCACCATTGAGACGACCTGAGACATTGATACGGATCCCCTTGCCGCCAAGACGCATGGTATTCCCTACAGAGCGCTTCATTGCACGACGAAACATGATTCGTTTCTCCAACTGTTGTGCAATCCCTTCTGCCACCAACTGCGCATCCAACTCCGGCTTGCGGATCTCTTCAATATTGATCTGAACCGGAATCCCCATCTTCGCAGTCACTTCGCGACGCAGCTTCTCAATATCCTCACCCTTCTTGCCAATGACGATACCAGGGCGGGCGGTATGGATGGTAATACGCGCATTCCCTGAGGGGCGCTCAATCTGAATCTTGCTGACCGACGCCTGTGACAGACGCTGCTTCAGAAAATCACGGATGGTGAGATCGGCATGCAACTGATCTGCATAATCCTTGCTATCTGCATACCAGATAGAGTTCCAGTCCTTGATATAACCTAGACGGTATCCGATTGGATGTACTTTTTGACCCATTCCGCACTTTCCTCAGCGATCTGATACAGCCACACTGATATGGCTGCTTCGTTTAAGAATTCGATTCGCACGACCCTTCGCACGGGGTTGAATTCGCTTATAGGTTGGCCCTTCATCAACAAAGGCCGTGGAGACCTTCAATTCATCGATATCTGCACCTTCATTGTGCTCAGCATTGGCAATCGCCGAGTTGAGTACCTTGCCGACAATGTGGGCCGCTTTCTTGTTACTAAAACGCAGCAGATCGACGGCACGCTCAACCGGCATACCACGAATCTGGTCCACTACCAGCCGTACTTTCTGAGCCGAGATCTTTGCGTTTCTCAATTTTGCAAATGTTTCCATGGTTACACCCTACTTCTTGGCCTTCTTGTCTGCCGCATGACCACGATAGGTACGGGTCAGTGCAAATTCACCCAGCTTGTGTCCCACCATGTTCTCATTGATCAGGACAGGCACATGCTGACGGCCATTATGGACAGCAATGGTCAAACCGATCATCTCAGGCATGATCATGGACCTCCTGGACCAGGTTTTAATGGGGCGACGATCATTGCTCTCGACTGCGTTCTTCACCTTGGCTCGAAGATGCTCATCGATGAATGGACCTTTTTTAATTGAACGTGGCACGTTACTTTCCTCGTTTCCCTTAATCTATTGCTGAACTATTTCTTGTTGCGACGGCGTACGATGTACTGATCAGTTCGTTTGTTTGTACGTGTCTTGTACCCTTTGGTAGGCACACCCCATGGAGAAACGGGATGGCGACCACCGGATGTACGCCCTTCACCACCACCATGCGGGTGGTCCACAGGGTTCATTGCTACACCTCGTACGGTTGGGCGAACCCCACGCCAGCGGGTTGCTCCAGCTTTACCCAGTTTCTTCAACGAGTGCTCGCCATTGCTGACCTCACCAATGGTTGCACGACAATCGAGCAGAACCTTGCGCATCTCACCAGAGCGCAGTCGCAGGGTCGCAAAAGCACCCTCCTTGGCCACATACTGTGCAGAGGTGCCAGCAGAACGGGCGAGCTGAGCCCCCTTTCCAGGCTTCAACTCAACACAATGAACGGTTGTACCCAGTGGCATATCACGCAGAGACATCGAATTCCCTGTCTTGATCTCGGCACCGCTACCAGACATCAGGTCATCACCAGCCGATACACCTTTAGGTGCAATGATGTAGCGACGCTCTCCATCCGCATAGAGCATCAGTGCGATGTTCGCTGTACGATTGGGATCATACTCAACCCGCTCTACCTTGGCGGGAATACCATCCTTGTTTCGCTTGAAATCAATCACTCGATAACGCTGCTTATGGCCGCCACCACGATGACGGGTCGTGATACGCCCTGCATTGTTACGTCCACCGCTCTTCGATTTCTTCGCAACCAGACTCGCATGCGGCTGCCCCTTGTGCAGATCATCATGCTTGATGGATACGACAAAGCGGCGTCCGGGAGAGGTCGGTTTGGATTTTACGATTGCCATCTTTCTATCCCTTCAATCTTTTATTCGGCGTCCATAAACTGGATCTCCTGCCCCTCACTCAATGTGACGAAGGCCTTCTTCCAGCTTGCACGTTTGCCGAAGCGCATCCCGCTGCGCTTGGTCTTGCCTTTGACGTTGCTGATGGAGACTCCATCGACCTTCACGTCAAACATCATCTCGATCGCTGCCTTTACCTCAGGCTTCTTGGCATCCTTGGCCACCTTGAAGACATACTGGTTGCGCATCTCGGCAGCCATCGCACTCTTCTCGGTCACATGCGGAGCCAATATAATTTTCATCAAACGTTCTTGGTTGCTCATCCCAGTGACTCCTCAATCTGCTTCAGTGCAGACTCGTTCATCAGTACATTTTCATAGGAGACCAGACTGACCGGATCCATTGCCGTCACATCGATAACTCCTACGTTGGGCAGGTTACGTGCTGAAAGATAGAGATTCTCATCAACCTCACCGGACACAATCAAAACATCACCCAACCCCATTCCATTCAGTGCACCACTGAGCATCTTGGTCTTTGGACTCTCAACCGCAATATCCGATACAACTGTCAGGCGTTCCTGACGCACCAGTTCAGATAGAATGGAGCGCATGGCCGCACGATACATCTTGCGGTTCACTTTCTGCTCATAACTTCTGGGGCGCGCCGCAAAGGTGGCACCACCACTTCTCCAGATTGGGCTGCTGCTGGTACCGGAACGGGCACGCCCTGTTCCTTTCTGCCGCCAGGGTTTACTACCACCACCCCTGACCTCCGAGCGGTTTTTCTGTTTGACCGTACCGGCACGAGCACCCGCCAAATAGGCTGTCACAACCTGATGAATCAGCGACTCGTTATAATCAGCAGCGAAGGCAGCATCGGATACCGAAACGGTAGACTGTTCGTTGCCTGTTGGGAATTCACGTACATTTAACTCCATGAGCCTACTCCTTATTTCCCACCTTTGACTGCTGGCTTGATCACCAGATCACCGCCCTTTGCACCGGGAACCGCACCTTTAACCAAAATCAGGTTGCGTTCGGCATCGACACGTACCACCTCCAGATTCTGTACGGTACGCTGTACATTACCCATCTGACCTGACATCTTCTTGCCCTTGAAAACACGCCCTGGAGTCTGACACTGACCGATAGAACCATTCGAACGGTGTGAGATGGAATTACCATGGGAGTTATCCAGGCCACTGAAGTTGTGCCGCTTGATCCCGCCCTGGAAACCAAAGCCCCGGTTGATACCGGTAACATCCACTTTCTGTCCAGCCTCGAACATGGCCAGATCAACCTCTTTTCCCATCTCGTACCCGGCAATCTCATCATTGCTCAGACGAAACTCCCACAAGCCACGTCCAGCCTCAACGCCAGCCTTGGCGAAGTGTCCTGACATCGGCTTGTTGACCCGTGACGCCTTGCGCGCACCGGTTGTAATCTGGATCGCGCTATAACCATCCGTCTCGTCGGTCTTAACCTGGGTAACACGGTTCGGTGCAACCTCGATCACTGTCACTGGCACGGATGCGCCCGCTTCGGTAAACACCCGACTCATTCCAACCTTGCGACCTACCATTCCGATTGACATCTCTATATCCTCTTAACTCTCTACTCGCTCGATCAGGAAAGCTTGATCTGTACATCAACGCCAGCAGCAAGATCCAGTTTCATCAATGCATCAACCGTCTTGTCTGTCGGGTCCACGATATCCATCATCCGCTTGTGGGTACGCAACTCATACTGATCACGCGCATCCTTGTTGACATGCGGCGAGATCAGGACAGTAAAGCGCTCTTTCTTTGTCGGAAGCGGGATCGGGCCACGCACTTGTGCCCCGGTACGCTTTGCCGTCTGTGCAATTTCACGCGCGGATTGATCGATCAGACGATAATCAAACGCCTTGAGACGGATACGAATTCTCTGTCCAGCCATTTACTTTTACTCAATCAGTCGTTATTCGGTAATTGATATGGTTCTGTGCACCTGGCACTTACTCAATAATCTTGGAAACAACACCGGAACCTACGGTACGACCACCCTCACGGATCGCAA
>CAYFOR010000054.1:0-18698 GCA_964344785.1 uncultured Piscirickettsiaceae bacterium
AATATGTGCGAGTCAGCCGTTGAAATGACCGTTTGGTGAATAAGGCGGGCTAACGTCAACACCACCAGCACGATGGCCACAACACTTCCACCACTGATTACAACCCCATAGATGGATGAACCCAAAGCCACTGCCGCCATTGCCCAACCCGCTTGTACGATTCCCATCTCACAGTCCCTCCAACGCAAAGATCAGTTTTTCATAACTCAACCCCTTCTGCTCAAGCGTATCGAGCAGGATCTGGGTCGAGGCGGCAATCGCCTCCTTCGGGCCAACCCGCTGCTCTTCTGCCAACATCGTCTTGTAGAGCCCGGACACCACCTCAATCGCCTTCGGATTGGGCTTGCGTCGTACCGAGTAGTACCCCACCATCTTTCCGTGCTGATCATAGGAGGGGGTGACATTGGCCAATACCCAGTAGAAACCGCCATCCTTGCTCATGTTCTTCACATAGGCAAAGATCTCCTGCTCCTTGGCCAGCGTGTCCCAGAGCAACTGGAAGACCGCTCTCGGCATGTCGGGGTGGCGAATAATATTGTGTTGAGTACCGATCAGTTCATCTTCCTCGTAACCGGAAAACTCAATGAAAATGCGATTGCCATAGGTGATTCTGCCAGTCAGATCCGTCTTCGAGACAATGAAATCCCCCTCACGCATCACCCGTTCCCTGTTGACAGGAACAACCTGCTTCTGCTTCATTTTTACACACTCCTTCCAAGTAAGTGTCCTTATACTTCCCAGGCGAAGTATAACCAAATTCCATTAACTTTTTATATAACCCCCTCCTCTCATATTCGATTGAATTCCAATCAAGACCGCCTGTCAATATTACTAATGATAGGTATACGACATGCATCAAACATCTGTTTAATAAGATATACGCCTGTTTTTTAATATTTTTTATTAATCACCTTACGATCAAAAACAGCGTAACCCGTAAAACACGGAATACGTACTTCTGCGTATTTTTTTGCTTTTCATCAACCTGTATGATTGATTTTTGCCGTTAGGTGTATTGATCTGCCATTGACAGGGGGAGCTTACCATGCAGATTATCCATACCATTACACAGCAACAGGAGCTGTTCTGTGCATGGGTCTCTACCCCCCTGAGAAATATTGCCAAACACTGTGCTGATGTCTGGTCCAGAGAGGGCACCTCGACCGAACAGTTGACAGCAGCACTGGAGGACTCGATGAAGCAGATCCCCCAATACGCACTCTGCTACCTGATCTCGCCATCGGGCACGGTCCTGACCCCCACGATCAGTCATGATCTCAGTGACCCGCTCGATATCGGCAATGACGTCTCCAGCCGCCCCTACTTTCTGGAGTGGGACCACTCCAGTGATTTTATCCTCTCTCGCCCCTACACCAGCACCAAAACCGGATACAGCTGCATGACCGCGATGCAGGCCGTTGAGCTGAACGGAGAACCTTTTGCAATCATTGCTATCGATTTTGATGGCAGCAGCAGCCCCCATCGCACATTCCATGTAAAAGACTATATCCAGATCAAGGGAGACCCCTCGATTCGCCAGCAGCTGTTTTCACAGACCCGAGCCATCACCCCGATGGAGGAGCAGATTGATGACGTCCATGAGGCAGCCGAGGCACTGCTGCTTCACCATGGCGCCTTTTTTGTCCAGCTTCGCTACTCGCGTTCGACAGCGACCGCACGGTTCACAGACCGTCCATACCACGACTCCATCTTCTCGTTGGAGCAATTGATTGCCTCCAATACACCCAACCGGCAGCCACTCTCTTCCATGTCTACCATTTCGATAGATGAGATTGAACCGATACTCGACCTGTTCAGGGAGCTTCGGTTGGCGGATGACAACATCTATCTGCGAAGTGGTTCCATCAACATGATCAGCGGCATCGTGGAACTCAATTTCTCCTGCGATGGGAGCCACCACATACCGGCCAGTGAATTTCTGGAGAAGAGTACCAGTTACTGGCTGACCGGACAGTGTACGTCAAAATCCTCACCCACTGCCAGCAACAAACCAGAACCCCAACTGACCTTTCCCACCTCTGTCGTGGAACAGCACGCTGTGGAAGCGTAGCACACAACCATCACCCGAATTACAGCTTGAACAGATTTCCCGGATTTTCAAGATTGATGTCGCTCTGCTGCACCCTCTCAGGCTCATAGATCCGCCAGCACTGCTTTCCGGCATCAGCAGCACTCTTGACCGCATCGTTCGACATTTGTATCAGCTGCTCGGTACTCCTGGCCTGCTCTGGATAAAGACCAATACCGATTGCAACCTGAATCCTGACCTCACCTGCAGCCAGGGAGATGGGCTCCACAAGCTTCCCCAGAATCCGGTCAGCAACCTTCTCCACCTCACGACGGCTGGCGGGGTGATCGAGGATCACTGCAAACCGACACTCATCCAGTCGAAAAACGATGTCGTACTGACGAACCAGTTTTTTCAGCAACAAGGCAATATGCTGCAGCACCTCTGTTTTCGCCTCTTCCCCCATCCCGGCACACACCTGCTGCAGGTCATCAAGCTGTAAATAGAAGAGCGCAATAATGTTTTGCAGACGACGTGCCCGCTCCAGCTTTTCCTTGATTCGATCATCAAATGCACGCTGATTGTAGACCCCTGTCAGCTCATCCAGGATCGCCAACCGTTTCAGGTCGTGCGCCTTTTGGCGGATCTGCTCCTTGAGCCTCTCCTGCAATTTGCTCGCCTCTTCCAGCTGCAGGTGACTCTGCTCAAGCTGGCCCAGTAACTCATCTACCTGACGCTGCTCAGCGGGCTGCTGCTGCAGTATCTGCTCGATTCGATCAGCCAGAACCATGTTATCCTGCAGTTTGCTCCAGGATTCACAGAGCGCCAAAACCAGTAGATAGACCTCGTCCGCCTCAAACGGCTTACTGAGAAACAGCACTCCCTCACCCAGCTCATTGCGCAGTTCGCGCAGATCAAAATGGGGCATCGCCGTCACCATCACAATCATGATGTCGGGATCAACCTGGCGAATCTCTCTGGCAGTACGAATACCATCCCAACCAGGTGGCATATTGATATCAAGCATCACCACCGAAAACGGCTCGCCTGCTGCTATAGCCTGCTGGACGAGTTCAAGCGCCTCTTCCCCCTGTTCCGCCAGATGGAGATCAACACTCACGTCCCCTTCATCGGTAACCGCATCGAACAGGTGCGCGATGTTGGTTGCCTCTGCAATTCGGGTACTACTTGGACGGATAGAAAAGATACTGGAGTAGGAGTCCCGTACCTCCTGATCATCATCTACGGCAAGTATCTTTCTATTCATTGCAGACATTGGACGATCCTAAAAACTAATCTCGTAATTGTTTACCCGTTTCTGTCACTGACTCAGAGGTAATCCGAACAATTACCCCTTCAACTTCTCACGCAGGACCTGATTCACCTGCCCCGGGTTGGCCTGCCCTTTCGATGCCTTCATCACCTGGCCCACAAAAAAGCCCAGCAACTGCTCCTTGCCACCCCGATACTGCTCAACCTGTGCCGGGTTAGCCGCAATCACCTCATCAATCATCGCCTCAATGGCACCACTATCCGTGATCTGTTTCAGCCCCTTGCTCTCAATAATAGCATCTGCTTCTCCCTCACCACTCCACATTGCCTCGAAAACCTGCTTTGCAATCTTGCCGGAGATGGTGTTGTCTGCAATCCGCTTGATCAGCCCTCCCAACATGGCAGCACTGACCGGTGAGTCAGACAGCGTGGTCCCTCCCTTGTTCAAGGCAGCAGACAACTCCCCCATCACCCAGTTGGCGGCCATTTTGTTCTCACCGCCAGAGGCCTCGGCAGCCTCCTCAAAATAGCCCGCAAGCTCGCGACTGGCCGTCAACACACCAGCATCATAGGGGCTGAGCCCCAGATGGGTAATGAAACGGTGCTTCTTCTCATTGGGAAGCTCCGGCAGCTCTTTGCGCACCAGTTCGACAAAGGGCTCGTCCAACACCAACGGCAACAGATCAGGATCAGGGAAGTAGCGATAGTCGTTGGCCTCCTCCTTGGAACGCATCGAACGGGTCTCTCCCTTGTCAACATCATAGAGACGGGTCTCCTGCACTACCTCACCACCATCTTCAATGATGTCAATCTGACGCTCAAGTTCGAAATGGATCGCCTTCTCCATGAAGCGGAAGGAGTTGAGATTCTTGATCTCTGCTCGTGTGCCAAACTGCTCCTGTCCTGCCGGACGGATCGAGATGTTGACATCCATGCGGAATGACCCCTCCTGCATATTGCCATCACAGATTTCAAGGTACTGGACCAGTGAGTGGATCTTCTTGGCATAGGCCACCGCCTCTTCTGATGAGCGGATATCCGGCTCCGAGACAATCTCCAGCAGCGGTGTTCCGGCACGATTGAGATCGATTCCGCTCATGCCGTGGTAGTCCTCATGCAGTGACTTACCTGCATCCTCCTCCAGATGAGCTCGTGTCACCCCAACCATTTTGGTTGAGCCGTCCGGCAGATCGATCTCAATCTGCCCCTTGCCGACAATCGGCAGCTCGAACTGACTGATCTGATAACCCTTTGGCAGATCTGGATAGAAGTAATTCTTTCGTGCAAAGACCGAGGTCTGTGCCACTTCGGCATCGATGGCAAGTCCGAATTTGGTCGCCATCCTGACCGCCTCCCTGTTCAGTACCGGCAGCACCCCAGGCAAACCCAGATCAATGGCGCATGCCTGCACATTGGGAGAGGCCCCAAAGGCGGTCGAGGCCGCCGAAAAGATCTTGGTATTTGTTGCCAGCTGGGCATGGATCTCCAGCCCGATCACCATCTCCCATTCCATTACTCGATTCCCTCTGGCTCTGCCCTGTGCCAATCTGTTGCCAACTGAAACTGGTGCGCCAGATTCAGCAGTCTGGATTCATCAAAGTGGTTGCCAATCAGCTGCAGGCCAACCGGCATACCATCACTGAAGCCCGCCGGAATCGACACCCCGGGAAGTCCTGCCAGATTGACTGCAATCGTGTAGATGTCCGACAGGTACATCGTAACCGGATCATCCACCTTCTCTCCCTTGCCGAATGCAGTCGTGGGCGTAACCGGTCCCATGATTACATCGACCTGCTCGAAGGCCTTCTGGAAGTCCTCACTGATCAGACGACGCAGACGTTGCGCCTTCAGATAGTAGGCATCGTAGTATCCTGCAGAGAGGGTGTAAGTGCCGATCATGATACGACGCTTGACCTCTGCACCGAAACCCTCCCCTCGCGAGCGCTTGTAGAGATCCTCCAGGTCCTTCGGCTCATCACAACGATACCCATATCGCACTCCATCATAGCGGGAGAGATTGGAGGAACACTCTGCCGGAGCGACCACATAGTAGGTGGGAACGGCCAGACTGGAGTTGGGCAACTCGATATCGACCACCTCAGCCCCCATCTTTCGGTACTCGGCGATCGCCTCCTGAACCACATTTTCAACACCACCATCCAGCCCTTCACTGAAGTATTCACGCGGCAGCCCGATTTTCACACCCTCCAGAGAGTCATTGAGTGTGGCAGTAAAGTCGGAAACCTCCCGCTCAATGCTGGTTGAATCCTTCGGATCAAACCCGGCCATTGCATTGAGCAGCATCGCCGCATCTTCTGCACTACGGGTCATCGGACCTCCCTGATCCAGGCTGGAGGCAAAGGCAACCATCCCCCAGCGGGAGACACGTCCATACGTCGGTTTCAATCCGGTAATTCCGCACAATGCCGCCGGTTGGCGGATTGAACCACCGGTATCAGTACCGGTGGCGGCAGGTGTCAACCGTGCTGCCACTGCAGCGGCTGAGCCACCGGAAGAACCTCCAGGCACATATTGATGGTTCCAGGGGTTGCTCACACTGCCGTAGTAGCTGGTCTCGTTGGAGGAGCCCATCGCGAACTCATC
Source organism: uncultured Piscirickettsiaceae bacterium (assembly GCA_964344785.1). Lineage (GTDB taxonomy): Bacteria > Pseudomonadota > Gammaproteobacteria > Thiopontia. The sequence continues at coordinate 5,906 of CAYFOR010000054.1, forward strand.
CATATTGGTCTTGCCCAGCATGACCGTACCCGCCCGCTTCATCCGCTCGACCACGGTTGCATCATACGGAGCAATGAAGTTGTCCAGCATCTTCGAACCGCAGGAGGTGCGAACGCCCTGGGTACAGAAGATATCCTTATGGGCAATCGGGAGACCGGTCAGTGCCCCATGTTCCCCTTGCGCAATCTGCCTGTCTGCCTGCTCTGCCTGCCGTAGCGCCAATTCAGCCGTCACTGAGATGAAACTGTTATAGTCGGAATCAAACTGCTCGATCCGATCCAGAAAATAGCGGGTAAGCTCCACACTGGAAACCTCCCTGTTTCCCAGCATGGTCGAGAGTTCAGCCAATGTTTTCTCTTTCATATAGCGATGCTTTATTAACCTTTAATAGTGATATCGTATCTATTCATCGGTACTACTCGATGACCTTGGGAACCAGAAACAGCCCGGCGTCGGTCATCGGCGCATTCTGTTGCAGCAGATCGCGTTGATCAGCCTCCGTTACCTCATCCTCTCTCAGGCGCTGTATCACATCGTGAGGATGTGCCAATGGCTCAACACCACCGGTATCGACCGTGTTCATCTGATCGACCAGATCCAGAATCCCGGTAAGATCTTTCGCATAGCCGGGAATATCGGCCTCACTGATCGCCAGCCTTGCCAGGTGGGCGATCTTCTCAACATCCTTCTTCTCTAGTGACATGGGTTACCCTGAAATGGTGTACGCAAAAATCTGTATTGGGACGGAATAAACTAGCATAGATTAAAGCGGTAAAGCTAGCTCGTCTCACCATTCAAGAACAACAGTAATGACTTGAATAGCATGGCAAGACTCTCACCTCTGCAGTACAGCAATTGCAGTACAACAGACTGAAAAACTTGTACCACTTCTGCATTTCTACTGCGCCAACCACCATCCGCCTTGCCCGATCCTATTACGGCTGTTACAGTTCGACGGTTTTTATGGATTGACCCACTTTTTATCAAGGAAGCACGATGTTCGGACGCCTTTTCGGAATGTTCTCAAACGATCTTTCGATCGACTTGGGAACGGCCAACACACTGGTCTATGTGAGAAACCAGGGAATTATCCTGGATGAGCCTTCAGTGGTTGCCATTCGCGAGGAGGGGCGTGGAAACAAGTCGATCGCTGCCGTTGGTGCCGAGGCGAAAAAGATGCTGGGCCGCACCCCGGGCAACATCACTGCCATTCGTCCGCTGAAAGATGGCGTGATCGCCGATTTCAATATTACAGAGAAGATGCTGCAGTACTTTATCCGCAAGGTACATGAGAATCGTTTCTTCAAGCCCAGTCCGAGGGTTCTGGTCTGTGTACCCTGTGGTGCCACCCAGGTGGAGCGCCGTGCCATCAAGGAATCGGCTGAAGGAGCAGGGGCACGAGAAGTTCATCTGATCGAAGAGCCGATGGCAGCGGCCATTGGCGCAGGACTGCCGGTTGAACAGCCAGGCGGCTCCATGGTGGTTGATATTGGCGGCGGAACCACCGAAGTGGCCATCATCTCACTGGCCGGTGTGGTCTACTCCGCCTCGGTTCGAGTCGGTGGTGATCGCTTTGACGAAGCCATTGTCAGTTACGTCAAACGCAACTACGGCAGCCTGATTGGTGAATCGACCGCCGAGCGGATCAAGGTCGAGATCGGCAGTGCCTTCCCGGGAGATGAGATCAGTGAACTGGAGGTGCGCGGCCGCAATCTGGCAGAAGGCATCCCCCGCGCCTTTACCGTCAACAGCAACGAAATTCTGGAGTCCCTGCAGGAACCACTCTCCGAGATCATTCGTGCAGTACGCGATGCACTGGAGCGCACACCACCCGAACTGGCGGGCGACATCTCCGAACGTGGTATGGTGCTGACCGGTGGAGGGGCACTGTTGCGGGATCTGGATCGCCTGCTTACAGAAGAGACCGGCCTGCCTGTGACCGTTGCAGAAGACCCGCTAACCTGCGTGGCCCGTGGTGGTGGCCGGGCGCTGGAGTTGATGGAAGAGTTAGGCAGCGCCCCTTTCTTCAGTGACTAACCCCCCTCTCTTTAGTGATTCGTTGTGCCGGCCAACACCGCTTCTCAGGGCTCTATTTTTAAACGGGGGGACACCCTCAACCTGAAGCTGGTAGTGGTCGTCCTGCTCTCACTGATGCTGATTGCCGTCGACCACCGTTTCCACAAAGGCCACCTTTTCAGAAACTGGGTTGAGACGGCGGCATATCCGATTCAAAAGGCAATCGACCTCCCTCAGCGTTTTGTGCTCTGGCTGGTGGATGGTGTACGCTCACACGAAACACTGCTTGAGGAGAATGCCACGCTGCACAGCCGCAATCAGCTGCTCCAACATCGACTGCAGACAATGGAGGCCGTTGAGGCGGAGAATGACCGCCTGCGCAAGCTGCTCAATGCCTCATTTGTATATGGCGCAATTCACCAGAGCAGCCGAGTGAGGCTTGCAGAGATCATCTCCATTCAACTGGATGCATTCAGCCAGGAGATCACCCTCAACAAGGGGAGCCAGGATGGCGTCTATATCGGGCAGCCGCTGATGGACTCCAGCGGTGTAATGGGGCAGATCACCCGAACTACACCCTACTCCAGTACCGCACTGCTGCTCTCTTCCCCGCACCACTCGATACCGGTACAGAATCGACGCAATGGCATTCGCTCCATTGCAATTGGGACCGGTGATCCCAATCAGCTCAGACTCCGCTTTGTCCCATCAGACAGTGATCTGATCCCCGGTGATACGCTGATTACTTCCGGGCTGGGAGGGCGCTTTCCCTACGGCTATCCCGTCGGCACCGTACGTTCGATTGATCGCAGGGAGGGAGAGCGTTTTGCCGAAATCACCATCAACGCATCCGCTGCGCTGGAACAGAGTCGTGAGTTACTGTTGGTCTGGCCCAGCCAGAAAGAGGTGGAGCCAAAGTAATGACAGGGCCTCAGCGTAGCTACTGGTGGGGGTTTATCCTGCTGCTCGGTGGAGCATTCGTACTGACATTGATGCCGCTACCGGACGGGTTGCGTCCCTATCGCCCCCACTGGATTACCCTCACCCTGTTCTACCTCGGAATCTTCATGCCACTGCAGAGCGGCGTGATCCGCAGCTGGCTCATTGGCGCAGTGACTGATGGCATGAGTGGAACGCTGCTTGGAGTCCATGCACTCACATTCTCTGTAACCACCTATATCGCTCTTCTTTTTCACCAACGCCTGCGCCTGTTTGCGATCGTGCAGCAGATGATGATGCTTTTCCTGATCATGCTCATCAACCTGGTGATCGAGTACATGATTCGAAGTGCAACCGATGGCTCGGCAAGCTCTCCCCTGTTCTGGGCACCACTGCTGACCACCCCGCTCTGTTGGCCGATACTCTTCCTGATTGGAGATCGGCTGATTCACCCTTATCAACAACGATGATCCCTGCACTAAAAGATCACCATCACGAAAGCCGCATGTTCCGCAACCGTGTGATGGTCGCCGGTGCCTTTTCCGTGGTGATGGTCCTGGTGCTGACTGCCCGGATGTTTGACCTCCAGGTGCTTCAGTACGACCATTACGCCACCCTGTCGGATGATAACCGAATCCATACCGTCACGTTGCCCCCTCTGCGTGGTCGCATCTACGACCGAAACGGAGTGGTACTGGCCAACAACCATACCATTTTCCGACTCGAGATCACCCCAAGCAAGATCGATGACCTGGAGATTACCCTGCAGCAGCTATCCGAGATCATTCACCTGGATGAAGAGGATATTGAACGTTTCCGAAAAGAGCGCAGGCGATCGAGCCGTTTCAAGGCAATCCCGCTGCGCTTTTCCCTTAATGAGGAGGAGGTTGCCCACTTTGAGGTGAACCGGCACCGCTTTCCGGGTGTTTCAATCCACGACTACTCATCACGCAACTACCCACTCCACAGCCTGACCGCCCATGTCATCGGCTACATTGGACGCATCAACGAGCAGGAACTTCAAGAGCTTGATCCAATTATCTATCAGGCAACCGAACATATCGGAAAAACTGGAATAGAGCACTATTACGAAGGAATCCTGCATGGCACACCGGGGGTAAAACAGGTGGAGAGCGATGCATTGGGACGTGTTGTTCGCACCCTGGAAGAGACCCGACCAACACCGGGTGATGATATCTTCCTCACCATTGACAGCAACCTGCAGGCCATTGCGGTTGAGGCGCTGGGCGACTATCGGGGTGCAGTTGTTGCAATCCACCCGAAAAGTGGTGAGATTCTGGCAATGATCAGCAAACCATCCTTCAATGCCAACCTCTTTGTCAACGGGATTGGGCGCAGAGACTATCAACAGTTGCGGGACTCTACCGACCGGCCACTGTTCAACCGTTTTCTACGTGGGCAATACCCCCCAGGCTCCACCGTCAAGCCACTGATGGCTCTGGCCGGGCTGGAGCTGGGACACACCCATACAGACGACGAGACATGGTGTCCCGGCTGGTATCGAATCAAGGGATATAACCACAAATACCGGGACTGGAAGAAGCGAGGACACGGCAAAACCGACGTTGACAAGGCCATTGTCGAGTCCTGTGATGTCTATTTCTATGACCTCTCCTTCAATATGGGAATTGACGCCATCAACGCCTATATGAGCCACTTCGGTTTTGGAAAAAGGACGGGAACGGATATCACCGGTGAGCTGCCCGGCGTACTCCCCTCCCGTAGCTGGAAGGAGATTGCCCGCGAAGAGCCTTGGTATCCTGGGGAGACGCTGAGCGTGGGTATCGGCCAGGGTTTCTTTACCACAACGCCACTGCAATTGGCATCAGCCACCGCCACACTGGCCAACCAGGGGCAACGGATGCAGGCCCATCTACTCTATGCCACCCAGGGTGCAGGTGCAGGGATCCCCCAACTGCAACCCTATCAACCACTCAATCAGGTACCCATCCTTGAACAGAAAAACTGGGACAAGGTGTTCGACTCGATGAAACGCGTCGTCCACAGCCGACGGGGTACCGCAAGGCGAATCGGCAAGAAATCCAAATATACGATTGCCGGAAAGACAGGCACTGCACAGGTTTATACCGTGAAACAGGATGAGGAGTATGACGAAGCGACCATTCCTGAGCATCTACGCGACCATGCACTGTTTGTCTCCTTTGCTCCCTATGAAGACCCTGAAATTGCGGTTGCCGTTATCGTTGAAAATGGCGGACATGGTGGCTCGGTCGCAGCACCCATTGCCAAGCAGATCATGGACCGCTATCTGTTGGAGAATCCGGCATGAGTGGCGTCGACCAGACCAAGCGCAAGATACCGCTCTCCTATCGCATCCATATCGACCTGCCACTGCTGACAGGACTACTGGTACTGAGCCTGTTTGGACTGGTCATTATCTACAGTGCCAGCGGAGAGGACATGGCGATGATGGGGCGTCAGGTCACACGACTCTCCATCGCCTTCGTGGGGATGGCCATCGTTGCACAGATGCCGCCTCACTGGTTGAAGCTGGTCACCTTCTGGATGTTTGTCGTCGGCATTCTGATGCTGATCGCAGTTCCGTTGGTGGGTGAAAGCCACAAGGGGGCGCAGCGCTGGCTCAATTTTGGGGTATTTCTGATTCAACCTTCCGAAATGATGAAGCTGATTATCCCGATGATGGTGGCCGCCTACCTTTCCGAACACCCCTTGCCTCCCACACTGAAGCAGCAACTGGTTGCGGCCCTAATGATCATCATACCGGTGCTGCTGATTGCCAAACAGCCCGACCTTGGAACCTCTCTTTTGATCGCCAGTGCCGGTTTTTTTGTACTCTTCCTTGCCGGAATATCCTGGCGCATTATCGGTGGCCTGGCGCTCTCCAGTGCAGCGCTGCTGCCGTTGCTCTGGTTCTATCTGATGAAGCCCTACCAGAAGCAGCGCGTACTGACCTTTCTCAACCCGGAAAGTGACCCCAGAGGCACCGGATACCATATCATTCAGTCAAAGATCGCAATTGGCTCCGGGGGAAGCTTCGGCAAGGGCTGGTTGAATGGTACGCAGTCACAGCTTGAGTTTCTTCCGGAACGGCATACCGACTTTATCTTTGCAGTCCTGGCAGAGGAATTCGGGCTTTTCGGTGTAGTGACCCTCTTTGCAATCTATCTCTTCATTATCTATCGGGGGCTCCATATTGCGATCCAGGCCCAGGAGAGCTACACACGACTGCTGGCAGGCGGGATCACCATGATTTTCTTTACCTATTTCTTTGTCAATGTAGGGATGGTCAGTGGACTGCTGCCCGTGGTTGGGCTGCCGCTTCCACTGGTGAGCTATGGCGGTACCTCAATGGTGACACTGATGGCCGCCTTTGGCATTCTGATGTCCATTCATACCCACCGAAGACTACTGGAAAAATAGACCCGACCACTCAACTCCTGTGGACGCTCCCCATCCATATTTGAAAGGTACCCCATGAAAATGAAATCTCTACTACCGATTACTCTACTGATTGGTTGCACCCTGCAACTGGAGACCCAGGCCACTACTACAGAACAGCCATCGGAAAAGAGTCATGGTGAGCCGGAGGCAGCCGCCCCTCTCCTGACGCAGCGGGAAAACGTTCAACGCTTTATTCAACGCATGGTTGTACAGCACAATTTTGATCGCAAGGCATTAACCGAGATACTGAATCAACTGACTCTGAGGGAGAAGAAGAGAGGCAAGAAGACCTCCGATGCCAAACGCAAGAAGAAGATGGACAACCCGGCCGAGTCCCGCCCCTGGGCAGAGTATCGCAGCAAGCATGTGAAGACCGGGATTATCAACAATGGTGTGAAATTCTGGAACCGACATCACGAGCTGCTAACCAGGGCGGAACAGGAGTATGGTGTGCCCGCCCATATCATCATGGGAGTACTCGGTGTCGAAACCCGTTATGGCGGATATACCGGGGATGACCCGGTCGTAAATGCACTCGCCACGTTCGCCTTCAACTACCCCAGCCGGGAACGTTTCTTCACAGCCGAGTTGGAGGCCTTTCTGCTAATGGCAAGAGAGGAGAAACAGGACCCCTTCAGCTATCTGGGCTCCTATGCAGGCGCGATGGGGCTTCCCCAATTCATGCCCAGCAACTATCGAAAACTCGCGGTGGACTTTGATCACGATGGCGACAAGGATATCTGGGACCGTGCACAACCCGCAGATGCCATTGGCAGTATCGCCAACTATCTGTCTCACCATGGCTGGAAAAAGGGAGAGCCGATTGCCAGCAGGGCACACTACCAACCATCCGCACTCAGTGATCAGCACACGGTCACCGCTGGAGACTCTCTCTGGGTGATTGCCAAGCGAGTACAGAATCATCAGGGCGGCTCCATGGGCCGGTTGATGACCGAGATTCAGCAGCTTAACCCTACAGCCTTTGTCAACCAAGATCCTGGCCAGCTTAAATTGGGTGCTGTACTTAGACTACCAGTTGCCACCGAATCGAACTACAGCCACTTGATACAGAAGAAGCTGCGTCCAAAATATACCGTGAGTGATATCATAGCGAGCGGTTTTCAGATTGATGCCGACTATCCTTCCGATAAAAAGGCACTTCTACTGGAACTGAAAGGCGAACAAGGGACCGAACACTGGGTCGCTCGATACAACTTCTATGTTATTTCACGCTACAACCCAAGAACACTCTACACCATGGCGGTATATCAGTTAGGCGAAGCAATCCATGAAGCCTACGATGCGCAGCAGGGAGCACGTACCCATGCGGGCTGAGAAGCATTTATCAGTACTGGCACTTTCGGCTGTTCTGCCGATGCTGGCTGGTTGCAGCTCTGTCACCAACATTGCATCCCTGATCACCAACCCGGATGATCCGACCCGCCCTGACCGGGTCGTTGCCGTGCCCAATGCGACCCCCAAACATGAGTCACCCTGCCGATATGGCAATATGCCCTCCTACTCTGTGTTGGGAAAAACCTATCAGCCCATGCGCTCTGCCGTAGGCTTTACCGAGAAGGGGATCGCCTCCTGGTATGGCCCCAATTTCCATGGGAAGCCAACCTCCTGCATGGAGGAGTACGACATGTACAAGATGACCGCGGCCCACAAGACGCTGCCACTGCCCAGTTATGTCGAGGTGACCAACCTCGATAACAACAAGCAGGTTGTGGTGCGGGTCAATGATCGGGGGCCGTTCCATGAGGGACGTATCATCGATCTCTCCTACGCTGCGGCCTGGAAGCTGGGCATCGTTAAAAAGGGTACGGCCCCTGTACGTATCCGCGTAGTCACTCCGGAGGATGCGCCTCCCGTCGCACAACAACTCCCCTATCTCCAGTTCGGTCTCTTCTCGACACAAGCAAATGCGGAAGCCCTGAAGAGAGAGGTGACTGAAAAGGTGATCGCCGTTCGTCCCAGTGTGGCCGCTCCGGTCGAGGCACGAAAGACCACACATAAAAGCAGGACACTCTATCAGGTTTTGCTGCAACCCTATCACAATGAGCTGGATATCGAGTCGATCAAATTGCAGTTGACCCAGATGGGAATCGAGGGGGTCATAAAAAAACGTTAACACTGCTCTTGATTATGTGCGCACTTTTTTGTCACCACTCAAAGCAAGGGTAGGTCGGCATAATACGCCCTCCCGCTTGCGCCTTGTCTGCCCCCATCTGATCTCTTACCATTAACCATTACAGAATACAGACTCCGGCACACAGGTGCAGATCGCACCTTCCTGATGCGCCACCCAGCCAATCAAAAAACCCACAACCCGCATGAACAACTACAACAAGCTATTCATAACCCTGTTTATATTATTCTGGACAAGCCTCTCGATTGCAGTGCCGAGGATCATACCTTCTCCACCCAGTGTCAACGCCAAGGCCTATATCCTGATGGATCATGACAGCGGCAAGGTCATTACCGCGGGCAATCGTGATGAACGCCTGGCACCGGCGAGCCTGACGAAGATCATGACCTCCTATGCAGTATTCCATGAGTTGAGACAGGGGAATATCGCTATGAACGATATGGTTACCATCAGCGAGAAGGCATGGCGCACAGGTGGGTCGAAAATGTTTATCGAGGTCGGCGACAAGATCAGTGTGCAGGATCTGCTGAACGGCATGGTCATCTCTTCAGGAAATGATGCCAGTGTGGCCCTGGCTGAACATATTGGAGGGGCTGAAGAGACCTTTGCCCAATTGATGAATCAGTATGCCGAGATTCTGAGGATGAAAAACAGCAACTTCATGAACTCGACCGGAATGCCTGCAGAAAACCACTATACCAGTGCTGCGGATATGGCCATTCTCTCCCAGGCACTGATCCGGGAATTTCCAGAGTATTATCCGATCTATGCCGAGAAGGAGTTTACCTTCGGCAAGGAACTGAATAGCGGGAAGCCGATCAAACAGCTGAACCGTAACAAGCTGCTATGGCGGGATGAAAGTGTCGATGGCCTGAAGACCGGCCACACCGAGGCCGCCGGATACTGTCTGGTTGCCTCCGCCGCACGCGAAGATATGCGCCTGATCTCTGTCGTACTGGGCACCAGTGGTACGGAGGCCCGAGCACAGGAGACCCAGAAGCTGCTCAACTTCGGCTTCCGTTTCTACGAGACCCGAACCGTGGCCACAGCAGATCAGTCACTGGCCAGCCCCACGGTCTGGAAGGGCGATAAAGACAAGGTTAATGCCGGTGTGGAAAAACCGGTCACCATCACCATTGGTCGCAATCAGTTCAAGGACCTGCAGACCAACGTTCTTCTCGATCAGGAGACCTTTGAAGCACCCATTCCACAGGGCACCCCACTTGGGACCCTGGTCTATTCACTGGATGGCAAACCGGTAGTAAAGGTACCTTTGATCGCACTGGAAGAGGTTCCTCAAGGTGGACTGGTAAAACAGCTGAAAGACAGTGTAAAGATGTGGGTTGATTTCTGATCTGATGAGTACCGTCTATCTGGATGGTCGTTTCCTGCCGATGGAGGAGGCGAAAATCTCGGCACTTGATCGTGGATTTCTCTTTGGAGATGGCGTCTATGAAGTAATCCCTGTCTACGGCAGACACCCCTTTCGGCTGCAGGAGCACCTGCAGCGTCTGGAAACCAGTCTGGCAGAGGTGCGCATTGCCAACCCAAATTCATCGGCCGTTTGGCAGCAACTCCTGCTGCAGCTCATCGAGATGAATGAGGGTGAAGAGCAATCCATCTATCTGCAGGTCACCCGTGGGGTCGCTCTGAGAGATCATCAGTTCCCTGACCACGCAAAGCCGACCCTGTTCATCATGAGCAACCCCTTGCTGGGGGCACCACCAGAGCTGCTGCAGACCGGTATTGCCGCCATTACTGAAACAGATACCCGCTGGAGCCGGTGCAACATCAAGTCGATCAATCTGCTGGCCAATGTACTCCACCGCCAACATGCAATGGAGCAGGATGCCCGCGAGGCCATTCTGATACGTGACGACTGGGTCACGGAAGGGGCCGCCAGCAACCTGTTTGCCATACTGGACGGTACCATTGTGACGCCACCCAAGGGCCCCTATCTACTGTCGGGCATCACCCGTGATCTGGTGCTGGAGCTTGCGGTGCAACATCAACTGCCGGTTCAAGAGCGCAACATTCATCGAGAGGAACTATCACAGGCCAGTGAACTCTGGGTGACCAGTTCAACCAAGGAGATTGTTCCTGTAATCCAACTCGATCAACAACTGGTCGGAAATGGCAGACCGGGTACGATCACCCTCAAACTTCACCACTATCTGCAGCAATTCAAGCAGCAGTTCCGCAACCACCATGAATCCGATTGAACTTCCAGAAGAGGGGCTACTCGAATTTCCCTGTACCATTTCCGTCAAGGTGATGGGGAAGGCGGACTCTGATTTTGATGCCTATGTCACTGCTCTGGTACGCAGACATTTTGCCGATATCGGAGAGGGTGCCGTCCGCTCCCGCAAGAGCAACAAGGGTAACTTTATAGCAGTGACCGTCAAGGTTACCGCAGAGAACCGGGAGCAGCTTGACCGACTCTATCAGGAGCTGACCGATGACCCCAGGGTGCTGATGGCACTGTGATTCTGGTTCGTGAGCTGGGCCAGGTGCCCTATCTGCCCACCTGGGAAAAGATGCAACAGATCACCGAAGAGCGGGATATGCAGACGCCGGATGAACTGTGGCTACTGGAACACCCCCCCACTTTTACCCAGGGGCGTGCCGGCAAGGCCCAGCACCTGCTCAACCCCGGTGAGATTCCGGTGGTCCAGATCGACCGTGGTGGGCAGGTTACCTTCCATGGCCCCGGACAACTGGTACTCTATACCCTGATTGATCTGAACCGAAGAGGCATCGGAGTACGGGCACTGGTAAGCGCTCTGGAGCAGAGCGTCATCCTGCTGCTCGAAACATACGGGATCAAAGCCGAAGCACGCAGAGAGGCCCCTGGCGTCTATGTAGATGGCGCCAAAATCGCCGCTATTGGTCTGCGAATCCGCAAAGGATGCAGCTTTCATGGATTGAGCTTGAACCTGAAGATGGATCTGGAACCCTTCAACCGGATCAACCCCTGTGGCTATCAGGGGCTTATCGTGACCCAACTTTCCGAACTGATTGATCTGCCAGAGCCTCAAAGTGTGCATCGACCCCTGGTACGGATACTGCTGCAACAGTTGGGCTACAATGAGCGTGATGTGGAATTCAGCAATAGTGAAATAGGACGATGACCGAATCGGTAAACACCAAAAAGGAGCGTGGTGCAGACAAGGTCGCCCGTATTCCTGTCAAGGTTACCCCAACCGAAAAACCTCTGCGGAAACCGGAATGGATCCGTGCCAAGGCCCCGAAAGGTGGAGGAGTGAGCCGTATTCGGAAACTGCTGCGAAGTGGCTCTCTTCACTCCGTCTGCGAGGAGGCATCCTGCCCCAATCTGGGGGAGTGCTTTTCACACGGCACGGCCACCTTCATGATTTTGGGTGAAATCTGTACCCGACGCTGTCCATTCTGCGACGTTGCCCACGGCAGACCGCTGCCACCTGATCCAAACGAACCACTGCAGCTCACCACTGCCATCGGAGAGATGGGGTTACGCTACGTAGTGATCACCTCGGTCGACCGCGATGATTTGAACGACGGAGGTGCCCAGCACTTTGTCGACTGCACTCAGCAGATCCGAAATACATTACCCTCTGTGGAGATCGAAACGCTCGTACCGGACTTTCGGGGACGCGAGGAAGTTGCCATCAAAACTCTCAGTCACTCTCCACCGGATGTCTTCAACCATAACCTGGAGACCGTTCCCCGTCTCTACAAAAAAGTACGCCCCGGTGCCAGCTATGAAGGCTCACTCCGCCTGCTGGAGCATTTTGGGAAAGCCAACCAGAAAGTACCTACCAAGTCGGGGATCATGCTGGGGCTGGGTGAGTCCATTGAAGAGGTCCACGAGCTGATGGAGGACCTTCGCCAACATCATGTGGATCGCATCACCCTCGGGCAATACCTACAACCGAGCCGCCACCACCTTCCTGTAGAGCGTTATGTCACACCGAAAGAGTTTGAAGCACTACGAGTGACCGGCAAGAAAATGGGCTTTACCCATGTAGCCAGCGGCCCAATGGTGCGCTCCTCCTACCATGCGGATCTGCAGGCCTCTGGCGAGCGCGTAGAGTAGAATAATAATCTGAGGTCGTTCAGACACTCTTATGTTTCATATCCTCAATCAGGATATGATTCATCCACCACTCAGACAGGAATTCATTGATTTGCCCGATATTTTTTTCATGCTGATTCACTGGTGTCCCAACGTTACAGGCCAAAAACTCATTTGACTGCATAAAA
>CAYFOR010000055.1:0-18425 GCA_964344785.1 uncultured Piscirickettsiaceae bacterium
ACAGTTGGTTGACGATCAGATGGCAGGTCTTGGGTAATCTGACAAAGTAGAATTATTTTCAAACAATAATTGACAAATTTTCAGAATTGAGAACTACCCTCCGTTTCAGGTATAGTGGGTGCAGAATGTATTTGTTCTGTACATTTTTCAATAATCGGAACCCAGTCGGGATGGAGAAAAAGTCATAATGAGAAAGCTGGTCGGATTGGCCCTGATGTTGGGCAGTATGGGGGTGGCTGCGGATACCAAGCTGAGCTGTGATATTGATGAGATTGATCAATATACCGGCGAGGTGGTACACACGGATGATGTCAAGGTGGTGGTGCCAGACCAGAGTCGTCGCAAGAAAAATGAGCGCGATGTGGATGGGGAGGAGTACAAGACCTACGAAGAGTGGGTGATCAATCCCCAGGCAACCCTATACCGTTTCCGTGGCAAGCTGGATGGCGACTTGGTAACGCTGGAGAAGAGCATGATCGAAGCCCATACCGGCATCGTTCGTGGTGAGATCAAGCACAAGGAGATGGGGAAGCGCCCACGCAAGATGAGTACCTACGAAGGGCGTTGCTATCTGGATGAATCGGCCCCTGTCGAGGCCGCTGAGTCATAAATCCGGCCCGGTAGCCTGTCCGGGTTTCAGTAGCCTGTCCGGGTTTCAGGTGTGGGGAATGATGGAGTCTGCGGCCCGATTCGCTTTGTTGCGGGCGGTGCCCACATCGTCCGCACGTGCAAGGACGACGCCCATCCGTCGTCTTCCCCGCACCTCCGGTTTGCCAAACAGACGGACCTGGGTATCCGGTTCTGTCAGTGCGGCATCGATCTGATCATATCGAACTTGGTCTGACTCCCCCTCCACCATCAGGACACTGGATGCGGATGGGCCGTGCTGATGGACATTCGGTATCGGAAGTCCCAGTATGGCGCGTGCGTGGAGTGCAAATTCGGATAGATCCTGCGAGATCAGGGTCACCAGTCCGGTGTCATGCGGGCGGGGTGAGACCTCGCTGAAGATGACCTGATCTCCCTTGATAAACAGCTCCACGCCGAACAGGCCCTGACCATCCAGTGCATCGGTGATCTGTCGTGCCACCTCTTCAGCCTTTGTCAGCGCAGCGGGAGACATCGGTTGCGGTTGCCAGGACTCCCGATAATCACCATCCTCCTGGCGATGCCCGATGGGCAGGCAGAAGGAGGTTCCGCCGATGTGTCGAACGGTCAGCAGTGTGATCTCGTAGTCGAAATCGATCAGTGACTCAATGATCACGCGTCCTGCACCACTACGCCCCCCTTCCTGTGAGTAGTGCCAGGCGGGTTCAATATCCTCTTCACTGAGAATGGTGCTCTGCCCCTTGCCGGATGAAGACATGATTGGCTTGACCACACAGGGGATACCCACCTCATCAATGGCATCAAGATACTCTTCAAGGGTACCGGCGAAAAGATAATCGGAGGTGGTCAGCCCCAGCTCTTCAGCAGCCAGACGTCGGATTCCTTCACGGTTCATCGTCAACTGGGCTGCACGGGCCGTTGGAATCACGGTAAACCCCTCGCGTTCCAGTTCTACCAGTGTGTCGGTTGCGATCGCCTCAATCTCCGGGACAATCAACTGCGGATTCTCCTGTTCCACGATCTGTCTCAGGGCCTCACCATCCAGCATCGAAATGACATAGGAGCGGTGTGCCACCTGCATCGCCGGGGCGTTGGGATATCGGTCCACCGCAATCACCTCTACGCCAAGTCGCTGCAACTCAATCACCAGCTCCTTGCCGAGTTCGCCGCTGCCACACAGCAGAACCCGGGTGGATGATGCGCTGAGTGGAGTACCGATTATCGCCATCTGAATCTCCTTATTATCATTGCTACAGTAGCATAGCATCTATTCATGAGCGGCGGCAGCAGTATAGAATGGCGCAAGTTCAGTTCTATACAAGGAGAAGTCATGCTGAAATTTATCACTGCAGTCTGGTTGGCATTGGGCACAATGACGGTTGCCACCGCCGATACATTTGATGTAGTCATCGTGAAAGAGGGAAGTGGTGAGTTGGCCAAACCGGGAGATGTTGTGTCGGTGCACTACACGGGGACCTTGACGGATGGTACGAAATTCGACTCCAGTCGCGACCGGAACAAGCCATTTACCTTCACCCTGGGTGCCAGTCGGGTGATCAAGGGGTGGGATGAGGGTGTCAAGGGGATGAAGCGTGGGGAGCAGCGCAAACTGGTGGTGCCACCTGATATGGGGTATGGCAACCGTGCGGTATCGGTCATCCCTGCCAACTCGACACTGCTTTTTGATGTTGAGCTGCTCGATATTCTCAGCTATGACGATATCAGCAATAGTGAATTGAAGAGCCTTCTTGAAGAGGGTGGCGTGACACTGGTCGATATCCGACGTCCGGAAGAGTGGAAGCAGACCGGTATTGTTGCCGGTTCCGAGATGATCACCGCCTTTACCAAACGCGGTGGACTGCATCCCGAGTTTGCAGATAAATTTCTCAAGCGCTTTACCCCTGAGGATCGGGTCATCATCATCTGCCGAACAGGCAATCGCACTGAACGACTTGCACAGGCGCTGGTCAAGGAGCTTGGCTGGAAAAACGTTTACAATGTGGAGAAGGGAATAACGGACTGGATCAGGAGGGGGCACCCTGTCGAAAAGCTGTAAGTATCAATTAATATACGGTTTTCTATATATTAAATCTGGAGCGATATGATGAGAAAGATGATTACAGGGTTGGTGTTGGCATCCACTCTTGCAAGCCCGGTGATTGCAGCAGATACCACCGATACGCAGCAGTTGGTTGATGAGAGCCGTGGTGCGGTGAAGCAGTTGTTCAAGGCGCTGAGTGGGACCCTGGTGGCAGCAATGAAGGCTGGTGGACCGACTGAGGCGATCCCTGCCTGTAATATCAATGCACAGCCCATTACTGCGGGTATGGCTCAGAAGGTTGGATATCGGGTTGCACGCACCAGTTTGCGGTTACGTAATCCGAAGAATGAGCCGGATGCCTGGGAAATCAGGGTGCTGCAACAGTTTGAGGCACGTAAGGCCGCCGGTGAGGATCTGATGAAAATGGAGTATCACGAAGTGGTGGAGAAGGGTGGAAACAGACAATTCCGTTACATGAAGGCGATACCGGCTGGAAAGCCCTGTATGACCTGTCATGGTGAATTGATTGCACCGGAGATATTAAAGAAGATCCGCACGCTCTATCCGATGGATCAGGCTACCGGTTTTAAACCGGGTGATCTGCGTGGTGCCTTTACTATTTCTCGTGATCTGTAACAGTAGTTTCTGCTTGAAAATTAGGCAGAAACTAGGTAGAATTCAAAAAATTTATTGAATATTTCTGGAGTGCTGTTATGAACCAAAAGTTGAAGGTATTACTCCTGACCACAACGCTGGCTTCTGCTTCAATCTTTGCCGGTAGTGCTGCCGCCTTCTGGAACCCGAAAGACTGGGATATGAAGGATGGTTGGGGCGACTGGAAAGATTGGGGGGGGGATGGTGATCATCTACTGGCCCCTATGGGATGGGGGAGCAATGACAAGAGAGGACCGTTCGGTGGTGAGCACGGCTGGGGGGCGGTTGACTCCATGATGGATAGCATGGGTATGGGGGATGCGATGAGTGATCTCAATACCGATGTGGAGTGGGACCTCAACATGGATACCCAGCTCAAGGGCAAGGCACATGGTGAAAGCCGGGCCGAGGGAGAGAATCGTGCACGTAGTCGCAGCAAGGGGCGTACAGACGTACGCAGTTATGGTGATCGCTACTATTACGGTCCATACGGACCCAACCCGTCCCCGTACAACCCGTACTACTACGGTGGCGCACCGGTAGCTCCGGCTCCAGTTGCTCCATACGGATATGGCCCATCTCCATACGGACCACCGCCACCGATGATGGCACCGATGGCCCCTGTACCATTTGCTCCGGCAATGCCACCAATGATGGCGGCTCCACCGCCTGGATGGAGATGATTCCTGCATGATTAGAAAAAAGGCCCCCAGAGGGCCTTTTTTCTTAGGGTGTACCAACCGGTTCCGGGTTACTTACTCCTGTAACAGTGCAGCGTGAGCCGCCGAAAGTCTGGCGATGGGTATCCGGGGGGCAGAGCAGGAGACGTAATTCAATCCGATCTGGTGGCAGAAGTGGATCGAGGCCGGGTGTCCACCATGTTCACCACAGATCCCCACCTTCAGCTCCGGATTCTGTTCTCTGCCCCACTGTACTGCCAGTTTCATCAACTGACCAACTCCCAGGGTATCGAGCACTTCGAACGGGTTATCCTGCAGGATGCCGTTCTCGTTGTACATCGGCAGGAATTTGTTTTCGGCATCCTCACGAGAGAAGGAGAAGGTTCCCTGAGTCAGGTCGTTGGTGCCGAAAGAGAAGAACTCCGCAGTCTGGGCCAGCGATGAGGCACGCATGCAGGCACGCACTACCTCAATCATCGAGCCAAACTTGAATTTGAGTTCCACAGCGTACTGCTCCTCGACCTCCTGTTGAATCTGGTCAAGATGGAGTTTGATGTGATTGAGCTCCTGAACGGTACTGACCTGTGGAACCATGATCTCCGGCTCAATCTTGATCCCGTCCTGAGTACAGATTGCAGCGGCTTCAAGAATGGCCCGAATCTGCATCGCATAGATTTCAGGGTAGGTAATGCCGAGACGAACACCGCGGTGTCCCAGCATCGGGTTGACTTCATGGAGATTATAGACCTTCTGCAACATCGACTCTTTCTGGTGGATGAAGTCATCCAGAAGGTCGGGGTCAGCCAGCTCCTGCACATTCGGCAACTGATCATGCAGGATATGCATACCGGCAATGGTGCTGCGTAACTGGTTGAGCTGCTCCAGTTCATAGTGGAGTTCCTCCTGGGTAGGCAGGAACTCATGGATGGGGGGGTCCAGCAGGCGGATGGTGACGGGCCGTGGAGACATCACACGGAACAGTGCGGCGAAGTCATCACGCTGGATCGGTAGCAACTTGTCCAGCGCCTTCTGCCGTGCCGCACTGTCTTCCGCAACGATCATCTCAACCACGATTGGAAGCCGGTCGGTGGCGTTGAACATCCGCTCGGTGCGACACAGGCCGATCCCCATCCCTCCAAATTTCAATGCCCGTTCACTATCGGTCGGGGTATCTGCATTGGCCATCACCTTCAGTCGTGCAACTTCGTCGGCCCACCCCAGGAGGGTTTTCAATTCATCGGAGAATTCTGCCTCGACCATCGGAATCTGGCCCAGATAGACGCCACCAGTACTGCCATTGAGGGTAATGGTATCCCCTTCATGGATGGTGATATTTCCAATCACCGCTCGCCTTGCACTTACATCCACCTCGATCGACTCTGCACCGGCCACACAGGGCTTGCCCATGCCGCGTGCAACCACAGCCGCATGAGAGGTCTTGCCACCACGGCTGGTGAGAATGCCCTGAGAGGCGAAGAAACCGTGGATATCCTCGGGTTTGGTCTCCTCTCTTACCAGAATCACGGCAGCACCATTGCGGCCGACCTTCTCTGCACGGTCCGCATCGAAGATCACCTGCCCGGCAGCGGCACCCGGTGAGGCGGGCAGGCCGCGGGCGATGGGCTGTACCTTGGCGGTTGGGTCGATCCGGGGAAAGAGCATCTGCTCCAGCAGATCAGGCTTGATGCGGAGCATGGCCTGTTCACGATTGATAAGCCCCTCTGCCACCATCTCGACGGAGGTGCGCACCATTGCCTGGGTATTCATCTTGCCGTTCCGGGTCTGCAGGCAATAGAGCACCCCCTGTTCAATGGTGAACTCAAAATCCTGTATTTCCTTGTAATGGCTTTCGAGGCGATTGCGAAGCGCCTGCAGCTGCTGGTAGAGATCGGGCATCTCCTGCTCCATCTCCGCAATCGGCTTGGGGGTACGAATCCCGGCAACTACATCCTCACCCTGGGCATTGGTCAGGTACTCTCCAAACAGTGCATTCTCTCCTGTGCCGGGGTTTCGGGTGAAACCGACGCCGGTCGCGCAGTCATCCCCCCGGTTACCAAACACCATGGTCACGATATTGACGGCCGTACCGTTGGCCATATCCGCTGTGATGTTGAATTCGCGGCGGTAGTCCACTGCCCGTTTGCCCATCCACGAACCAAAGACCGCCTTGATGGCAATTTCAAGCTGTTCCATCGGGTCCTGCGGGAATGGGGTGCCACTCACCCGCTCAACGATCTCAAGGAAGCGTTCGCAGATCTCCTGCAGTGCCTCGGCACCGAGTTCGGTATCGGACTCTACTCCGACACGCTGCTCAACGGAGTCGAATGCCTGGTCGAATACCTCATCAGGAATCTGCAGTGCGACATGACCAAAAAGCTGGATGAAGCGGCGATAGGCGTCATAGCCGAAGCGGGCATCGCCGGTCAGACGGATCATGCCCTGCAGGGTCTCACTGTTTAGTCCCAGGTTCAGAATCGTGTCCATCATACCGGGCATAGACATCGCGGAGCCGGAACGGACCGAGACCAGCAGCGGGTTGCCGGCATTGCCAAAGCCCTTGCCGCTCTCCTGCTCCAGGCGGGCGATGTGCTCTTTGACCTGGGGCATCAGACCGGCAGGAAGCATACATGCCGACGGCTCTGTACCCTCATCACCCAAGTAGTCGAGGCAGGCCTCTGTAGTGATGACAAAACCTGGGGGGACATTGAGGCCGATCTGGGTCATCTCGCAAAGATTGGCACCCTTGCCACCGAGGAGATGCTTGTTCTGGCCATCTCCCTCTTTGTAAGAGTAGACATATCGGCTGGGATTGGTGCTGCTGTCAGTCATCGGGTTCCTCCAGATATTGCTTGGTAAGGCATGAAGATAGAAGGCTGACCGAATTGACCACTGTCAGTACTTCTCTCTTGTTCGTACCTAAGGCGATTTCTGGAAAAAAACATACCACCTTGCTTGTCTTTTCGTCCATCTGCTACGTTATGATCACAGTTACATAGCTGGCTATGCGCCTGTGATCACGCCTTGCATACGAACGAAAATCCTGCGCAATCTGGTATATTTTTTTCCGGCAATCGCCTCAATGGTGATATAGGTACACTACCTCCTGTCCAGGTAGATTTTGATCAGATTTTCGGTAGAGGAATCATGGCATGGTTCGGCCTCATCAAGCATCTTCTGTTCCAGTTCCTGCTGAATTCTGCTGGCAAGCGCCTTACCCAGTTCAACACCCATCTGGTCAAACGGGTTGAGATTCCAGATCACCCCCTGAACAAAGACCTTGTGCTCATAGAGTGCGATCAGCGCACCCAGTGTACGGGGGTCAAGACAATCCAGCAGGATCATGTTGGATGGAGTATTGCCGGGGAATGTCTTGTATGGAGCAAGTTGGGCCTGCTGTTGAGGTGGAAGGTCTCTTAATTCCGCCAGTGCTGTTTCACGGCTTTTTCCAGCCATCAATGCCTCTGCCTGGGCGAATAGATTGGCCATGAGGCGATCGTGATGCCGCTTCAGGCCATGCTGGGGCTGGATGGTACCGATGAAATCGATCGGCACCGTGACCGGACTCTGGTGAAGAAACTGAAAGAAGGAGTGCTGCCCATTGGAACCAGCTTCGCCCCACAGCAGCGGTGCAGTCTGATGCTCCACGGTTTTCCCTTCCCGGTCCACCTGCTTGCCGTTACTCTCCATATCCAGTTGTTGCAGGTAGGCAGGAAACAGTTCAAGCGAAGAGTCGTAGGGAATGACGGCATGGCTCTGGTAATGCTGGAAATTGATATTCCAGACTCCAATCAGTGCCATCAGGACCGGCATATTCTCGGCCAGTGGTGCTTCAAGGAAGTGTTGGTCCATGGCATGTGCACCCGCCAATAGCGCACGGAAGTGATCCATGCCGATGGCAAGTGCGATGGAGAGGCCGATTGCTGACCAGAGTGAGTAGCGGCCACCGACCCAGTCCCAGAATGCAAAGACATTTTCGGGGGCGATGCCAAACTGGCTGGTTGCCTCCAGATTGGTCGAGATGGCAACAAAATGGTGACGAACCTGAGAATCCTCTCCCCCTTGCTGCAAAAACCATCTCCGGGCACTGTTGGCATTGGTCATCGTCTCCAGCGTAGTGAAGGTCTTGGAGGCGATCAGAAACAGGGTGGTTTCCGCATTGACCTGTTTCAGCACAGACTCCAGCTCACGGCCATCCAGGTTGGAGACAAAATGGGAGCGAAGATTGGGTTGGTGCCATGTATCCAGTGCATCAACCACCAGTTTTGGCCCCAGGTCGGAACCACCAATGCCGATATTGACAATATCGGTGATACGGCAACCGTTATACCCTGTCCACTCCCCGCTGTGGATGCGGCCGACAAACTGCTCGATCCGGCTCAGCACTTCATGTACATCGGGAACAACATTCCGGCCGTCAACAGTAATCTCTGCATTTGCCGGGGCGCGTAGTGCACTATGCAGTACTGCACGCTGCTCGGTATGGTTGATTTTCTCCCCATGGAACATCCGTTGGCGCCACTGCGGGAGGTCACTCGACTCCGCAAGCTCCAACAACAGGCGGCGAGTCTCACGGGTGACACGGTTCTTGGAGTAATCGAGCAAAATACCCTCAAAACGGAGGGAAAACTGTTCAAAACGATTCTGGTCTTGCTGGAAAAGCTGGACGATATCCTGCTGGGCGATGTCCTGCTGGTGCTGTCGCAGCGCATGCCAGGTATCGTTCATGCGTGCGCCTCGGTCAGCCAGGTCATGTAGCCCAACTCAAAGCGGTGGGCCATTCCAGGGTGGGAAGGGTAGATACGGATGCGATAGTTTTGCAGGCCGGAGAGGTTCAGCTTTGACGAATAGCTGTAGTGTTGAATGTTCTCCTGGGGTGCTCCATCGGTCAATAACTGTATGGTCGTCACCTCACCCCGCCCATCAAAGCTTCCTGATTCAATGCCGCTTTCAAAGATGCACTCCACCGTAACATCATTCGGGCTGAGACCATTCAGATCTGCCGCTACCGTGATGGTAAAGAGGGAATCCGTCGACAACGTGCAGGCCGGTTTGTGTGCCAATGTCAGGCGCACCCCTTGCCAGCTCTGTCGAATACGCTGTTTCCACTCGGCCAGTTCCTGTCCCAGCAGACCATTGTTCGAGATCAGGTTGTGGCCATGATTACTGGCTGGGGCATAGTATCCCTTGAGATAGTCAATCACCATCCGTGAAGAGTTGAAGCGGGGCAGAATGGTGGCGATTGAGCGCTTTGCCATCAAGGTCCACATTTTCGGAATACCGGAACTGTCGCGGTTGAAATATTTCGGGATCACCGACTTCTCCAGAATGTCCAGCAGCTCATTCGACTCCTCGCGATCCCGTCGCTCCGGGTCATAGCTCGGATCATGCGGGTTGATCATCCAGCCATTGGCAATACCATCCTTTTTGCTATAGGCCTCTGCCCACCAGCCATCGCCGACACTGAGGTTGAGGACACCATTGATCGCCGCCTTTTCACCGGAGGTTCCACTTGCCTCCAGTGGATATTCCGGGTTGTTGAGCCAGACATCCACACCGGAAACCAGCTTGCGGGAGAGAGAGAGGTTATACCCCTCGATCAGCAGGATTTTCCCCTCAAACTCCGGCTGACAGGAGGTATGAAAGATATCGCGAATCAGATCCTGACCAGGGCCATCATTTGGATGTGCCTTGCCGGCAAAGAGGAACAGAATGGGGCGCTTTGGATCCGAGAGAATGCGGGCCAGCCGCTCTCTGTCCTTGAACATCAGGGTTGCACGCTTGTAGGTGGCGAAGCGGCGGGCGAAGCCAATCACCAGTGGTGGGTTGTTGCGGTCTTTCAGTAAACGCAGATGTCGTTCAATCTGCATGTGACCCATGCCGTTACGTTCATGCTGGATGGTGAGTCTGCGGTAGATGTCGTCGAACAGCGCTTCCTTCATGGTCTGGCAGATGCTCCAGAAGGTGTGGTCCGGTATCTGGTCGATCTGCTCCCAGTATTTTGTGGAGTTGAGCTGGTTGCGCCAGCCACTGCCGAAGGTCATGTCGAACTGGTTGCTCCAGGAGCGGGCCAGAAAGGTGGGAACATGCACCCCGTTCGTGACATAGTGCATCGGGTTTTCATGCGGCGGGATCTGCGGCCAGATATAGGACTCCATCTGTGAAGCAACCCCACCATGAATGGCGCTTACACCATTGTGGAACCGGGAAGTACGCAGTGCCAGGGCGGTCATATTGAACTCGCTGTCACCTCCGGGATGATCACCCAGCGACAGAATCCTGCCGGTATCCTCTTCGACCGTATGCAGATAGCGGCCCAGTACCTCCATCAACGTATGGTGGGGAAAGATGTCGTGACCGGCAGGAACCGGCGTGTGTGTGGTGAAGACGGTTGCACCGGCAACGATCTCCAGCGCGGTATCAAACGGGTGACCCGACTCTCTCAGCTCACGCATTCTCTCAAGCGCCAGAAATGCGGCATGGCCTTCGTTGATATGCCAGACGGTCGGGGAGAGTCCCATTGCCCGTAGTGCCTTGACACCGCCGATGCCGAGTACGGCTTCTTGGCGGAGGCGCATATCACGACCCCCACCATAGAGTGCATTGGTAATACCCCGGTCTTCAGGACTGTTGACTTCCAGGTCGGTGTCGAGCAGATAGAGGGTCAGATGGCCGATATGGACAGACCAGATTCTGGCCTCAACATCATGGTTGTTGATGGGAACGGCGACGGTAATCGGTTCATTGTTGTCGTTCAGCACTTCGGCAATGGGGAGTTCACTGCTGATGTTGTCCCGCATGGCCGAAATCTGATTGCCGATGCCATCAATCTGCTGGCTGAAATAGCCTTGACGGTAGAACAGTCCAACCGCGACGAAGGGAAGAGAGAGATCCATTGCCGTCTTGCAGTGGTCACCGGCCAGAATGCCGAGGCCGCCGGAGTAGATCGGCAGGCTCTCGTGGAAACCGTATTCAGCACAGAAATAGGCAATCAGATCATCATCAGGGTCCAGCTCTTCCGGCAACACATGGCTTTCGTTCTCCTGCAGATAGGTGTTGACCGACGAGATGACACGCTCATACTCCTGCAGAAAGATTCGATCCTGTGCCGCTTCGTCCAGCCGTCGCTGTGATATCCGCTGCAGAAAGACCTTCGGGTTGTTGTTGCAGTCCTGCCAGAGATCGTGGTCAAGGCGGTAGAAGAGGTCGTTGACGTCTCGGTCCCAACTGTAGAGCAGGTTCTCCGAGAGGGCGACCAACTGCTGGATACGTTCGGGGATTTGGGGCTGGACCGTGATGGATAGGGTAGAGATAGTCATGAGGGACCTTCAGCTTCAGGATTGCGCGATGGGAATATGGGTTTAGGATATCGCTTTTGGAGGTAAAAACAACTACAGTGCGATAACGTGTAACAATCCCTTCACGAATTCCCTGTGTCAATGAAAATTATCTTGGACTAGAGTTGTGGAATGATGAGCAAAGATACCTCGCTGGAAAGACATATAACGGGCCAACTCAACAGACTGGCCGAGGGAACGCTGCACGATCCGTTCTCGGTATTGGGAAGCCACTCCCAGCAAAATGGAAAGAGTCGGGTCCGGGTCTGGGTGCCAGGTGCAACCACCGTTGAGCTAATGGATTCGGGGATCGCATTGGAGCAGACGGCAGTCGCAGGGCTGTTTGAGGTTGAGCTGGCCGACCCGCCGCAACATCACCATCTTCGCTGCTGCTGCGAGAGTGGAGAGCAGTGGGAGGAGTGGAGCCCCTACACCTTTCCAACAACGATCTCGGACTTTGATCTTCATCTGTTTGGAGAGGGCAATCATCAGCAGGTGTGGCGTTTTCTGGGCGCAGACCCGTTGACTCTGGATGGCATTGAAGGCGTCCGTTTTTCAGTTTGGGCACCCGCAGCAGAGCGGGTCAGTGTGGCGGGTGATTTCAACCACTGGAATACGCTGCGACACCCCATGCGGGTGCATGGTTCCAGTGGGGTATGGGAGCTGTTTATTCCCGGTGTTGCAGTAGGCAGCCACTACAAGTTCGAGATTCGAAACCGTGATACCGGAAACCAGGTTCTGAAGGCTGACCCCTATGCAAAGGCAGCCGAGTTGCGTCCAGGTACTGCATCCGTCGTGGCTGCGCCTCCTGCCCATCAATGGAGGGATCGTGCATGGATGGAACAGCGTTCGGAACAGAATTGGCAGCAGCAGCCGGTTTCAATCTATGAGCTGCATGCGGGCTCCTGGCAGGTAGGGGAAGAGGGGGCATTCCTCAACTATCGGGAACTGGCCCATCGGCTGGTCGACTATGTCAAGGCACTCGGTTTCACCCATATCGAGCTGATGCCGGTCATGGAGCACCCGCTGGATCAGTCCTGGGGATATCAGGTGACGGGCTACTATGCACCCACCGCACGCTACGGCTCTCCGGATGACCTGCGCTATCTGGTCGACCACTGCCACCTGAATGGAATCGGGGTGATCGTTGACTGGGTACCGGCCCATTTCCCTCGGGATGAATTTGCACTGGCCCGCTTTGACGGCACCGCACTCTATGAGCATGAAGATCCACGTCAGGGAGAACACCCCGACTGGGATACACTGATCTTTAACTATGGGCGCAATGAGGTGAGTAATTTTCTCTTCTCCAATGCGATCTACTGGATGGACCAGTTCCATATTGATGGTCTCCGAGTGGATGCGGTCGCCTCCATGCTCTACCTCGACTACTCTCGAAAGGATGGAGAGTGGGTGCCCAATGCACATGGAGGACGGGAGAATCTGGAGGCGATTGCCTTTCTTCGCCAACTGAACGAGATTATCCATCAGGCCTATCCGGGGGCCTGGGTCATTGCCGAAGAGTCCACGGCATGGCCGATGGTCTCGCGGCCGGTCTACCTCGGTGGCCTCGGTTTTACCATGAAGTGGAACATGGGATGGATGCATGACACGCTCGGCTACTTCCGCAACGACCCGATCCACCGCCGCTACCATCAGGATCGGCTCACGTTTGGCCAGCTCTATGCCTATACCGAGAACTTTGTGTTGCCCCTCTCCCATGATGAGGTGGTGCATGGCAAGGGGTCTCTGATCGGCAAGATGGCGGGGGATGAGTGGCAACGCTTTGCCAATCTGCGGCTGCTCTACTGTTGGCAGTTTCTCCACCCCGGCAAGCCGCTTCTGTTCATGGGTGGAGAGTTCGCACAGTCATCGGAGTGGGACAGCAATCGCCCCCTCGACTGGTGGTTGCTGCAGTTTCCGTATCATTCCGGTGTTCAGACGCTTGTGGCTGATCTGAATCACCACTATCGGCAGCGTGATGCACTGCACCGTTACGATTTTGAACAGCGAGGTTTCGAGTGGGTCGACTGTCACGATGTAGAGCAGTCCATCTTCTCGTTTATCCGCTGGGGGGACGGTGATCCGGTTGTGGTGATCTTCAACATGACCCCGGTGCCACGGCAGGGCTACCGAATCGGGCTGCCCAGTGGCGGTGTATGGCAGGAACTGCTCAATAGTGATGCGAATGCCTACGGTGGCAGTGGTGTCGGCAATGGCGGTGCCGTGACCAGTGAGCGTGAGCCGTGGATGGGGCGAGAACACTCCGTATCCCTGCAACTGCCGCCATTGGCTGCCCTGGTGCTGACCCCGTTCAGGGAGTAACTGATGAAGGTACTGTTTGCAGTAAGTGAGGCCTATCCACTGATTAAAACCGGTGGTCTGGCTGATGTTGCAGGTGCCCTGCCGGTTGCGTTGCGGCAGCAGGGTGTTGATGTTCGTCTGATCATGCCTGCATATGGCGGTGTACTGAATACACTGGACCATATCGTGGTGCACCATGCCCTGCCGGTCAAGGTCGGCTGGCTCACTTTTCAGGTGAGGCTGCTGGAGGCGAAGCTGCCCGGTACCGAAGTGCCGGTATTGCTGGTCGAAAATGGTCCGATGTTTGATCGTGCCGGAGGGCCATATGGCCCAACCAGTGGGGAGGCGTGGAGCGATAATGCGCTGCGTTTCACCCTGTTCTCCCATGTGGTGGTTGCGGTGGCCCGCAACTGGTGCGTTTTTGACTGGCAGCCTGATATCGTTCACTGTAATGACTGGCAGACTGGACTGGTTCCCGGTCTGTTGGCTGCGCAGGATGAGCCACACCTTCCAACCCTGATGACGATTCACAACATTGCCTATCAGGGTGATTTTGACAAGATCACCTTTGACAGCCTGGGGTTGCCGGACCATTTCTGGTGGGTAGACGGCTATGAGTTCCATGGCCGCTTCTCCTTTCTCAAGGGGGGGCTGCACTATGCCGACTGGATCAATACAGTGAGCCCTACCTATGCCGAAGAGATCAAGACCACTCGGTTTGCGCACGGTCTGGAGGGGCTGCTGCAGCAGCGGGCTGATCGGCTCGATGGAATCGTCAATGGTATTGATGAGCAGGCATGGGACCCACAGAGTGATCCATTGATTCCCTGCAATTACGATATCGATCACCTGGAAGAGAAAGTGTGCAACCGTGACCATCTTGGTCACTCCTTTGATCTTCATGGCTGGGACCGCGCTGAGCCGCTGTTCGGGTTTATTGGCAGGCTGGTTGAGCAGAAGGGGGTTGACCTGATCTTCGAGGCAATTCCACAGATACTGGAGAAGAGTGGTGCGGCCTTTGTCCTGTTGGGGAGTGGTGACTGGGGATATGAACAGACCCTGCGTGAACTGGCGGGCCGCTATCCGGGGCGGGTTGGCATCTGGATCGGTTATGAAGAGGGGGTTGCCCACCAGATCGAAGCCGGGGTTGACTACTTTCTGATGCCGTCCCGTTTTGAACCGTGTGGCCTGAACCAGCTCTACAGTCTACGCTATGGTACACCGCCGATTGCCTGTGCAACCGGGGGATTGGCCGACACGATTCTCAATGCAAATGAGGAGAGCCTGAATCGGGGGGTTGCAACCGGCTTTCTCTTTCACCACTCGACGGTTTCAGGGCTTGTTGCTGCGATGGATGCAGCCAGACGGCTCTTTGTTCATCAGCCGGAACGGTTTGCACAGCTTCAAATCAACGGCATGCAGCGGGACTCCGGCTGGTCACAGAGTGCCGAGCGCTATATCGACCGTTATCGCATGCTGCGGGGTTTCTGATAACGACGCCTTCACACAGGGTTTATTGACTGTGGGAGTCATGCACGTGCAATATCCCAGTGCTCCTACGCCGCAGATGGATAAAAAGACCAGCAAGGTGTCAGATTACTTTCCAGAGATTGTCTTAGTTGCTAAGGAAAGTTTTGATGACCAGTAGCAGTACACCCATACCTACTGAGCCAACCATCCATTTGATACTGGTCAGTTCTGTTTCGACGACTGCAAGCCGTTTGTCCAGTTGGGTTAATTCGTTGCCCAGATGGGAGATATCGGATTTGGTTGCCAATTGTGCATCCATTACCTCGGACAGGGAGTCTTTCTGCATTTCGGCAAATGCTTTGGCCTGCTCGCGCGAAATCCCGGCCTGTTCCAGCCGTTCCGCGTATTTGAGGGTGTCGAAAGTAATTGATGACATAAGCAAAAGAGTAGGCTCAGCTGTTGGGCACGTCAAGTTGTTTTAGCTGAAGAGCATTTTCAGCAAGTGGCATCATTTCAGTAGTTACTACTGCAGTCAGCATCTACAGATCAAATTGAGCTGCCCGTTCAGGTGGGCTGGAAATGATTGGTAGTTCGTGACAAATAGTCAGTCCTGAATAGGGTTCTGCTCTATACACGATTCCAATCTTTGCGGCCACGCGGTGTCCGTGCATTGTCAAAAAAACATGCCTGCCATGCGATCATGAATTACATGCTGTAGGATTCCGATTAACGATGCCTTCACACAGAATTTTTTGACTGCAGGAGTTTGCACTGCCCACCATTCACTTCTCCATCTCCGCGCACGGGTATGGTCACCTGACACAATCAATTGCACTGATACAGGCGTTGATGCAACGCCACCCGGATATCGAGCTATCGATACAGTGCGGTTTTCCCAAGGAAGTCATTGCACGGCGGTTGGGGAATGACCATTTTGAGCACGACCAACGTTCGCTCGATGTGGGACTGGTACAACCTGATCCTTTGAGTGTGGATCTTGCAAAGAGTCAGGCGGCCTATCGCCGGTTGCACCAGCATTATGAACAGAAGGTGAATGCCGAGAGCAGGCGTATCCAGGCAAGATCCCCGGACCTGGTGATCTCGGACATTGCCTACCTTCCCATTGCTGCGGCTGCCCAGGCCGGGGTCCCTGCTGTAGCGTTGGCATCGGTCAGTTGGGATCATATTATCAAGGGGTACTTTGATATGGCTGAGCCGGAGGAGGCTGGCTGGTATCACGAGGCGGTACACTCCTATCAGCAGGCATCGTTGGCACTACTGCCCGAACCAGCGATGGAAGGAGACTCCTTCACAACCTGTCGCTCGATACCGCCCATCGCGATGCTCGGGGAATGGCAGGCCTCATTTCGTACAATGCTGAGGATTGATCGGAATGATCAGCGCCCCATCATTCTATGTAGCCTCGGCGGTATGGATGGTACCGTGATGCCGATATCGGCGATGGAGCGGGAGGATGACTTCCACTGGCTGGTTGCAGGCAAATTCTCAACAACAGCGGAACATATCCACTTGCTGACAAACTGCACCCAGCTTCCCTACAAGGACATTATTGCTTCAGTGGATGGAGTGGTAGGAAAGCCGGGATACGGCATGGCGGTCGAGGTGGCTGCACATGGGCTGCCTCTGGTCTTTGCTCAGCGGGGCCATTTCCCGGATGAGCCCGTCATCATCGAATGGCTGAACAGGCACGCCCGAGTCCGGGAGATCTCCAAAGCCGAATGGATGGCAGGTGACTTTACCAGTGCAATGCAGGATCTGTTGGATCGCCCCAAATGCAAGCGCGTCCACTGCAATGGGGCAGCGGTTGGTGCGGAGTTATTGTCCTCAATGTTTTTGTGATGGTAGGGCAGAACGGCCAGAGACGAGGCTTTTTCCTGTGATGTGTAGTTGCAACTATCACCCGTCATCCAGAGCAACGATCTTTCAGTTCGAAGCGGACGCCATCTGACATAAGCCATGTGGCTTGGTACCTGAGTTGTGAAAGGTCCATTATGAGCATGAAACTACTATGTTTTGTTGATACTCTCTATCGATCCATTAGCAAATTCAGGCATGAAAAATGAGCAAAAACTTCTTCGTCGATAATGTAGGTGATGTCGGAATCATTGATGGTGTGGTTCGCTGCGATCTTGTAACCATGAGATCGTCAGGAAAGGAAAATCAACTGAACCAGGAGACGGTTGCCACCATGACTACCTCGATCCAAGGGTTAATCAGAATCAATGATCAGCTCACAAAGGTCATCAAGAAAATGGAAGCGGATGGACTGGTAACCAAAAAGGCAGCATCACCAGCAGTGAAGAAACCGCCAATGAAAAAAGCACCCGCTTTCAATCGGAAGATTTAACAGAAAATACTGGAAGAGAAGCGGTTCCGGAAAGGTTGGTTTGTAGCTTTTTTTTAGGGGCAATAGTGTCCCTAACTTGCGATTCAAGCGGCAAAATCTACCCCTGCCCTGC
Organism: uncultured Piscirickettsiaceae bacterium; assembly: GCA_964344785.1. Taxonomy (GTDB): domain Bacteria; phylum Pseudomonadota; class Gammaproteobacteria; genus Thiopontia. The sequence continues at coordinate 17,573 of CAYFOR010000055.1, forward strand.
AAAATCACGCAAGCAAAATGATGTTGAATAAAAATGAAGGGTTTGACCCTAAATCAACCTAATCAAATCATCTAAGTGTCCGTTATCTGTATATGGATACAGGCTTTTACGTAAAAAGCCACCGGAATACCTATTGAGTCTCTAATTCAAAGACGCATCCCTGGCGGGTGAGGTATAGCAACGCCTATGCCAAACCGACTGGGGTGCGTGTATTCACGCACGTTGTTAATTGCCGTTTGGCAACGTAGTAGTGATAGGAAATGAATAGAGATTACTGCTTAGAACAACATGCACAGAGGTGTAGTCGATGCTGAAGAGCATGACTGCACCAATGGCACCCCCTGTCTGTTTGATAACGGATAGGGAGGTGTGTGTTGCAGATTGGTTCTAGCACACAAGCCGTACTATTAGCGAAACAGCGGCTCAGTCAGGCACAGGATGAATTCCAGGTGTCGATGGAGCGGCTCGCATCAGGAAAACGGATCAATCGTGCTGCAGACGATGCGGCAGGGATGGCTATTGCCAACTCACTACGCACTCAAGAACAGGGAACAGCGGTTGCAATACGAAACGCAGTGGATGCGATATCACTGACCCAAGTTGCGGATGGTGCACTATCCGAGATGAACGATCTGCTTCAGAGGATGAGGGAGCTTGCTGTACAGGCATCTAATGGAACCTACAACGATACTCAGCGAGGATATCTTGATGAAGAAGGACAGCAGCTACTCAATCAAGTTGGTGATATTGGCAGCAAAACCAAGTTCAACTCCATTGCCTTGCTTGATGGGACATTTACAACCCGCCTTATTCACCAAATAACCCATAAAACAAGGAGGCGCGCCCTCTATTT
>CAYFOR010000056.1:0-18249 GCA_964344785.1 uncultured Piscirickettsiaceae bacterium
AAAATATGTGCGAGTCAGCCGTTGAAATGACCGTTTGGTGAATAAGGCGGGTTGATGTCTACGCATAGGATTGACTCCACTCGACTACACCACCCTTCAAATACCGCCGCCATCAATAACGTTTGATTGTTCGCACACACTTCCATACAGTTCAGCCCCCTCTGAGCTCTTCCAAACGACTGTATGACTCACACCATCTCTTCTCTGACAGCACCAGTTCGACGGAGGAGACTATTGATTGCGCTGTCTGTTGGTATCATCATCTACAGCAGTTGGGATACCGAAGCAGTCGTCAATTCGGTACTACGGTTTGCAATCAAGCAGGCAGATCTTCCTGTCACTGCACTAACCATCCAGTCTCTCGGGCTTAACCGTGTCGATATATCCCATCTGAAAACAAAAGATCATCTGCTACAGCTCGACAATATCCAGATCGACTACCACTGGAGCAGCATTCTGCAGGGAGAGATTGACCGGGTCCGTGTTGAATCCGCAAAATTACATCTGCATATCGAAAATGGTCGTCTCGTACTTCCCTGGGAACAGAGCACTTCCACTCAATCTGAAAACAGCACACCATCACCACTTCCACACAAGGTGGTCATCGACGCCATATCTGCAACGGTAGCAGTCGACCATCAGAGCATTGCGGTTACCACACCACTCCACCTTACCCTGACTACAGAAGACAAGAAACAGCCCCAATACCACTTTACAACCGCACCCAACAGCAAGACAGGAGACACTCTTCAGCCACTCACCATTTCCGCACCCAAGCTGAACATTCAGCAGAACCACTTTGAAAATATAGCGTGTTCACTCCAGATAGCGGGAAAAATCCGTCTTCACCCAGTGGAGACTCTGGTCAACTCCGATATTCTCTCCTGCAATCTTCACTCACCCACCACCGGCTTTCTGATCGACCGTCTTCAGTCCAACATCACATTTCAATATGACACCGAGAGCCACAAGACCGATGCCCGGATCGGCACCATGGATTTTCAACTGAACAGCCCCACATCACCTTCAAGCAACAACACCATCCCATTAAGCTTCTCAGGCACCATTCTGCAGCAGGATGACATGATTGAGTTGAACGGCATCATCAGCGACCGCAACCACACGATACCCATCACTGTTTCAGCAAGGCATGGCCTTGATGACCACAGCGGAACCGCCTCCATACGGATCGACAGCCAACATTTTTCACCCAATAACACACAGCCGCACATCCTGTTCCCCCCGCTCAAGGGGTTGGTCACAGATCTCTCGGGAGATATGGGCGCAATAGTGGAACTGAGTTGGGGCAACCTGAGTCGATCAAGGGTCAAGCTCAACATCAACCAGATGGATATGCAGACCAACTTGGCAGAAGTCAAAGGCCTATCCACCGAGATCACCCTTGACAGCATCCAGCCCCTACTGGCCAAACGCCCACAACAGATCCATATCGACGAGATCAATCCGGGGATTCCAATTCAGAATTTCAAGTCAGCCATTACCATTCAACCGGAGACCGTCATCGTTGACAGTATGGAATGGACGCTTGCCGACAGCGTAATGTATACAGATCGAATGGTGCTGCCACTCCACCCAAAACAGCTCCAGTTCTCCGTCCATGCCGACCAGATCGATCTATCCGATCTCTCTCGACTAGCCTCCATCAATGGGCTACAGGCGAGCGGCACACTCCATGGCACGTTCCCAGTCACCATTCAGAATGACAAAGTTTTTGTAAACCACGCCACCCTCTCGGCCACTACAGCAGGTGTGATCCAGTACCAGGGCCACCTCAATAATGCATCCCAGCTTGGAGGAGAACCCTCCAATCTATTATTACAAGCTCTTGAGAACTTCCACTACAACACGTTCTCTTTGGAGGCCAACGGAGAGTTGAGCGGTGACTTCAGGCTCGCGATCCAGCTCCAGGGCAACAATCCGGACCTCTATGAAGGGTACCCCCTCAACCTCAATTTTACGATTGAGGGCGACCTGTTCAGCTTGCTGAAGCAACATCCACACAGCATGAGTCTTCCCCAATAGCAACCATTGAACCATTAACTGAAAACCACACCAGTCATCAGCAATTTATATCATCGTGGCACCGGTTTTTAGTATCATCAACCTTTCAACCAGTCGTGCTGCCGATACCATGCAACAAACACATTTTGCCGCCACTTTTTTACTCCTGCTGCTGTTACCTCTACTTTCAGGGTGCGACCCATCAGTCAAGGTTGAGGCACCAGAGAAGCCGATCACAATCAATCTCAACGTGAAGATCGAACATGAGGTTCGAGTCAAGATTATTGATAAAGAGATCGACAGCTTGATCAGCGATCACTCAGAGTTATTTTAGTACTGCCATGAAGATATCCGCATTGAACCACCCAACAGCCAGGCTCGTGTACTTACCGCTTCTCGCGCTCCTTTCCATCCCCGCAGCTGCCTCTCCACTGGATGATGCAAAGCGTGCCGGTCTGGTTGGCGAAGCCAGCAGTGGATACATTGCCATCATCAATCCTGCAGTAACATCAAGTACAATCAGACAACTTGCTGACGAGGTTAACCTGAAAAGAAAAGCAAAATATCGGGAGATTGCCGACCGACATCAAACGTCATTACAGGCAATCGAGGGAGCAGCAGGCAAGAAGTTGACAAAACGCGCCGAAAACAGCGGCCACTACTATCAAAATGATAGCGGTGACTGGACACACTAGAACCTATTTCTCCAGTCAAACAGTATTTCCACATTGCAAACTACAGAGTTACAAGTTACACCATGAAGCATAGTAGACGTAAGGTTTTAATTATCACCCAACAGACAGTAGACCGAATCCTTATCGAGGAGGCGCTGGACCAGCATTACCAGACCGTTACCATGAATGAGCCGGAAAACCAGTCGCAGGTCATGGAAGCCTACAGCAGCCATGATCCTGACATGATCATTCTTGACACTGCGCTTGAGAACTTCGACTCATACAGCCTTTGCCATGAGCTGACCCACAACGCCACTTCGCGCTCCACCAGCTTGTGCCATAAACCAATCGGCAATACCACGGCATGCCCCATCCCGGTCATATTGCTTGAAAAGGATATTGAGAATGCCGCAGATGCCGAAAAGGGCCTTTCTGCCGGTGCCGTCGATATCATTCGAAAGCCACTATTTCCATCGATCATTCTCAACCGTGTCCGCAGCTATCTCAAACTGAATCACCAGACTGAACTGCTTGAACATATCGCATTGAATGATCAGGCTACCGGCCTCTACAATCGGCGCGCTTTTGACCTCTTCATTGAACGGGAGTTTCAGGGTGCAATCAGAAGGAATGATGACATCAGCCTGCTATTGGTCGAAATCAATGATTTCAACCAGCACAAAACCACATTTGGAGAGGCCGCAGCGGCACACTGCATTGAACGCGTTGCCGAGATCCTAGCCAGCCTCCTGCAGCGCACCTCGGACGTTGTTGCACTCTATAGCCGCGACAAGTTTGCGCTCATTCTACCCGACACGGATCTGCCTGGAGCTGAATGTGTCGGAAAGCTGGTACTGGATGAAGTCAAGGAGGCCGGTATCTCCTTTTCTGACACGGATCATGAAGTGCCCCTCTCTCTCTCCATCGGCTCCATATCTGTTACGGCAAACGGGGCTCTCAGCGCACTCAAGTTGCTGGATCTTGCTAAAAAGTCACTGAAGGTCGTACATAGCGAAAACAAGAAACCATCATACTACGCAAGCCTGAACTAGCACACCAATACACCCCAGATAACAACCTCAGTGCCGGATCGACTGGGCGATCTCGCCCTGCCCAAAGACCCCGCCCAGAATTCTCTCATTGGCGAGTGAGGCAGCAATGGCCAATGCCCGTGACTGAATTCTGATCTCTTCCTGAATCATCGGATTTTTCATCAAACGCCTGGCTGCAGCCTCAACCGACTCTTGTACACGTATCGTACAACCACTCTCGATATAAGCATCTTGCGGGCTTTTTCCAGAGGCAATCGCAATTGCAAATTTCTGCAACACACCATCCAGCCTGTTCAACCGGTCCTTCTCCATATTTTTATTAATCTCTTTTTCCATATTCATGCCAAGACACCTAAAAAAATAACCACAACCCATTGATATACGGATTATGAAATAAGATTATCCTTAGTTCAATACAAGAATAGCCTTAATTGTGGCTTTTTTTATACCTTATGTAATCAAAATTGCTTATTGTATCAATTAGGCACTTATCACCTTTTTTACCAGACAGACAAACCACAAAAAAGGCCAGCAGCCTTGACAGCTACTGGCCTTTGGGTACCAGCACTCAGAGCAATCAGTTACAAGAGACTGAGTGCATTAGATGGCGAGATATTTGCCTGTCCCTGTACAGCTGCCTCCTGATTATCCAATAGCTGTTGGGTGACCAGGTTAACGATGGTCTGAACGGTATCTTCATCAACGACCAGATTGTTATTGGTAGGTGCTTCAACAGTAGGTGAGCTACTGGCCTCCTCAGTCGTCTGAGTCGCACCTGACTCTCCATGCACAAACGCAAGCTCTCCAGCATCTGTGTACTGCTGCAACGTTCCGGTAACCAGATCAGCAGCATCATCCAACAGATCAAGTGCCACATTGAAATCAGTTGAATTTCCAGACAGATCCACATTAAAGATATCCAGCGCCTCAAGCTGCCCTAACAGATCGTCACTAGCGTTCTCCGTACCAACAAACTGCTGATATTCACCAATCTGTTGCTGCAGCTGCCCTTGAAGATCTGAGAACTGGTCTGCATCAAAACTCTGCCCACTGGCTGCATTATCCACCAGCACTTCCATCTGGGTAACAACATCAGCACCCTCTTCCAGCGCGTTGAAGGCTACCTGAGAGGCCGTTATCTGATCATTCGCTGAGCCTGGGTCTTCGTCGACAGGTGGAGGCTCATCAGGCGGCGGTTCTACCGGTGGTGGGGGAGGGGGTGGCGGCTCTACCGGAGGCGGCGGCGGCTCCACTGGAGGCGGTTCCACATCTCCACCATCCTCAACACCAAAGAAATTATCAACCAACTCCTGTCTGGCTACCTGAAACTGCTCGCGATACTCGTTTCGAAGATCCTTGATATCATCACGAAGTCCGCGCAAGCTACCATCATCATCTTCTTCTCTGAAATCCTGAATCAGATCCTTACGAGCCTCACGAAACTCTTCACGGAAATCTTTTCGCAAGTCCTTGATATCCGATCCCAGTTGACGAAACTCATCCAATCTCTCGTTTCTGACATCCAGAAATTCACTCTTATACTCTTTACGTAGCTCACGAATCTCCCGGTCAATCCCTCTTTTTCCTACTCCGTCCTCACGCAACTCCTGGATACGCTCAGCCCTTGCCTCCTGAAAATCTTCCTTGTAGTCCTCTTTCAACTCCCTGACTTCCATCCTGAACCGGTCAGCAAGCTCGGAACGGAACGAACTGCGCTTACCATCAGACTCTGCTACAGGTCGATGATTTGCAGAAACCTTTCGGTCATCATCATGGTCGTCATCATCTCCATGACGTACATGTACCTTTGTGTCAACTTGCTTGATCTTGTCATCATCAAGCTCCTTTGACCGGAATTTATCATGATGATTATGTCTATCAAACTGATTCCCAAATTGAAATGGGGAGCTGAAATTCGACGAAATTGATGAGCTCATTGTCTTGCTACCTAACTATATAATTAACTTGATTACTATCTATGAATATATACACGTCGACTATCACTCGCAAACGGTTCATTCATAGCAAAAACCAAAAATCTTTCACCAGCTACCCGTCCTATCGGCAGACTTCGCGATATCTTTAGATTTTTTTTGAATTTTTTTTAACAGCCCAAAAAAGCACGAAATAACAATAGCTTGACATCATTACCCTTGACTTATATTTTAATGTTCCTCAGCCATCAAACAAACTTTGTCTTTATTAATCGGATTCATCAAAAACACTGATACCTCAATGATCCCACCTCATCGATCTTTTTGAGCAATCGAATACCATCCCCATCCGGCATATTGATATCAAGCAGCGTGATATCCAGCCTGTGGCACTGAAAGAGCCTCCAACCCTCAACCGTCCGTCTTGCAAGAAAGGCTCTCATCGACTCTTCATCAATACATTACCAAACACAAGGGGCACCACTCCCATGTCAACGTACAATCCAGCAGCCAATCACCACGCAGCAGTTGCCGTTTTCACCATGATTAGCTGATTGGGCCACAACAGCCCTCGTCTTTCTTTGGTAGGTAACGGTCCACTGGCACAGAACCTTACCTCTTATTCCACGGATCGTTAATTTTACAGATGAGACTTGTACTTCATGTCATCAATCAGAATATGGTCACGCCACCAAGTGGTCAAAAAGCTCATCAATGCTGCAACCGAGCGGCCTGATGAGGTCATCATCCAGCCTGAAATATGTTCCTGATACCGCTCATGAGAGTCCTTCTGCTCATCCAGGCCGGGATAATTGACCGCTGACAACATATTTTCTTCAGTTGAGAAGTGAGAAGACGCATATTTGTCCATTTCAATCAATACACTCAGCATATCGCTCTTATTATGGCCTTCCTCCACCATATCAATTAACGTATTGATCAGGTTGACGATCTTCATATGCTGTTCATCAAGCACTTCATTTCCGACACTGTACTGATCAGAAACCCAGTGTATCTTTTCCATTTTTCTCCCCCTCTCTACAGCATTAACCATCTATAAACACATATTTAAGTGTAGCTTACCCCCTTTCAAAGAAAACAGTCAAATCATCCATTGACAAATTTAGAACATAATAATATACTAAACAGACTTTCACGGATGAAAGCGACGCACAGGGATGTGCACCTTTCCTCTCCCCTCTCTTTCGGTATACTACCGGCCTTCAGCTACCCTCCAATACAGTATTCAACTGCATTAGCAGTTGTGATCGATAGCAAGGCAATTCAATGGCTCAATTTATATACACCATGAACCGTGTTGGCAAGGTAGTGCCAGGCGGTCGTGAAATTCTGAAAAACATCTCCCTCTCTTTCTTCCCTGGAGCAAAAATTGGCGTACTCGGGCTCAACGGTGCCGGCAAATCTACACTGCTGAGAATCATGGCTGGTATCGACACCGAAATTGAGGGAGAAGCACGCCCTCAACCCGGTATCAACATTGGCTATCTACCGCAAGAGCCACAACTGGACCCTGAAAAGGATGTACGCGGCAATGTTGAGGAGGGTATCGCCGAGATCAAACAACTTATCGACCAATTCAATGAGGTCAGTGCCCAGTTTGCCGAACCAGATGCCGATTTTGACGCACTGATGACAAAACAGGCCAAGCTACAAGACAAGATCGATGCGGCCGGTGCATGGGAACTGGAGCGAAAGCTGGAGATGGCCGCCGATGCCTTGCGGTTACCATCATGGGAGGCCGATGTCACCAAGCTATCTGGTGGAGAACGCCGCAGAGTTGCACTCTGCCGTCTGCTTCTGTCAAATCCGGACATGCTGCTACTGGATGAGCCGACCAACCATCTGGATGCAGAATCGATTGCCTGGTTGGAGCGTTTTCTCCATGACTTTCCCGGTACCGTTGTAGCCATCACCCATGACCGCTACTTTCTCGACAATGTGGCTGGGTGGATTCTGGAGTTGGACCGTGGCCACGGCATCCCCTGGGAAGGCAACTACTCCAGTTGGCTGGAACAGAAACAGCAACGCCTTGAGCTGGAGGAGAAGCAGGAGAGTGCCCGCCAGAAAACCATGAAAGAGGAGCTGGAGTGGATCCGCACCGCACCCAAGGGACGTCACGCCAAGAGCAAGGCCCGTATTGCCCGCTTTGAGGAACTCTCCTCACAGGAGAGCCAGAAACGTAACGAAACCCACGAAATCTTCATTCCGCCAGGCCCCCGACTCGGTGACTTGGTGATTGAAGGAGAGGGGATCAGCAAAGGCTTTGGTGATCGTCTATTGATTGATGGCCTCGACTTCAAACTCCCCCCTGGGGGTATTGTCGGCATCATCGGTGCCAACGGTGCCGGTAAAACAACCCTGTTCCGCATGCTGATCGATCAGGAGCGACCCGATAGCGGTGAATTGAAGGTGGGCGAGACGGTCAAACTCTCCCATGTCGATCAGAGTCGTGATGCCCTCAACCCGGATCTGACCGTCTGGGAGGTAATCTCCGATGGGCAGGAGATCCTGCGCGTCGGAAACTATGAAACCAATTCACGAGCCTACTGTTCACGCTTCAATTTCCGTGGCGGTGATCAGCAAAAGCGGGTTGGTGACCTCTCCGGTGGTGAGCGAAACAGGGTCCACCTCGCCAAGCTGCTGCAAAGTGGCGGCAATGTACTGCTGCTCGACGAGCCAACTAACGACCTTGATGTGGAGACCTTGCGTGCACTGGAAGAGGCACTACTCTCCTTCCCCGGCTGTGCCGTGGTGATCTCACATGACCGCTGGTTCCTTGACCGCATTGCCACCCACATGCTGGCATTCGAGGGAGAGAGCAAGGTGGTCTGGTTTGAGGGTAACTATGCCGATTACGAGAAAGACCGCAAGCGTCGGTTGGGAACGGATGCAGACCAGCCCCACCGAATCAAATACCGTCCAATCTCTAAATAAGATTTCACATCATGCCCAAGGCCTCCGAACTGAAACGTGGAATGGTTGTTGAAATCAACGGTACGCCCTACAGCGTAAAGACCGTCGAGGCAAAGAGCCCCTCTTCACGTGGCGCATCCACACTCTACAAGATACGCTTCACCAACCTGCAGACTGGCCAAAAGCTGGATGAGTCCTACAAGGGAGATGATCTTCTCAAGGAGGCAGATTGCCAGCGAAGGGAGGTGCAATACTCCTACAATGATGGTGAACACTCCGTCTTCATGGACCTGGAGGACTACAGTCAGTATGAGATCAACAATGGTGACCTGGAAGAGGAATCCGGCTACCTGACAGAAGGGCTCAGCGGTATCATCGCCCTGCTGTCAGAAGAGAAGATACTCGGGATTGAGCTCCCTCAGAGTGTCATCCTGACCATTACCGAAACCACTCCAGGCATCAAGGGCGCAACGGCAACCGGACGAACCAAGCCTGCCACACTCAGCAGCGGACTGGAGGTACAGGTCCCGGAATATCTGGAGCCCGGAGAAGAGATCAAGGTACATACCGGCACTGGAAAGTTCATTTCGCGAGCCCGATAGCACTCAGCAGACGGGGGCTCTCTACCCCCCTCTCCCATACAGCTTATTTCACATTACTCCTGATGACAGCAGTGGTGCCCGTCATCACCGAACTCCCTACCCAGTAGCGCAGACTGCATGAACTCACGATTCAGACGTGCAATCAACGAAACCGGAATCGCCTTGGGACAGGCATCGGCACAACGATAGTGATTGCTGCAGTTGCCAAAACCCTCGGCATCCATTGCCTCTACCATCTTCACCACCCGATGTTCACGCTCAGGCTGCCCCTGCGGCAGTAGCGCCAGATGGGTCACCTTTGCCGCCACAAAGAGCATCGCAGAGGCATTGGGGCAGGCGGCAACACAGGCTCCACATCCAATACAGTTGGCCGCCTCAAAGGCACGGTCTGCCACCTCCTTGGAGATCAGCAAGGTATTGGCATCGGGTGCCTCACCGGTATGGACAGAGATATATCCTCCCGCCTGCAGAATACGATCAAACGAGCTGCGATCCACAACCAGATCCTGAACCACCTGAAATGGTCCTGCCCGCCATGGCTCGACCGTAATCTCTGCACCATCCTCAAAATGGCGCATATAGAGCTGACAGGTTGTCGTTGCCCCCATGGGTCCATGAGGCACACCATTGATCACCAGAGAACAGGCACCGCAGATTCCCTCTCTGCAGTCATGATCAAACGCGATGGGACGCACTTTGTCGCCAATCAACCGCTCATTCAGTTGGTCCAGCAGTTCCAGAAAGGATAGATCGGGAGAAACTTCGTCGACCGGGTAGTACTCAAAACCACCCTCTGCACTACAATCCGACTGTCGCCAAACCTTCAACCGGAATCTCACTGGTAGTTCCTCCTGCCTGCATGAATCGCCTCAAACCGGAGCATCTCGCGGTGCTCTCTGGGGGCCTCACCATCCTTCTGATACTCCCAGGCTGTCACATGGGAAAACTCGGCATCGTTACGTGCAGCCTCACCGACCTCCTGATACTCCTCACGGAAGTGCGCGCCACAAGACTCTTCCCGCATCAGTGCATCACGGCACATCAGCTCTCCGAACTCAATCAGATCCGCAACCCGGCCAGCCTGCTCCAACTCCATGTTGAGACCATCAGGCCGCCCACCAACATACCCCCGCTGCCAAAACTTCTGCTGCAACTCCCTGAGTTGCTCCATCGCCGCAGTTAGCCCCTCTGCCGTCCGGGCCATGCCACAGTGCTCCCAGAGAATCTCTCCCAACTCCTGGTGGAGTGAACGAATAGAGAGATCACCATCCAGAGACTGCAATACCTCAAGTCGTTGAAGACTCGCTCTCTCTGTCTCAACTGCTGCTTCTGAAGGCTGTACTCCAACCGGTGCCTGACCCGCCAGATAGTTACCAATGGTTTGCGGCAGAATAAAATAGCCATCCGCCAATCCCTGCATCAGCGCACTAGCACCCAACCGGTTGGCCCCGTGATCGGAAAAATTCGCCTCACCAATCACGAACAGCCCCTTCAGATTACTCATCAGATGATAATCCACCCAGAGTCCCCCCATCGTATAGTGGGCCGCCGGATAGATCCTCATCGGCGTCTGATAGGGATCTTCATCAGTAATATGGTGATACATCTGAAACAGGTTGCCATAGTGCTCGTGGATCGTCTCCATACCCAATCGCTCAATCGCATCACTGAAATCGAGATAGACACTTCTGCCCATCTCACCAACGCCTCGCCCCTCATCACACACCTCCTTGACCGCCCGTGAAGAAATATCCCTTGGCGAAAGATTGCCATAGGCGGGGTACTTGCGCTCCAGAAAATAGTCCCGCTCCGTTTCAGGAATCTGCTGTGGTGGCCGCATATCACCCACCTTGCCCGGCACCCAGATCCGTCCATGATTTCTCAATGATTCCGACATCAGCGTCAATTTTGATTGTCCCGGATGGCTCATCGGAATACAGGTTGGATGAATCTGGGTGAAGCATGGGTTGGCAAAATAGGCGCCCCGCTTGTAGGCCCGCCAGGTGGCAGTGACATTGCAGCTGGCCGCATTGGTGGAGAGATAGAAGGCATTGCTGTACCCACCGGTCGCAAGGACCACCGCATCCCCCTGATGGTAACCGATCTCACCACTCACCAGACTGCGGGTAACGATCCCTCGTACCCCCCCTTCCTCCACCACCAGATCCACCAGCTCGGTGCGGCTATGCAGTCGAATCTGCCCGGCATGAATCTGTCGATTGAGTGCCCCGTAGGCACCCAGCAGTAGCTGCTGGCCGGTCTGCCCACGTGCATAGAAGGTACGGGAGACCAGCGCCCCACCAAAAGAGCGATTATCCAGCATCCCTCCATACTCACGGGCAAATGGAACCCCCTGCGCCACACACTGATCGATGATCTGATTACTGATCTGCGCCAGGCGATAGACATTGGCCTCGCGAGAACGAAAATCCCCCCCCTTGATGGTGTCATAGAAGAGCCGATGGATACTGTCACCATCACCACGATAGTTCTTGGCCGCATTGATTCCACCCTGAGCCGCCACGGAGTGGGCTCGCCTCGGAGAATCGTGAAAGGTAAAGCTCTCCACCTGATACCCCAGCTCAGCCAAGCTTGCCGCCGCCGAGGCCCCGGCAAGCCCGGTACCCACCACCAACACCTTGTACCTTCGCTTGTTATTGGGGCTGATCAATCTCAACCCATCCAGACAGTGCTCCCACTTCTGCTCCAGCGGACCTTCCGGTATTCGGGCATCGATCACAGCAGCAGCTCCAGCCAGATCGCCAGTGGTATCGCAAGAAAACCGGCAACCACTCCCACGGAAACAACCAGCGCAAGGCGATCCAACAATTGCAGATAATTCTCATGGTAGAACCCCAGGGTCTGAAAGAGGCCACGCACCACATGGTGCAGATGAAGCCCGATCAATATCATTGCGCCACTGTAAAACAGTGATATCCATGGGTTCTGGAAACCACTCACAACCCGACGGTAGACATCCACCATCTGGTTTGCATCAAGCTGTTGATATAGGGCGCCACTCCCAACCCCCAGCGTCAGGTGTCCAATATGAAACAACAGAAAGATCAGCACGGCAATGCCACTCCAAAGCATATGGTGATCCAGAAAATGACGTGCGAACCAGCTTCGATAGCATGAACCGATCCGTATAGCGTGGCGATTCTCTCTCGCAAGCTCCAGGCCCATTACGATATGGAGCACCACAATCAGCAGCATCAGCAGTCGAACGGGCCACAACATCACACTATTCTGTAACCAGTGCGCGTAACTGTTGAGAACCTCCTGTCCCATGAAAATGGTCATATTGCCGGCCAGGTGCCCAACAACAAACAACAGCAATACCAATCCAGTTACTGCCATCACCAGCTTGCGACCGATTGAGGTCTGAAGCAGGTGAAGCAGTCGATACATCAGTGACTCACTTTCGGAGGGACAGGGTCATCTCCCCCCTCATGCCAAGGATGACATCGCCCGATCCGGCGGAGCGCCATCCAGCTGCCCCGCAATGCACCATACTCTCTCAATGCCTCAATAGCGTAATTGGAACAGGTTGGATTGAAGCGACAACTCTGACCAATCCATGGGCTCAGCACGATCTGATAGCCGCGGACCAGCCAGATCAGCACCCGCCTCATGATGAGTGCTTGCAGTCCCTTCGCTTGCAGACCGCCTCGGCCAGCAGTTCCAGCAACGCCTCTGTAGCTTCCCAGCCGATACAGCCATCGGTAATACTTTGACCGTAAACAAGACTCTCCGGGTCAACCAGATCCTGCCTACCCTCGACCAGGTGCCCCTCAACCATCACTCCCATGATATTCCGGTTACCACAACGGATCTGATGAGCGATATCTCGCCCCACATCCGGCTGACGACGATAGTCCTTGCGGCTATTGGCATGACTGATATCAACCATCAACCGAGGGTTTTGTCCGCCCTCCTCCAGATCCCGCACAGCGTCCTGAACGCTCTCGGCATCATAGTTCGGCCGCCCATCTCCGCCACGCAGAATCACATGACAATCCTCATTCCCACTGGTAGAAAAAATTGCCGAGTGCCCCTGCTTGGTCACCGAAAGGAAGTGGTGGGGCTGCGAGGCGGCCCATATCCCGTCAATGGCAATGGAGAGCTTTCCATCCGTACCATTTTTAAACCCCACCGGGCAGGAGAGACCGGATGCAAGCTCCCGATGGACCTGACTCTCGGTAGTACGGGCACCAATGGCCCCCCAACTGATCAGATCTGCAACATATTGAGGCGTGATCAGATCAAGGAACTCGGTCGCAGCGGGTACACCACGGTTATTGATTTCCAGCAGCACCTCGCGAGCAAGGCACACCCCCTTGTTGATATTAAAGCTCTGGTTGAGCTCCGGGTCGTTGATCAACCCTTTCCAGCCGATTCGTGTCCTCGGTTTTTCGAAATAGACCCGCATGACGATGATCAGGTCCTGATCAAAGCGCTCAATTTGTCCCTTCAGCCGATCCGCATACTCCTTGGCCGCCTCGATATCATGGATTGAGCAGGGACCCACCACAACCAGCAGACGATCATCCTCACCATGCAATAGCCGATGGATCGAATTTCGTGTGGCCCAGACCGTCTCTGACGCAACCTCGGTGATCCTGTGCTCCTCATGTACCGCCTCCGGGGCGACCACTTCCTGCATCCCTCTGATGCGCAGATCATCCGTATTGTGAGCTACCATTGATTGCCGATCTCATTGAGTAACTGTTCAGCCCACCCCTGAAATTCGCCATCTCTGCGTTCGAAAATGGTCATGTATACGCATAACACTACGAGCAGTGCTCGCGGTCATATTAGGATACACCCACATTTCTTGCCTTGATCTGACGAATTTCATGGACAATCTGAACCAGTTACAGGTACTGGTGAATAGTTACATACTGGCGCACATTCTATCGTCCGCAACCATGATATGGAACCGGCAGTGGCAAATTGGTGCCGGTGAATTAACGTCTGCTGTGCTCTACAGCACTATCGATGGTCTTCTTCAGCTCAGTGATCTCGAAAAAGGGCTTTTCGAAATAGGCAAACAACTTGCGCCGATTACGCTCTGAAAGATCCTCTTCAGGCTCTGCATGGCCGGAGATCATGATGATCGGCGTCTTGGAGAGCTCTACATCATCCAATCGTTCCATGAACTCATCACCCGTCGCCCCAAGCATTCGATAGTCGAGGATCACCACATTCGGTTTTTCACTGTTAAACAGCGCCAGTCCCTCCTCTCCATTCCTTGAAAACAGGAGCTGATAGGAGGTGGATGCCAGCATTTTGGTAAACAGTGCGTGAATCACCTCTTCATCATCTACAATCAATATCTTGGGTATATCACTCATCGTCTTCTGTCTCATCAATGGTTGGAAAGTGAATAACAAATCGCGCCCCGTTCAGGTCCTGACGAGGACGATACTCAATCGTTGCGCCATGCTCCTTGAGGATACCATTAACCTCTGAAAGCCCAAGCCCCGTTCCACTACCAGGCTCCTTGGTAGTCACAAATGGATCAAAAATCCGGCCCCTCAGCTCTTCGGGAATCCCGGGCCCATTATCCTCAAAAATCAGCTCAACCCGGTTCAACGGCTGCAGATGGGACGCAGCCAGCCTGATGGTTGGAGGGGCACTCATTTTTCCCGCTGCCTCATACTCTGTCAACGCATCGACCGAATTGCTCAACAAGTTTGTCAAAATCTGTTGAAACATGGAGCTATTCCCATATAGCGGTGGTAACCCATCAGGAATCGACACTTCAAAACGGATATGCTCCGTATCCATCGGTGCCGAACAGATGCGCCGAACATGATCCACTGCCTCAGACAGCACAATCTCACCTCTGTTCCGCCTGTCTGGATGTGCAAATATGCGCAGGCTATCGATAATCTCCTTGATCCTGACGGTCTGCATCAGTGCCAGATCGATCTCCTTCAGCAGCTCTTCCACACTGACCTCTGCACCGCTTTCAAACTCCATCTTCTGCAGTTGCAGCATCCCCTTGATATAGGCAAGGGGCTGATTGATCTCATGCCCGATCCGTACCGCCATATTCCCAAGAGAGGCCATTTTCGCCTGATTCCTCATCTGCATCTCAAGCAGCTTGCTCTTCTCCCGGTCCTTCCAGCCACGATTGAGGGTACGCACCATCTGGACCACCTCATCCCTGCCCAGAGGCTTGTTCAGATAGAACACATCATAGGCCAACTGCTTGTGTATTTCGTCAATGGCGTAGTCCGAATAGGCCGTAACAAAGACGATCTTGACCCTGGGATCAATCTGGCGAAGCTCTCGTGCCGTCTGTAGCCCATCCATTCCACCCGGCATGCGCATGTCAACCAGGGCAACCGTAATCGGGGAATGTTCGCTCAACGCCTGGCGGGCGAACTCAATCGCCTCTTCTCCACTGGACGCCAAATTCAAAGAGAGGGAATCAAGGTCGGATGTGTCGCCACCCGGATCTTCCAGCGGGCGGTCCAACAGTGCCTCCAACTCCGTCAGTACGCTGTTACTGCCCCGATCCTCTAACTGAAACATCGACTCGTAGTATTTCAGTACATCCGCGTCATCATCAATCGCAATAAAGCAACCGTTCTCCTCAACCGCTTCAAGCTGGCTGGTAATCGAAATCAGTGTCGAGTTCAAGGCGGATCGAAACTTGCTCTACTGTTTCAACTGAAAGCGGGACATCATCCTGTTCAGGCGTTTTGATTGCTCATCCAGCGCCTGACTGTCTTCTGCACTCTGCTCTACCTGCTGGGTATTGGTCTGTGTCGAGGCGTCAATCGCCTGCATGGCCTGATTCACCTGCATGATCCCCTGCCCCTGCTCCCGGCTATTTGAGCTGATATCGGCAACAATCATATTGACCTTATCCACAGACACCTTGATCTCGTCCAGTGATCCACCCAGCATATTGACCTCGTTGACACCATTATTCACCTGCTCCAGTGTGCGCTGAATCAGCTCATTGATCTGTTTGGCGGCATCCGCACTGCGCTGCGCCAATGCACGCACCTCGCCTGCCACAACCGCAAAACCACGCCCCTGGTCTCCCGCCCGTGCCGCCTCAACCGCAGCATTCAACGCCAGCAGATTGGTCTGGAATGCGATGCTGTCGATGACGGTAATGATCTCACCGATCTGATCCGATGCGGCTGAAATCTGCTGCATCGATGCAGTGGCCCGCCCCATGATCTTGCTGCCACCGGCCGTTTTCACACTGGCCTCGGAGGCCAGCTCTGCCGCCTCTCTGGAGTGGTCGGTACTGTTCTCGACGCTGGATGCCATCTGCTCCATACTGGCCACCGTCTCTTCAACCGATGCGGCCTGCTGCTGAGTGGATTGCGCCAGATCGTTACTGGTTCGAGAGAGGCGCGCAGCATGCTCCGACAGGCTGGCAGAGCTCTTCTGGATCTCAAAGACCATATTGGTAATTTCTTCAGTAGACCGGTTCAGCGTCTTTTGAAGCGCCCCCAACTGCCCCTGGTAATTCCCCTCAACACGGGCATACAGCTTGCCCTCTGCCTGCATGTTACTCGTGTTGGTGATGTTGTTCACACCATCTTCCAGTTGCTGCAGGCTGCTATTGATATTTTCCTGCAGCTTGGCGAACTCCCCTTTCAGGGATGAAGAGATCCGACCGCTGAAGTCCCCCTCCGACATCCGTCTCACCACATCATTGATCTCGGTATGTGCAAAGGCCAGTGCCTCGATCGCCTCCTTCGCGGTGTTCAGCATGACCAGAAAATCACCCTCGGCATTCAGGTCAAAATCGGTTCTGAAGTTACCGTGCGCCAGACCGATCAGCACCTTGTACAGAGAGTTGATCGAACGGAAATTCTGATGGATCGTCTCATTGACCGTCTCCTTGAGGATCTTGAAATCACCCTCCATCTCCAGCGTGATGCGTTTATCAAAATAGCCGGCCGCAGTCATTTTAGTCACATCATTGGTCTCGCTGATACTCGACTGCAGCAGCATCATCAGCTCATTATAGGAGTTGGCAATCTGCCCCAGCTCACCCTCTGTATGAATCTTGATTCGGGGGCTCAACTGATGCTCACTCTTCGCCGCCATAATCGTATCGTGAATCGCACAGAGTGGACGCATGATCTGATGTTTTGTGAAATACCAGACGGCCAGCGTACCCAGAAGCAGAACGGTGTATGGAATCCACATCAATGAACTTTCCGGTGGCATCACCCTGATCCATGCAAACAGCCCCATCACACCCAACATGGTACTGAAAAAGATGGATGCCAACATCCCTCCCACACCCAGTTTGGAAAAGGGGTTCAGATTGCGCAGCCGGTGTTGCCAACGCGTCATCACCACCCCATTACGAATCACCAGTGAACCCTGCTCAATCTGCTTGTAGACACCATCGATGGTGGCGATCTGTTCATCAGTCGGTGGCGTGCGTACCGAGAGATAACCGACATGTTTGTGATTCTTGTTGTAGTAGGGCGTCACGTTGGCCACTACATAGTAGGCATCCCCATTCTTGCGACGGTTCTTTACCACCTGATTCCAGGTTTTGCCGCTTTTTATGGTATTCCAGAGATCTTCAAATACGGCCTGCGGCACATCCGGGTGACGATTGATGTTATGAGGGGAGTAGAGCAGCTCCTCCTTGGTAAAACCGCTGACCTCTACAAAATCCCTGCTCGCATCAACAATCACACCCTTCAGATCAGTCTTGGAATTCAATATCTGATCGTGGCGAACCTTATAGACCTTGTCGGTCACTGGTAGATTGACTTTCATTCCCCAACCCCTCCTGATATAGCGTTATCAACTATCAGTTCAATATTATTTTTTATCTGTTTCCCTGTTCAGCAATAGGTTTCAATCCGAACCATGGCCAAACACTGAGTCAACACCGCCTACAAGGCAACGATGCCACTCAGCCGAACTCCTCCCTGAACGGCTCACTCTATCAGCAAATGTTCGGGGATTCCACCTCCAGTCTTGTCCAATATGAAATGGCCCTGAAGCGAGGCCGTCATTCCAACGTGAA
>CAYFOR010000057.1:0-17672 GCA_964344785.1 uncultured Piscirickettsiaceae bacterium
AGTTGGTTGACGATCAGATGGCAGGTCTTGGGTAATCTGACAAAGTAGAATTAAACTGCGGCAGCAACTCCAGAAGTGATAACTTGCTGTTGATACGAATGATGCCGTGGATCAGGCCCAGAAACTTATTCTCCTGGTAAATCGGTACATAGATGGTAATACCAAAAACCCCGCGGTTTTCATCGGATGCCGGTATCAGGACCTCAATATTATTGTCTCGTGCCCGCTGCATTGCAGCCTGCTGGTCCTTTTCAACAATGAGCACTATTTTTTCCCTGTTCTTGTCGGGAAGGCTTACACTCCAGCGTTTTTCAAATGAGGGCGAAATCCACTCAATGAGCTGGAAGACACCGAAATCCTGAATATAATTCCGGGCGTCCTGCTCCCAGTTATGGTGTGGTGTTCCCCCTGCTGTCTGCTCCCAGCGCTTTGCCATGCGTTCCAGCGCCAGCACCTCGCTTTCAAGAAAGAGTACAAATGATTCATTGAAATTATTCAGTTCAAGGCGCATCTGGTCACGTATATACCGGGACTCCGAGCTGCTCAGCGCCTGCCAGAGCGAAATGACGATCACCAGCATGGCAATGGCAGTGGAAATCACAGAGTGCAGATGTCGGTTGTCAGATGCGTGATGGGTACCGCTCAATCCCGTTAAGGTGACCACTACGCCGATCATTACAAAACCCAGTGAAGTATGTACCGCCATGCGGGTCAACTGGCCCCAGCCATATGCGGTTTCAATGCCGGACAGATATCCAAACAGGGCAATCAGCCCCAACCCCATGATCACCGGGCCAAGCAAGGTTACTCTTAATCGCAATTTCCTGATGCTGACACCGGAAAGTACCAGTCCGGTCAGCAAGAAACAGAGCGCGGTGTTGGGCGCCATTCTTCCGGGGTGTGAAGTCTTGGTCGTGACGTAATGTTCCATGAACAGTTGATCGATGCCAAGGTCCAGCCGGGCAATATACTCAATCAGGGTAAGCCCCCCGATCAGCACCAGGCCGAAACCGACTATCACTGTTGCACCAGCGTATCTGCGTTGAATCATCAACAGACCGACCCCGGAAAGCAGGAAGCCCAACGCAGTGTTGTATTGCATCGGTACAAAGGAGGGGTGAACCTGAATCAATGCAACCGAATGGGTGTACCAGCCGATCAGTACAGCTATTCCCAGAATGGTTACAATTGCACTTAAAATCAGGTTTGCAGTTTTATATTTTTCAGTCACTGTTTTTGCTGTTTTTCTTTAAGGTATTTCATGGTTTCCATTGTCGTACACCTTGTACATTAACAGAGTCAGAGCTTTTTCTGACAGTTTCAGTGGCAGTCTCTGCACTGAAGGATCATTCTGATCCAGGAGCGTGTTATCAAAGCAAGATGACCAAATCATCTGTATGGTATCTGCTACGATTGCAGGTTCGCAGTACCATTTTCACTCATGTTGGGCTGCCAACCAGAAGGAGTAGCCGGAGAAGTTCATGCAGACTGTGCCGACAGTGTTGATCGCGGATGATGACATACTCGTAAGGCAATTGCTGGCTGTCGAAGTGCAGGCAGAAGGGTGCAAGGTGGTGGCCTTTGCCAGTGATGGCAAGGAGGCAATCAAGGACTATCTGCAGCACAAGCCGGATATCACACTATTGGACATCAATATGCCGAAGATGGATGGTGTGGATGTACTCAAGCGGATACGTGAACAGGATGATGACTCGTTTGTGTTCATCGTCAGTGCAAACACCTCGTCCGATGTCATCCGTGATGTGATGGCGTTGGGCGTTTCCGGCTTCCTGGTCAAACCGATTGGTCCGAAAAAGGTTGAGCTGGTTTTTGATAAATACAAGAAGTTCCTGCTCTCTGCCGGAAAGCCCCGGATCAACAGGTGTGCTGTTGAGATCCCCAGGAAAGAGCAGAAGCCGACCGGGAAGCCTGACAAGGTGTTGGAGGTTGCAGGCAGGCCCAGCGAGCCGAAGGCTACAGAACCGCCCGAGGAACCGAAGGCTTCAAGGAAGCCGAAGAAGGCACTGGTGCCGGTTGAAGAGCCCAAGCAGCCGGAAGAGGAGCCCGTCATTCAGATCCTGTCATTCTACCCCTCGGAAGAGGAGTTGGCTTATGCGAAACGGTTGATTAAAAGTGCCCGATTTCAGGAAATGCCGGCGGTTTTTTCTCTGCTGCAGCAGGAGTTGATGAAGGATGACCCGGATCTGGATCGGGTGATCGATGGGATCTCTTCAGATGACAGGTTGTCCGTCGACTTTCTGAAACTGGTTGCATCGACCGCCCCGGGACTCAAACAGCAGATCGGTTCGGTCCATCAGGCCATTGTGTTGATGGGGCAGAACAAGCTGAAGAAGCTGATGATTGCAATGGCGCTCAAAAGCGCCTTTGGTGAAGAGGGTGCGTTCGTCAAATCGGTCTGGAGACAGTCACATGCCGTTGCCATCGGTGCGGAAACACTCTCGCGGACAGTGGAAGGGGTCGCTCCTGAAGATGTGTTTCTTGCCGGGCTGTTTCAGGATATCGGGGTGCTGATTTGTGGGCAGATGCATTCTGGTTACCGGGAAAGCTACCGTCAATCACACCCGTTTGCCACATCACTGCCTGATGCCGACCGTGAGACCTTCAAGACTACACATGTGGTGGTCAGCTATCTGCTGGCGCAGCAGTGGGAGCTCTCCAAACAGGCAGTTGATGCCATTTTGCTGTCTCACCACGCCGATCTTTCCTGCTACATCGAAAAGGAGAAGAGAGATTTTCGGGCACTGGTCTCTGTTTTGAAAATGACCAATTACCTGGTCGCCATGAAGCTGCATCCGGAGATCTAAAAGGATGGCGAGGTGAAGGCGGCCTTCGAGCACGCCTGTGAAGAGTTCGATGTTGGACCGGGCAAGCTATCGAAAGTGAAACGGGCGATTCAGCATGTACTTACAGAGCCTGTTGAAGAGTAGGGCGTGTCGGCACGCCCTACTATCACCGCAATTCTGCTTCTGATCTACGTTGATCGCGTCTCTACTGCGCAGCCTGCGCAAAGCCCCCACGAATATAGGCACCCAGCGCAACCGCATCGGTTTCGCTGATATTTTCAAATGCCGGCATCATCGGCCCGCCTGCCCGGACCTTGGCCCCCAGGGTCTCTGCAGAGTGTTCGGTTTCAGCCAACTTCAGTAGAAAACCAAATTTTCCCTCACCCTGGGCACCGTGACAGTTCGCGCAGTTCTCGGCATAGATCTGCGCCGACGTTGTACCTGCTGTCGGTGTATAGCTATTGGTTCCACCACAACCGCTGAGTAATAGCACGGCTGGGACCATCATCCATGATTTTTTCATTTCACTCTCCTTGGAAATCCGTTTCCACTTTCGCTTGTTACGAAAGGTGGTGACCTTTCTGGTCGGTGACCCATTATAGTGTAATTGGTAAAAATTGACATTTGTTGGGTTTTTGTTGTGTCTTGTTCAGAACTGCATGATCTTCGATTCCGATCAATCTGTTCTATACTCAAGACAGGGTTTATTGAAATATTGAGTTGGAGAAATCAGAGTATTGATCAGCCAATCGAGGTAAAACCGTGGATGACTCTATTGAGAAGAGAGTGGAGGAGATTGGGGTAACCCTGCTGGAGGGGTTGCGTGCTTCCAGTACCGGTTTCTGGTCGAAAGAGCACTGGATATCCGAGTTTGCCGGGGCGTTGATGGAGGACGAGGCACTCCGCATTGAGGCGTTGCGCTTTATCGATGTATTGCCGACCCTGACGGATGATGCCGATCTGGTTCACCATCTGCAGTCCTACTTCGAGTCGGTTGAGTTGCCGTTGTCGATGGTTTCCCATTGGGGGCTGGAACATGCTGACGGCTTTATTGCCGCGCCGGTAGTTGCCGGTACCGTGCGTGCATCGGTCTCGGCACTGGCACGCAATTTCATTGGAGGAGAAAATGCGGAACAGATCGGGAAAACGGTCGAGCAGCTCTGGGGAAAAGGCTATGCCGTTTCCATTGATCTGCTGGGAGAGGCGGCACTGAGCGAGGCCGAGGTGGCCATGATCCAGCAGAAAAACAGTGAGCTGTTGCAGAAGATCCCATCGTTTCACGGCTTTTCAGAGGCGGTAGTGAGGCAATGCAATGGTGCCGATCTCTCCATCAAGTGCTCCTCACTCTATTCACAGATCGGGCGGGCCAATGTGGAGGATAGTGTTGAACATCTGAAGCTACGCATCCGTCCACTGCTGCAGCAGGCGATGGCTCAGGGCGTTTCGGTCACCTTTGATATGGAGCAGTATGACCACCGCCACCTGATACTGCGTACCTTCCGCGAACTGTTGATGGAGCCACCACTGCGCCACTGGTCTGGTGTGGGCATCGCATTGCAGAGCTATTTGAGGGAGTGTCACGCAGATCTGGAGTCGCTGATCGAGTGGGCGCAAGTGCGTGGTGCCCCGGTCAATGTACGTCTGGTTCGGGGAGCCTATTGGGATACCGAGGTGGTGATTGCGGGGCTGAATAGCTGGGAAGTACCGGTCTGGATGGAGAAGGGACAGACCGATGCCAACTATGAGGCGTGTCTCCAGTTGCTGTTTGAACACTATCCGGTGGTGCGCCCGGTCGTGGCGACCCACAATGTACGCAGTCAGGCAGTGGCACTGGCACTGGCCGAGCAGCATGGGGTTGACCCTCAGTCGTTTGAGTTTCAGGTGCTTTATGGCATGGGGGAGCATCTGGGGGCGGTGTTGACCGGGCAGGGGGTTCCGGTACGAATCTATGTCCCGGTGGGTGAGCTGATTCCAGGCATGTCCTATCTGGTGCGCAGGTTGCTGGAGAACACCACCGGGCAATCCTTTATCCAGCAGTCGCTGAATAGTGATTTCAGAAAAGAATTGCTGTTGCCTCCCGACCGTCGGGAGCGGGGTGGTGGTCGTTCTTCAGCTGACAGGTTTCGCAATGAGCCCCCCCGACGCTTCGTAAGGGAGGAAGAGCGTCGGCAATTTGCAGCCGCCATTGATGCCGTATCCACCAGTCTTGGAGGGACGATACCACTGCTGATCGGAGGCAAGCCCCATTTCCCCCGAGAGACCATCCACTCACTCAACCCTGCCGATCCTTCGGTCGTGGTCGGGGAGATAGCCTGTGCGAATGGGCAGCAGGCGGAGGATGCGGTGGTGGCTGCCAGGGAGGCGGCTGCCGTATGGGGGAGGAGCAGTGTGCAGGAACGCATTGAACTGCTGCAAAGAGTCGCTGGGCGGCTGCGGGAGCGGCGTGATGAGTTCGCGGCATGGGAGATCTTCGAGGTGGGGAAGAGCTGGCAGGAGGCGGATGCCGATGTGATCGAGGCGATCGACTTTCTTGAGTATTATGCAAGGGAAGCTGGCACGCTATTTCAGGGCGATGGTGTGGTGCTTCAAGGAGAGATCAACCACTTCAGTTATCAACCACGTGGGGTGGTGCTGGTGATTCCACCGTGGAATTTCCCGTTGGCGATCGTTACCGGGATGGTGGCTGCGGCACTGGTGACCGGCAACAGTGTCATTCTCAAACCGGCTTCCGATGCGCCGGTGGTGGCCTGGAAGCTGGTGGAATTGATGCAGCAGTGCGGGATGCCGGATGGGGTGATCAACTTCATCCCCGGCCCGGGGGAGACGATTGGAGAGCAACTGGTGCAGCACCCGGATGTGGATATGATCGCCTTTACCGGCTCACAGCAGGTGGGTTGCCGAATCAATGCGTTGAGTGGGCAGGTCATCCCACAGCAGCACCATCTGAAACATGTCATTGCGGAGATGGGAGGGAAGAATGCGGTAATTGTGGACCGGGATGCCGATCTGGATGAGGCGGTGAAAGGGGTGATCCAGTCTGCGTTTGGTTTTCAGGGGCAGAAGTGCAGTGCGGCCTCATGTGTGGTTGTGGTGGATGGAGTCAGGGAGCGCTTTATCCGGCGCCTGACCGAGGCGGCTGCCAGTATCCGCATCGGTGCACCGGATGATCCGGCCAACCTGCTCGGCCCGGTAATCTCCAAAGTGGCCCATGAGCGTATTCTGGGGGCGATTGAAGCGGGAAAACAGATCGCCAATCTTGCGCTGCAGGTTGAACCAAAGCAGGATGGAGGCGGTTACTTTATCGGCCCTGTGATCTTTACCGAGGTCCCTGCCGACTCTTTCCTGGCACAGGAGGAGATCTTTGGGCCGGTACTCTCGGTGATCGACGCAGACTCATTCGAGCAGGCGATCGAGACCGCCAATGCCACCCGTTACGGCTTGACCGGAGGAGTCTACTCCAGAGACCCACATCATCTGGAGCTTGCCCGTCACCGTTTCAATGTGGGCAACCTCTATCTCAATCGCGGCATCACCGGTGCATTGGTGGGACGACAGCCCTTCGGCGGCTTCAACATGAGTGGCACCTGTAACAAGACTGGTGGCAGGGATTATCTGTTGCAGTTTGTCCATGCCCGGACGGTTACTGAAAACAGCCTGCGTCGTGGTTTTGCGCCCACCATTGAAGGTGGCCATGGTTAAACTCCTCGGGGTTGCGCTCAATGGGGGGATTCCAACGTGCGGCACCGACCGGGGGGCAGAAAAACTGCGTCATTCACCATTGTTGCAACAACAGTTCCAGTCCGCCGGTTTGACTGTAGCGTGGGAACCACTGGTCGTTCCACAGGATAACCGGCCACAGGATCAGGTGGCCGATGTGGTCCGGCAGATTCGGCAACACACCGCCCGTTATGCCCGAACGGCACAACCCTTTGTGGTGCTGGGTGGTGATCACTCCATGGCGAGCGGAACCTGGTCAGGCACGGCGAGTACGTGTTCCCATGGATTGATCTGGGTCGATGCCCATCTGGATGCCCACGATTTTTCCACCACTCTGACCGGAAACATGCACGGTATGCCGGTGGCCTCTCTGCTGGAAGGTGAGTTTGCGGCGATTTCCCCGGATCGGCTGGCAATCGTCGGGGTACGCAGTACCGAGGTGGCGGAATGGTGGCGGATGGAACGTTTGGGAGTCCGGGTCTACACCATGGATGAGGTGACTGAACGGGGAGGGGTTCGTGCCATTCTGCCCGAGATTCTGCAGCGAGTGAGCCCGCAGGGGGCGCCTTTCGGTATCAGCCTGGATCTGGATGCGATTGATCCTGTGGATGCGCCTGCGGTCTGTACGCCGGTTGCTGACGGGATGGATGCTGCCGAGTTGCTGGGCGCACTGTCGATGCTGCGGGGTGATCCCCGTCTGCTGGGGCTGGAGATCGCCGAGTTTACCCCGGAAAAGGATATCAATCATCGTACCGAGTCGCTGATTGCAGCGGTGATCACGACGCTCTATGGAGCAGAGAGCAACCCATAGAGATCTTTCGGGTTTTGAGGCTGCGGGATCAACTCAATATCCACGCCGGTACCCAGTTTCTCGCTCAACCGGTAGAGCAGGCGCAGTGTCGAGAAATCCTCGACGGCAAAGCCGACCGAGTCGAACAGGGTGATCTCTTGCTCATCTGTCCTGCCCGGTTTAATGCCACATACAATCTCCCACAGCTCGGCATGGATTCGGGTATCGGGTGCGTTCTGGATCTCGCCTTCAACCAGCGACTGTTCGGTGAACTCCACAACAATCTTGGACTGCCCGAGCAGATCGGGCGGGAGTTCGGTCTTTCCGGGGCTGTCTCCACCCATCGCGTGGATATGGGTGCCTGGAGCGATCTGTTCGGCGGAGAAGAGGATGTTCCGGGTGCGGTTGGCCGTGGCAGTGACAATGAGATCAATACCATCAATTGCTTCCTCGACACTGTTGCAGGGGGTTAGCGTGGCCTCCCGATCCTGCAGGTTGTGGTGAAACTTCTCCATCGCCGTTGGGTCCGGGTCGTAGTAGCGAACCTCGTCCATCGGTAATACGCCGCTGAGGGCATCCATCTGAAACTCCGATTGGGCACCACAACCGATCATCGCGAGTGAGTGACTCTGCTTGCGGGCCAGATATCGGGCACCGAGGGCAGCGGTGGCGGCCGTTCTGAGTGCCGTGGGCAAGGTCATGTCACAGATCATCAGCGGGTAACCGCTCTCGACTTCGGCCAGCATACCAACTGCAATGACACTGAGCTTGCCGTGTTGAGGATTCATGGGGTGGCCGTTTACATATTTGAAAGTATAGAGATGATTGTTGGAGCAGGGCATCAGCTCAATGACACCGTGAGGATAGTGGGAGGCGTGACGGGGAGAGAGACTGAATTGCTTCCAGTATGAGAAATCCTCTTCAAGGGTCTCCAGCAGCAGCCGGTTGAAGTGCGCCATTCCGGTTTCCCGGATGGTTTCTCGAATACCCTGTTCGTCAATGAGTTTCATTGCAACCTCTCTCCAAATAAGAGGAACGCACCATGTTCATGTCTGAAGTATGGCTATATTTCTATTGTAGATGGCAGAACAGAGAATGCTATGGGGTGCTCTGATGGGCAGTGTCAGGCCACACTGGGAGAGCTTGCCTGTTGGTTCTGACAGACACCGGCTACTTTCGTGATCAGAAGCAGCAACGGTTATCGGACCTTTGGCATCGGTGTTCTTTCAAACAGGTTGTTGGATGAGTGGTGCGGATTGCTCAGTTGATCCGATGACCAGCTGAAAATGTTGGTGATTTCAGTCGAAAGCGTATCATTGATCTCCACTGTCGGAAGCTGGCTGGACCAGCCGATCATCAACTTTTCCGGTGTGCTGTCGATTTTCATTGCGAGTTTTTCTGCAGCACTGAAACGATTTGCCTTGATATATTCCTCCGCCATGACAAGGGCTTGCAGGATCTTCTCAATCGCTTCAGGTTGGGCGGTGATGAAAGAGGTTGTGGTTGCCAAAACCTCATGTTGCACGAAGCCTTCAAATTTGAACTCGACAAAGCGTTCTCCCAACTGTTTGGCGGCGGCTGCAACAAACGGGTCTCGCATGGTGAAGGCGTCAATCTCCCCCGCAACCAGAGCAGGGACCAACTCTTCAGCTTTCAGCCAGATCTTTTCTACAGGGCCAACCTGATAATAGGCCAGAAAGCGCTCCTGAAAATAGTGTACGGCCGAGAAGCGCTGCGTTCCAATGCGTTTACCGGACAGATCCGTCGGTTGTTCAACGCCGAGATCCTTCCTGCTCACGACGCTGTTGATGTTGCGAAGATCGCCCGCAGTAGAGGCGAGGACGCGCAGCTCAGGGTGGTCGGGGGATGCCAATACAACGGGAATGGACGCAGAGCCGATCAAGTCCACCTTTCCCTTGAGTAATCCATCTTTCAGGGCACGTTTCCCGCTCGGGTAATCAACCATGGTGGCATCCAGTCCCATTTGATCAAAATAGCCAAGCTCATGGGCCAGAATGAGGAGTGCGCCGGAGGGGTGGTTCGGTACGCCGATGCGGACAGGGATACGATTCTGGCTTGCAAGTGTAATGATGAGCAGGATTGCACTGATGATCAGTATCCCCAGAAGTGTGGCTTGTTTTCTATTCATGAGAAATCACTGCACCTGCATGATCGGATTGAGACTATAAATAATTATATATCTTATTATCTTAACGGTTGAGTTCGTCTTGTCCAATATGAAATCGCATTCCTGATCAGTGATAATGATAATTATAATGAGGACGTCAAACAGATGGATATAGCGAAACGTAAACCTTGCAAATCCATCTCTGAGCGGAAGGTTTCCGGTTCTTTCCTCGGCAGTATCTTCTGTCTCTGGACTTCAGGATCATCGATGGGTTGGAACAGATCGGGTTATCAGGGGGATATATCGTAATGCGGTGGATGACATCCATATCATTGGTAGGAAAATTGCTGCTGCTGGTATTGGTACCTACGGTCGCTTTTCTCTTCTATCTTGTGTCGGATCTGACCCATACGTTTCAACAGCGTGAAACTGCGAATGAGACGAAGGTGCTCACCGCTTTTGCCCTGGATACCGGGGCATTGCTACATGAGATTCAGAAAGAGCGTGGCTTTACATGTGGATATATGGGGAGCGGCCATGTGCTCTTTGCACGGCAGCTGGCAGATCAGCGCCGTCTGGTCGACCGTATGATCACACGGTATTACGAAAATCTTGCTTTTCTCATAACCCATCACCGTTCGCCGTCGATCTGGCATGCGGCAGAGGAAATCGGAAAGTGGCTGGAAGAGCTCTCGTTTTCTCGGAATGAAGTTGATTTGCAGTCAATCAGCTGTACGGATGCCGTGCGGTGGTATGAAAAGGTCAGCCTTTCCGTGATCGATTTTACCCATCAACTCAAGGTCTATGTCTCCCATGCCGGTGTGAATCAGGCGCTGTCAATCTATGAGCTGTTTCTCCGTTACAAGGATGTGGTGGCCTCGGAGCGTGGCCTGATCATCGGAATATTGGCATCCAACTCAACGGCGATCACCCACTACAAGCAGATCAACGAACAGATGGCGATACAGAGAGAGCTGCTGGAAGCGTTCAATGAGTCGGCTACCCCTGAAGACAGGGAGGCTTATGATCAGCTATCGCAATTCCAGTCGTTTGGACAAGTCAATGAGATGGAGAAAGAGATCATCAGGGCCTTTGAGGAGGATGCGGAGTCGCATCGCCTTACGCCTGCTGCCTGGTATCAGACCATGAGTCAAAAGATCGATCTGCTACAGCAGTTGGAATTCAAATTGGCAGCCAGGGTATTGCATCAGGCGCGTAATCTGGGCCATGAAGCATCTCTTCAGATGTTTTGGGTGACTCTTTTTGCCGTTTTTCTCATTCTTGCCCTGTTTGTGGTCTCCAGAGTGTTGATCAGGGACATCATGCAAACCGTCTTGCTGAACAGGGAGCAAAGTGTCCGATTGGCGTCGCAGAAACAGCAGCTGGATACCATCTTCAGCTCGATGGTGGATGGACTGTTGACGATTGACCATCAAGGAAATATTACCCAGGCGAATGGTGCCATCCTCAAAATGTGTGACACCACAGAAAGTGAAATCCTGGGGAAATCTGTTTCCTGCCTGTTCTCGTTACATCATGAAAATGATCGCTCCATTCTCCCGACAAGAGAGAGAATGGAGCGTATATACGACAGGAATGAGGGGCAATTTGTTCAATTCATTCAACAGGCACCCATTCCACTTCTGGTGCTGCAGTTTCCTGAAGGCAGAATTCATGATGAGATCATTCTGGTCAATGGCAGGTTGCTCTCTCTGCTGGGATACCATCTGGATGAGTTGCAGGGGAAACCGGTGTCTCTGCTGCTTGAGTCTCACCAATGGTTGCAGTTGCATCAATGGGTGCAAAAACGTGAGGGCACGCACTCCATATTGACTCGGTGGAAAGCCCGGAATGGGCAGATGGTGAAGAGTTTCGTCAATGTGGAGCCAGTCACCTGGATGGCAGAGCCTCACCTTGTTCTGGCAGTGCGTACAGAGGGTGTGATGGACCGGGATCTCTTGAAGATGACGGTGTTTGGACAATTCCTGGAGGGAGACTCCAGCCATGAGATACAAAAGATGCTGCGAGGGCCGGATGGAACCGAACTGCCGGTACTTGTTTCGAGCGCCTATCTTGAACGGCGTGACAAGATGTCAGGCTCGGTATTGGCGGTTCATGATATTTCGGATTACCTGAGTGCACAGGAAGAGAAGATGGCCAATGTTGCCAAAGATGAGTTTCTGGCCTCCATGAGCCATGAACTGAGGACACCGCTGACATCGATTATCGGCAATAGCGAGCTTTTGGCATCGGATGAGGTCGATGCAGAGAGGAAGATGATGATTCGCTCGATCCAGGTATCCGGCCAGAGTCAGCTGGCGCTGGTCAATGATATCCTCGACCTTTCCAAGATCGGCTCTGGAAAATTCACGATCGATGAGACCCCGTTTGATCTCCTTGGATTGATAAGGGATATCGAGCATATGCATGCGTTGCGTGCAAATGATTCAGGGATTCGATTCACCATTGAGCAGCATTTCACCGAGACGCACCAGTTGATGGGGGATCGGCAACGCATTGGACAGATACTGACCAATCTGATCGGCAATGCCATCAAATTCACCGGTTCGGGAGGGAAGGTCTCTCTGGATGTCTCTGTAAAGGCGCAGAGAGAGCTGGTGTTCACTGTTACGGACAGTGGGATTGGCATGTCACCGGATACCTTGGGACGTCTGTTCCAACGCTTTGATCAGGCCAATGAGACAATATCGACCCGTTTTGGAGGGACCGGGCTGGGGCTTTTCATCTCCCGGTCTCTGGCAGAGTTGATGAAAGGAACCATTACGGTGGAGAGTGAAGAGGGAAAAGGCTCTTCATTCAGCCTGATTATTCCGTATCAGCGAAGCGATCTGACGGTAGATGGGCCGAATAATCGGCAGGGAGAAGAGTATGGAGGGGATGTTGTCATTCACGGTCATGCCTTGTTGGCAGAGGATACGGCGGAACTGCAGTTCCTGATTTGCAGGATGTTGAAGCGATTGGGGTTGACCGTAGAGGTCGCCAATAATGGCAAGGAAGCGGCCGAAAGGGCAATGCGTCAGCCATTTGATATCATTTTCATGGATATGCAGATGCCGGTCATGAATGGGATCGAGGCAACACGTCTGTTGCGAGCCCATCGAGTCCTGACTCCGATCATTGCCCTGACTGCAAATGCCATGCAGAAGCATCGTGATCAGTTTTTTGAAGCCGGATGCAATGGTTTTGTTGCCAAGCCGATTGATACCGGGCAGTTACGCCGATCCGTGATGGATGTGTTGCAAGTCGGGAGCGGGATGGCCCATTCACCCGCTCCACCCGAACCGGAAGAAGAGGTCGATGATGAATTGATGTCAATCTTCAGGGGGAGTGCAGCGGCCTATAAACATCAGTTGGAAGAGGCACTGGCCCATGAGACCTGGAAACAGGTAAAAGAGGTGGCACACCCGATCAAGGGCAGTGGTTCTTCATTCGGTTTTCCAGTACTGACCGAGAAGGCCAGGGCGGTCTGTGATGCCTATGACAATGATCAACTGGATCAGTTGCCCGAACTGACTCAGGTGTTGATCGTTGAGCTGGATTCGATCCTTGGTTAACCAGTTGGCACTCGTAAAGGAGAGAGGAATGAATTCGTAAATTCACTCCTCCAGGCACCTTTCATCGTCCGGCTTTCCATTTTCAAGGCGATGTTGAACCTCAAGCTGATCCCAATGTGCCTTGATTTGAAGGATAGTGGGTTTGATCCGTAAAAAATGATCCACCAGCGCCGGGTCAAAGTGTGAGCCCGCATCGTCTTCAATCTTGTTGAATGCCTCTTCAACGGGCCAGGCTTCCTTGTATGAGCGTTTCATCGTCAAGGCATCAAATACATCGGCTACTGCAGTGATTCGGGCAGAGAGGGGAATTTCCTCGGCTGCCAGCCCCTCTGGATAGCCTGATCCATCCCATTTTTCATGATGATATTTGGCAATCTCTGCCGCCATGATGAAAACCGGGCTTTTGCTTTTTGAAAGAATGCTGATCCCGATCTGGCAGTGCTTCCGCATGGTTGTCCACTCTTCCGGGCTCAGACTTCTGGGGGCTTTCAGCACCTCATCCGGTATACCGATTTTCCCTGTATCATGCATGGGGGCGGCAAGCTCCAGGCGATCAGCCAGGTGTTCCGGCCAGCCGATCGACTCTGCCAGTGCACGAGCATAGGCAGCCATTCTCCAGATATGCAGCCCTGTATCACAGTCGTTATAGTGGCCCGCTTCCCCCAGCATGTAAATGGCCTCTTTCCGGCTGCGTTCAAGTTCACGAGCATGTACCAGGGAGAGATGGGTCTCGATTCTTCGCTTTACAATCGGTGCAGAGACGGGCTTCTGAATATAATCGACTGCACCCACGTCAAATCCCTTCGACTCATCTTCAACTTCGCTCATTGCAGTCACGAAGATCACAGGAATATCTTTCGTCATGGCGTCGGACTTCAAGCGTCGACACACTTCATATCCACTAATGCCAGGCATCATCACATCCAGCAGGATCAGGTCAGGGTGATGTGTATGCGCAGCTTCCAGGGCCTTTTCGCCATTGGGGGCAAACAATAGCTGATATTTCTCCTTCAGAATTTGGCGCAGTACCTGCAGATTATTGGGTTCATCATCGACCGCCAGAATCTTTTTCAATATCATCTTATCCTCCCAGACTTAATTGCAATTTATCAGCCAGGGCTCTCGTTTTGTTACCGGCTTCTTCAAAATCAAAACGTTCAATCTCATTCTGGATGAATAATATTTCCTGGTGAGGTAAATGGTGACCCAGTTGCTCCAGAACCGGTTCCACTGAATCCGGATTCAATTCGGCCAGTGCATCCAGCAGCTCATTGAGCAGCTTTTCCAGAACCGTGATATCGAGTTGATCCACGGGTAGTGTGGATGGAGCTTCATCGGTCGGCTGCAAGGTCTCTACCGCTTGGGTGAGTTTTTGCAACGTTGCATCCAGGGCAGAGAGCGCTTCATCGTTTACAGCTTGCCCCTGTTTTAGTTTCGTATCAATCTGTTCCGCCAAGACCGAAACGGCATCAACCGATAAGTTGCCCGCTACTCCTTTCAGGCCATGGGCAACTCGGTGGGCTGCCTCGAAATCCGGAGGTGTTTTTATGATCTCATGCCGGATTGCATTTGCATCATCCCGATGTTCATTGGAAAAGGAGTAAAGGGCATTGATGAACAAGGCGGCATCGCGCCAGACTTCGAGTGCCTTTTCATGATCTACCAAACCATCCAGGCAATTGAAGTCAAAGCTCTGCTGTTGTCGTAGCGGGATTACCCGGTTTTTCCGAGGGGTCCCTGAGCCTTCAGGAACCAACTGCTCCATCTGCTGGAACAGCTTTCTGAAAAGGACCGGCTTTCCTTGTACATCATCCATCCCCGCTTCGATACATTTGTCCTGGTCCTCCTTCATGATGCTGGCGGTCAAGGCGATAATGGGGGTTCTCTCCCCGCTCTTTTCTTCCTCGCTCCTTATTTTCCGGGTGGCCGTCAACCCATCCATCACCGGCATCTGAACATCCATCAGGATCAGGTCGTAATCAGCATGTCTCCACTCCTCGATGGCTTCTCTACCATTTTCTACCCGCTTCAACGTGTGGCCATGCTCTTCAAGGCGTAGTTGCGCCAACAAGGCATTGGCATCAATATCTTCAGCAAGCAGGACGCTGAACAACCGGGGAGAGGCATACTCATCAACCATGAAATTGCTTTCATCATAGAGGCAGTCCTCGGTCTCACTGGCTGTAGCCAGTTGTGCAGTGAAGTGAAATGTTGATCCTTCTCCAGGCGTGCTTTCAGCCCAGATCTCGCCACCCATCAACTCAATGATCTGTTTTGATATCGTTGTCCCCAATCCGGTTCCGCCGAAACGTCGGGTGGTTGAGGCATCCGCCTGCGAAAAAGAGTCGAAAATTCGGTCTACCTGCTCCGGTTTCATGCCAATGCCGGTATCCGTAATGGAAAAGTGCAATAGACCGGTTTTACTGCCCTGTTTCACGGAAATTTCAATGCTCCCGGATTCCGTGAATTTGATTGCATTGCCAACCAGATTCAATACGACTTGTCGCAGCCGCATGGGATCACCTTCAAAATAGACAGGTAGAGATGTTTGGTAGGAAACGCTCATTTTCAGTGCTTTTTCCGCAGCTTGCTGATCGAGTGTCTTGATCACATCGCCAAGTGCATTGGGTAAATGAAAGCAGATGCACTCCAGGTCCATCTTCATGCTTTCCAACTTGGAAATGTCCAGAATATCATTGAGGATTCTCAGTAGTGACCGCCCCGAATTGAGGATGGTCCTGACGTGTTTCATGGTCTGCTGCCCAAGTGTCTGATCCTGCAGAACCACTTCCGAGAACCCGATGATGGCATTCATTGGAGTACGTATTTCATGGCTCATATTGGCAAGGAAAGCAGACTTTGCAATGGCAGCCGACTCTGCCCGCTCTTTTTCCTGGATCAGTTCATCCCTGTCATTGCGTCGGGATATTCCTACACTGAAGACGTCGGCAATACGTGAGAGAAATGCAGTCTCATGTTCTGAATACTGGTGCCCGTCCGGGAGGTAGATCAACAATACTCCAAGCACACTCTTTTCAGACAATATCGGTACGGTGTAGTTACCATGGGATTGCATACCTTCGTATGTAACTTCATGATGTTGATCAATGGTTGAAGAAAACTGGATCTCCCTGCTCTCTGCGGCACGTCCACATAGACAGTGTCCAAAGGCCACCTGACCACATAGTTCATGTAACTCTGATGGCAGGTGATGACTCACGATCAGGCGGAGTTGCGGTTCATGCACCGAGTGATCAGCCAGAAAAACACCGCCCTTTGGCAGGACGCTTAACCAGGGCACAGACTCGACAAGATTGGCAAAGGAGTCCTTGAGGAACTTCTCTATGGTTGTTTGCTGCAGGGCAAATCCCAGAATTTTACCCAAAGCCTTTTCTTCAACACTGGCTTTCCTCTCTTCGATCGATTTCCTGAAGGTCTCATTCAGTCGGCAAACTTCCGTCACATTGCAGGTAACCTGCTGATCCAGGGAATCACTTTCAATGGACTTGATGAGCTGTACCAATGGTTGCGAAAGCGTCTTGGATTGCCTGTGCGCCATCCAGAACAACAGTAGAACCAGCGGTATCAGTCCGATGACCAGTGATCGCTCCAGTTGCTGAATAGGGGCCATGATCTCGTCTTTATCCTGTTTTACCGCCATCCCCCATTCGAGTTCGGGAATCCAGACACCAATGGAAAAAGTAAGGTCGCAGTGATTGTCGAGTCTCCAGCCAATATCGCTCTGCTTCTGCAATGGTGCGTAAATCGCGAAACGGTGATAACTCTCTTCCCGTAAATCCAGACAGGCCTGATCCGGTTGTCTGCCATCTCTGAAGTGGCTGATGAAGTTGATTCCGCTCCCTCTATCCATGTCACGGCTCTGTGCAAGGACAACCTCTCCACTCTCGCCAAGTCCACTGTAATTGGCCAACATGGCGCGAATACGGTCGAGCGAAAAAGGTCGTACCAACATGCCGATATACTGTTCCGGGTTGTTGTCATCCATCGAGAACAGTGGTGTCCCGATCAGTACTGTCGAGTCCTCAACCTGTTCAATCTTTCCAAACCTGGAGATTGAGAGCGCCTTTGTTCCGGATATCTTCAGATACAGTTCGGAAAGAATGGTTTTGCCATAAAATCCATCCTCTGATATGTCCTCACCGATCTCCTCGCTCATGGGTCTTAATGAGAAAACCAGCTCACCACTGCGATCAATCAGAAAAAGATCTTCAATGCCTTCTGCCTCTAAAATCGACTCATACTCTCTGCGAAAGCGATTTTGGGCAAGTCGATAGCGTGACGCATTCTCACTGTCCGCTTGGTAGCTATTGATAAGACTTTCCGAGAGTTCAATAAATCCTGCCTGAGTGGAGACCCTTTTCATCCATGTTTTCTGCTCGGTGAGTTGGGAAAGAATCAGGTCTTTTCGGAAGTCTGCATGATATTGCAGATCCTGTTTTACGGTATCTACCAGGATTTCCTTGGCAAACAGATAGCTGATCCCCAGTGTGACCCCAACGCCCAGCAAGAGCAGAATGGTGCTGCCACGTAGATAATGAAAAAAGATGGTGTGATTTTTCATGATCAATTCGAACAGATAGCAAAACTCACTGGTGTCCCAACGTTTAATCGAATAAATTCAATTGGTTATTGATGAC